>CATLBO010000015.1 GCA_949879025.1 uncultured Hungatella sp. | reverse complement strand
GGCCACAGCGAAATTGCCTACGGCAATGCCATTGGTTCCATTATCTGCAACACTGCCCTGATTGCAGCAATCACTATTACGGTTAAGCCGGGGCCAGTCAATAAGAAAACTCTGCGCACACCGGTAATGTTTTTCTTTGTATCTGCCCTGCTTTATGCCGGAGTTGCCTATTTCACCGGATATTTCAGCCGTTTGGTCGGTGCTGCTCTTCTGGCAATCTTCGTTGTCTATATGGTAGTTACTGTAATGCAGATGAAACATAACCCGCCTGAAGACGAGGATGGTGAGGAAGAGGAAGCTGAAAAGCCTCTTGGAAAGAATATGGGCCTGCTGGTTATCGGCGCTGCCCTTATCGCCATAGGCGCCAACCTTCTTGTAGACAACGGAACCCTTATAGCCCAGGCTCTTGGAGTGCCTGAATCTGTGATTGCGCTGACTTTTGTTGCGCTGGGCACTTCTCTGCCGGAGCTGGTAACAGCCATTACCTCCCTGCTGAAAGGACATGGGGCCCTTTCTCTTGGAAATGTAATTGGCGCCAACCTTTTTAACCTGGTGCTGGTCAACGGCGTTTCCGTGACTCTGGCTCCTTTCAGCGTCCCTCAAAGTTCCATGATCTTTGGCCGCAATGCCTCTCTTGTGCTGGAGATTCCGGTTATGTTCACAGTCATGCTGCTTATGACGGTTCCGGCTCTTATCCGCGGAAGGCTTTCCAGAGTTCAGGGAATTGCGCTTCTTGTTCTTTATGGGGTATTCTGTACGGTTCAGTTTACCCTGTAACACCACCCAGAACTTTAAGTTTGCTGCTGCATGCAAAAAAGTGCGCCGTCAGGCGCACAACAGGAAAAGCCGGATTCATCATAAAGAACCGGCCTTTCCTGTTTTTTAAATTCAGTCCCGTCACATGCTGCCTATACATACCCCAAAAGTCCAGGCAGCCACATAGACACTGCCGGAACGTACGTCACTACCAAAAGAACTGCAAAAATAGCTGCAAAATAAAGCAGTAAAGGCTTTATTACCTCTTCAATCCTGGTATTTCCCACTTTTACCCCCACAAACAACGTAGTCCCAACCGGCGGCGTAATAGTTCCGATGCATAAATTGAAAATCATCATAATGCCAAAATGCACGGAATTCATTCCCAGAGCCTGACAGACAGGCAGGAAAATAGGCGTGAAAATCAGGCAGGCAGGCGTCATATCCATAAATGTGCCCACGATCAGAAGCAGTATATTAATAATAAGCAAAATCACATAGCGGTTATTGCTGATTCCAAGCATGGTTTCAGAAATAGCCTCCGGCAGCCCAGTAAATGCCATGACCCATGACATAATGCTGGAAACGCCAATAAGAAAAATAATAATTCCTGTCATCTGTGCGCTGTCCATAAAAATCCCCGGCAGATCCCGCCATTTGATGGAATGGTAAAAAAACAGAGATAAGATTAAACTGTACACTACTGCCACCACGGCTCCCTCTGTGGCAGTAAAAATTCCTTTGATAATTCCTCCGATTACAATTACGATCATGAGAAGACTGGGAACAGCCTCATAGGAAGTCCTTATTTTTTCTTTGCCTGTAAAAGTCCGGGCACTGCGGTATCCGCACTTTTTGGCATAAAAATACACCACTGCCATACAGGCCAGGCCCCATAAAATTCCTGGTATATATCCTGCCATAAACAGCGCCGCAATGGATGTTCCGCCGCTGACCAGCGCATAAGTGATCATAACATTGCTAGGTGGTATCAAAAGCCCTGTAGGCGCCGTTGCAATATTGACAGCTGCCGAAAAATTTCTGTCATACCCTTCTTTTTCCTCCACTGGCCCGATTATGGCTCCCATAGCCGAAGCCGCAGCAGTTCCTGAACCGGAAATAGCCCCAAACAGCATATTAGCCACAATATTGGTATGCGCCAAGGCACCTGGTATTTTTCCGGTAAACAGTTTGGCAAATTGTATCAGCCGAATGGCAATGCCGCCTTTGTTCATAATATTTCCTGCCAGAATAAAAAACGGGATGGCAATCAGGTTAAACACCGAAATTCCGGAAAATATCCTTTGGGCACCAGTTAAAAGAGCCGGTTCCAGTTCCAAAACAGGCAGAATGGCACAGATTGACGACACTGCCAAAGCTATGGCTATGGGTATGCCTGCAAGGAGCATGATCATCAAAACTATCAGGATTATCAGGCCGGCTGTCCATGCAATGCTCATTACCGCTCACCTGCCTTCTTGTTGTCTTCGGCCTCTCCTGCCATCTGAATCAGGTTGAGAATGCTGTACACAAGGATTATTCCCCCACCCAAAGGCACAACCGCATATACGTATCCCATGGGTATTCCCAGAGAAGCCGTTTTCTGGGCCATGGTTAAAGAGGTAATTTGAATTCCTCCATAGACCATGACAATGGCTGCAAATAAAAATACCAGGCACTCCGATACAATCTCCAACGCTTTCTTTGTTCCTCCTGCTGCCCGATCCGCCAAAAAGCCCATGCGCATGTGCCCCTGCTTTCCAAACATATAACCTGCTGCCATAATGGACAGCCATGCAAATGCATAAGTCAGCAGTTCCTCTGACACAGTGCTTGGCTTATTAAAGAGATACCGGACAAGAATCTGATATGCCCCTACTGCTGCCATAATTGCAAACAGGCTTATCTGAACAATTTCCAGCACCTTGTCAAGCCTGCTTCGCAGCTTTCTCATTCCATCCATACTCCTTCCCCCCTTTCATCTGCAAATTCCCAGTCTGATTTCCATATCATCCCCAGCCCCGCTTCCATGGCTGACTGAGGTTCTAATTCTCCCTCTGGCTCTCCTTTCCCCATCTCGGGCCCATATTCCATGTCCTGTGTTTTCATGTTCTCATTGATTTCCTGAATAGCCTTATACACCTGCACTATGTCCGGGTTTTCCGACAGCATTTCCTGATGAAGGGGAAGCACCTTTTCCTTAAATAGCTCCACATCTGTATTCACAAACTCCACCCCCATGTCCTGGGCAGCTATTCGTTTCGCCTTTTCCACCTGCTTGTCCCATTCCTCAAGCTCTACCTCATTGGAGCGTCTGGCAGCCTCTTTAAAGACTTCCAATTCTTCAGCTGTCAGGCTGTTTAAAAACTTTAGATTGCCTACCAGCATGTCCGGCACCATCTGATGCATGTTATAAGTAAAATACTTTGCCACCTCCCCATGCTTGTTGTTTGTAAGCGCCAGCTCATTATTTTCCGCCCCATCAATCACTCCCTGCTGAATGGCTGTGTATACCTCGCCGAAACTCATTGGGGACGCCGCCGCACCGAATGCCTGCATCATCTTCACGCTGGCTGGGCTCTGCTGCACCCTGATTTTCATTCCCTTCAGATCCTCTGGCGTATAAACAGGTTTTTTAGCATAAAAATTTCTGGTTCCCGCATTATACCAGGTTAATACCCGAAACCCTGCCCTATCTGTTGATTCATAGATGCCGTTCATCATGGCTTCATCACCCATAACCGTCTGATAAACCTCTGGAGAGTCAAACAGATACGGCATGCTGAAAATTTCATATACATCTGCAAACGTTTCCAAATTTGCAGTTCCCGCTACCACAAAGTCAATGGCTCCTGTCTGGGTCAGTTCAATAGCCCTCTGGGCAGCTCCCAGAATCTCGTTGGGAAAGATCTGCACCTCATACCGATCCCCCAGCTGTTCTTCTATATATTCCTTAAATGCCATAAGGCCTATATATTCCGGGTGGCTTTCCGACTGCCCCAATGCGATTCTTACAATCCGCCTGCCGTCTGCAGCTTTCCCACATCCGGCTGCAGGAACTGCTGCTGCCAGAATCACAGCAAAAAACAGCCCTGCTCTGCAAAAGATATCCTCTCGTCTCATATTGTCAGACGTTCCTTTCTTATGGATTTCTTTTGTTAGTATGACTGTTTTTTGAAAATCTACACCAAAATTTCCGTTATGTTTGCTTAATCATATTCCTTGTTAAGCGTAAACCCTCTTCCCCTTACCTCATTGACCTGGTGAATCACAATAAACGCCTGAGGATCAATTTCCTGGATCAGCTGATTTAACTGAACCAGTTCCCGGTTATTCACCACAGACATAACCACATATCCGTCCCGTTTCAGATGCCCGGTTCTGGATTGAAACAGTGTCACCCCTCTGTCCAATTGGCTGGCAATGGCCTGGTTAATTTCCTCAAAATGCTCTGTCACAATTTTAACCTGCATTTTGGCCCTTCCCAGAAGAAGCACTTTATTAAGGACTCCCGTATAGGCCAATACCAGCAAAATCCCATAGAGAACCATTTCCTTGTTGGAAAATGCCATCTGCAGAAGCAGAATTCCCGTGTCCATTACGTTCATGGTCACAGATACGGGCAAACCCAGCTTTTTATTCAGCACCAGGGGAGGAATATCCATTCCTCCTGTGGAAGCCCCCATTCGGATCACCACTCCGATTCCGGCCCCAATAAGCAGCCCTGCAAATATTACTGCCAGCAGATTGTCATCTGTTATCTTCCCCAACCCAGGAATGCTTTGGAGCACAGACAGAATAAACGGATAATAAAATGTACTGATTACTGTAGTCAGCGCAAACTTCTTTCCCAGCACAACTGCACCCAGAAGGAACATGGCCACATTAAATACAGTGACAAATGCCTGAATCGGCAATCCCAGCTGATGATAAAAAAACAGCGCCAGCCCTGTAGTTCCTCCAGTAATCAGGCCGTTGGGCAGTATAAATATCGTAATCGCTAATGCATAGGTTGTATTGCCGGCCAATATCCAAAAAATGCTTTTCACCTTCTGCAGATTTTTCATAATGTTTTACCTCCCTTTCTTTACCTTTAAAATCCCGCCGCCGAATAGACGGCATAAATTCAGGGATTCCAAATGCGCCCGCCTGACTTTCATGTGCGGCGGTGCGTCCGCTTCCGGGCGGCAGCTAAACAGGTGAATCCTGCTAACCAAATAACTCACTACCACACTAAAGTCCCATAAAAAAACCGCCTGCCAATGTGCAAGCGGTCTCCTTCCAGCCATAAGCGGCTCCATTATTCCATTTCCTCTAGAAGCGACTGTCCAATTGTTCCTTCTGGCATCTTCACCATAAAATTATCGGCAGCCGTAGCTCCAATCACTGCAAAGGTATCCCTATCCGGCATCCTTCCCCGTCCTTTCATAGAGGGTGACCACGCCAAAAACGGTACCTTTTCCTTTGTATGGTCAGTGCCCTTATAAGTGGGATCATTCCCATGGTCAGCCGTAATAATCAGCAGATCCTCTTCCTTTAGCTTCCCAAGAAGTATTCCCAGCTTCTCGTCAAACCATTCCAGTTCCCGTCCATAACCTATAGGATCTCTCCGGTGCCCCCACAATGCGTCAAAGTCCACCAGATTCACAAAGCACAGCCCTGTAAAATCCTTATCCGCCAGTTCAATAGTCTGCTCCATGCCATGAACGCTGCTCTTGGACTTGTAACTTTCTGTAATCCCTTCCCCGTCAAAAATGTCCTTGATCTTTCCCACGCTTATAACATCATAGCCGGCTTCCTTCAAAGCGTCCATAGCTGTCTTTCCATAAGGCTTCAGTGCATAATCATGGCGGTTGGAAGTCCGTTTAAATTCCCCCTTTTTCTTTCCCACGTAGGGCCTGGCAATCACCCTCCCCACCTTCCACTCATCCCGCATAGTCAGTTCCCTGGCAATTTCGCAGCAACGATACAGCTCCTCAAGGCCGAATGTCTCCTCATTGCCGCAGATCTGCAGTACGGAATCCGCAGAAGTGTAAACAATCATATCCCCAGTGGCAATCTCATGCTCTGCCAGCTCATCCAGAATCTCTGTTCCGCTGGCAGATTTATTTCCCACAATCTTATGGCCTGTCCTGGCTGACAGTTGTTCCAAAAGCTCCTTTGGAAAACCTGTCTCCGTAAAAGTCTGAAACGGCTTGGTTATATGAAGCCCCATCATCTCCCAGTGGCCGGTCATGGTATCTTTGCCTACACTGGCTTCTAAAAGCTGTCCGTAATATCCCAAAGGTTCTTTTGCAGGCTCTGCATGTTTTAATGGGTGAAGATTTGCCAGCCCCATACGGGTAAGATTGGGAATCACAAATGGGTCCATATGGTCATCTATATGCCCCAAGGTATCTGTCCCCTCGTCATCATACTCCGCCGCATTGGGCATAGCCCCGATTCCCAGGGAGTCTATGACAATAATAAAAATCCGTTTATATTTCTTCATGGCCATCACGCTCCTTATGTGCTATATTATATAGCCTGCCGGCAGATTTGTCGATGGATTCTTTTCAGGTACTGCTGAAATACCAGAAAGCTTATGCTGCCTCCTGGTATTATCTGTAATTTATCTATTCCTCCGGCTTTTTGCTCAGATAATCATGGATTCCCCTGGCTCCTGCCCGTCCTGCCTCCATGGCAAGAATCACTGTCGCTGCCCCGGTTACTGCATCCCCTCCGGCAAAAACGCCTTCTTTGCTGGTCTTTCCATTATCCGCCTCTGCCACGATACATTTTCTTCTGTTGACTTCCAGCCCTTTTGTGGTGCTGGAGATCAGCGGGTTAGGTGAAGTTCCTAAAGACATAATCACCGTATCCACGTCAATGACAAAGTCTGAGCCCTCAATAGGTACCGGCCTTCTTCTTCCACTGGCATCTGGCTCTCCCAATTCCATGCGGATGCACCGCATTCCTTTTACCCAGCCGCTGTCGTCCACCAGGATCTCTGTTGGATTAGTCAGCAGATCAAAGATAATCCCTTCTTCTTTTGCATGATGGACCTCCTCTACTCTGGCCGGAAGCTCCGCCTCGCTTCTCCTGTACACAATATGTACGTCTGCTCCCAGCCGCAGAGCTGTCCTGGCAGCATCCATGGCCACATTGCCGCCGCCTACTACGGCTACTTTCTTTCCTGCTGCAATGGGAGTATCATAGTCGTCACGGAAAGCTTTCATCAGATTGCTTCTTGTCAGATATTCATTGGCCGAAAACACTCCATTGGCATTCTCTCCGGGAATCCCCATGAACATAGGAAGACCTGCCCCGGAGCCGATAAACACTGCGTCAAAGCCTTCTTTATCCAGAAGCTGGTCAATGGTCACCGATTTACCGATAATCACATTGGTCTCTATCTTCACGCCCAGCTTCTTCACATTCTCGATTTCCGGCTTTACTACGTCCTCTTTTGGAAGACGGAACTCTGGAATGCCATACAAAAGTACGCCGCCTGGCTCATGAAGCGCTTCAAATATTGTCACTTCATATCCCAGCTTTGCCAGATCTCCTGCGCAGGTCAGGCCAGCTGGGCCGGAGCCGATAACCGCCACTTTCTTCCCATTGATGCTTCCTGAAACCTCTGGCACAAACCCGTTTTCCCTTGACCAGTCAGCCACAAACCGCTCCAGCTTGCCGATGGAAACCGGCTCGCCTTTAATACCCCTGATGCACTGCCCCTCGCACTGGCTTTCCTGGGGGCATACTCTGCCGCACACTGCAGGAAGCGCAGAGGATCTGGCGATCACTTTTGCCGCCTCTTCAAAATTTCCCGCCTTTACTTCTTCCACAAATCCCGGAATATTAATAGACACCGGACATCCTTTGATGCACTTGGCATTCTTGCAGTTCAGGCATCTTGAGGCCTCTTCCATAGCCTCTTCCTTATTGTATCCCAGGCAGACTTCTTCAAAATTTGCCGCCCTTACTTTAGGGTCCTGCTCACGAACCGGAACCTTTTTCAGTACATCCATTATTCGTCACCTCCGCAATGTCCACACCCGCCGTGATGGGTATTTCCCTCTTTCAGTTTCAGCATGGCGCGTCCTTCTTCTGTTTTATACATCTGCTGCCGTTTCATTGCCTCATCAAAATCCACCAAATGTCCGTCAAATTCCGGCCCGTCCACACAGGCAAATTTGACCTCATCCCCAACAGTCAGACGACAGGCGCCGCACATGCCTGTCCCGTCCACCATAACAGGGTTCATGCTGACAACGGTAGGTATATTCAGTTCCCTAGTCAGGATGGATACAAATTTCATCATAATCATGGGGCCAATGGCTATGCATACATCATAGTGCTTTCCCTGGTTCTGCACCAGATCTTTCACCACATCAGTTACCATGCCTTTGTGCACATAGGAACCGTCATCTGTGGTTATGTAAAGATTCCCTGCCGCTTCCCTCATCATGTCTTCCAGGATCAGCAAATCTTTTGTCTTAGCCCCTACAATAACATCCGCATCAACTCCATGGCTCCTCAGCCATTTTACCTGGGGATACACCGGCGCAGCCCCTACGCCCCCTGCTACAAACAGCATTTTTCTGTGTTTTAAAAACTCCAGATCTTCATGGACAAATTCCGACGGACGGCCCAGGGGACCTACAAAATCCCGGAAGCTGTCGCCGGCTTTCAAAGATGCCATCTTCCAGGTAGACGCTCCTACAATCTGAAACACAATCGTAACAGTGCCTTTCTCTCTGTCATAATCGCAGATGGTTAAAGGAATTCTCTCCCCCGTCTCATCCATTTTCACAATCACAAATTCTCCCGGCTCGCAGGCTCTGGCTACCCTGGGAGCTTCTACATCCATCAGATAAATTTTGTCTGCCAGCTGCTCTGCCTTTGTAATCTTATACATCTGACTCCTCCTCATATATGTATTCCCTAAGACTTCTGAAAGTCTTTAAGTCCTGTATGTCTGCCACACAGTTAAACTCTATGCCGCATTTTGGGCACCTCCGTAAATGAAAGGAAGTTTCCTTATTATAGCATTACATGTATCCAGTGACAAGATTTTCTCAAAAGAAGTATAGTGAAAAAAAGTATATAGTGGTAAAATATACTCATGCCGTACTTTGTGAACGTACAGAATTCTTACGGCGAACTGCATATTTCAGGAGGAATCCGTAATGAAAGAGGCGAATCTGGATTTGTCTTTGTCAACAGAACTGATACAGACCATAAAGCAGAATATTTCCCAGGTTATTGTAGGGCAGGGCAGCACGGTTGATCTGCTTTTGACTGCTCTTTTATCTCAGGGCCATGTGCTTTTGGAAGATGTTCCCGGCACCGGGAAGACCATGCTGGCCAAATCCTTGGCCCAAAGCCTTGATCTGGCCTTTTCAAGAATTCAGTTTACCCCTGACCTTTTGCCTTCAGATGTTACAGGCCTGAACTATTTTAACCAAAAGGAAGGACAATTTATCATGAGGAAAGGCCCTGTATTCACCCACATTCTGCTGGCAGACGAAATTAACCGGGCCACTCCCAGAACCCAATCCAGCCTTCTGGAGGCTATGGAAGAAAGACAGGTTACCATTGACGGGGAAACTTGTTTTCTGAACGAACCCTTTTTTGTTATCGCAACTGAGAATCCTGTGGAAACAGCCGGAACCTACCCTTTGCCTGAAGCTCAGCTTGACCGTTTCCTTATGCAGGTTTCCATGGGCTATCCTGATAAAGAGGAGGAACTGGCCATCCTGGATCGCTTTGGTACACATAATCCTTTGGATGACCTTAAGCCTGTATACTCTCTCAGACATATTCATATGCTTACAGAGGCTACTGCCAAGGTCTATGTCCACCCTCTTCTGAAAGGTTATATGGTAGATCTGATTCAGGCTACCAGAAAAGACAGCCAGGTTTTAAACGGGGTCAGCCCCAGGGGAAGTTTAAGTCTGTACCGGGCAGTCCGTTCCTATGCACTGATACAGGGAAGAGATTATGCGGTTCCCGAGGATATTAAGCTTTTGGCAGTCCCTGTTCTGTCCCACCGCCTGACGGCTGCCCATTCCTTTGGCTCCCGCCCTCTTGGCCGGGAGATCATTGAGCGGCTTCTGGCCGCAGTTCCTCTTCCCACAGAAGAATGGGGGAAGCGTCTATGAAACTGTTTACTATGGCTGCCTGGGCTTTTGCCCTCTGGGTTCTTCAGGGTTTTGTATTCTACCAATACTGGCATAAAAACTTAAATGTCAGCCTGTCTTTCAGCTGTACCGGCACAGAAGAAGGAGGCCGTGCTGTTTTAAAGGAAACCATCACCAATGCCAAGGTTCTGCCTCTGCCTGTACTCCATGTAAAGTTTCAGATGGCCAAATATCTGATTTTTACCTCTTCCGGGAATTTTAAAATCACGGATCAAAACTACAGAAGTGATATTTTCTCCTGCATGCCCTGGCAAGAGATCCGGAGAAATCTGGAATTCTCCTGCAGCAAACGGGGATATTACACTATTTCCCAGGTACAGATCATTAGCTATGACCTGTTTTTTTCCGGTCATCTGACAGCTTCCATTCCTGTAAATGCCTGTCTGTACGTTTACCCCAGAGAAGTTCCTCTGGAAAGGCTGAATCTTCCTTTCCGGAATCTGTGCGGACAGTTTCTGGCCTGTTCCTCTCTTCTTGCAGACCCATTTGAAATTCAGTCTGTCCGCCCGTATCAATCCTACGATCCTTATGGGACGATTAACTGGAAAGCCACTGCCAGGACAGGAGAATTGAAGGTTAATGTATACGCACCTACTGCCTCATGGCAGGTTATGTTTTTGCTGGATATGGATTCCGGCGGCATCTATAAAGATGAAGCTCTGACAGAGGAGGCCATACGCCTTTGCGCCTCCTACAGCCGTCTTCTGATAAGACAGGGCATTCCTGTATCCGTCTGCACCAATGGGACAGACTGCCTTACCGGGCAGCCTGGCTGCATAAAATCCGGCGCAGGCTCTGACCACGTTAAGGCTGTTTTGGAACTTCTGGCCAGAATCCAAGCCGCAGAAAAGCTGCCTCCCATGGAATTTCTTCTGGAAACAATGGCAGATGGCTCCTGTACCTTTATGCCCCGCAGCAGAGAATCCATAATCTATATTCTTATTTCCTCAAAGCAGAGAGAGTCTTTGGCACAGTCCTATGGTTCCCTTTGCCGCAGCGTCCCTGGATGTCAGTGGATTCTCCCTCTGAGGCCGGGTCAGAAATGCTGTCTGAAGCCCTTTGCTCAATTTTCGCTCTTTCCCTGGGAGGTGGCCTATGACTATTCGCAAGCTTCTTAATTACTGGCTGGGAAAAAAACGTTCCGGGTTCTATCTATCACTGGGCACTTTGTCCGCTGCTGCCTATGCTGCCGGAAATATAATCCAAAGTCCAAAGTCCTTGTCTCTGATGATGAAGCCAGCAGGATTCTTAAGTTTTCTAGTAACGATCTTGGCTTTCTTTATTCATCTGAACCTTCATGCCGCTTACTGGTTCCTGAACCATTTTAAGGACGTGGATCGTCTTCCTAAAAAGCAAGTTGCTTTTGTAAATTCTGTCTCCATGACTGTTTTTACAGGTCTGGCTGCCGCAACCCTTCCTGGAGCCGCTTTTCTTCTGGAGCCTTTATGGCAGCTTGCAGGCAGATGGCTGTCTGGCCGCATGAGTTTAGACCAGGCTGTATATCCTGCCTTGTATATGCAGTCCCAGCCTTTGGAGTCTCCGGATTTTTCGGCCCTGCTGGCAGATGCAAGGCCTACGGCTCCCTGGATCAGCCTGTTAGACAAAATTTTCAGAACCGCAGGAGCCTTCCTGCTTTTGTTTCTCACGGTTTTGGCAGTCCGCATCCTGTTCTTACGCATCTGGGCCTGGATTATAAAGCCCCGGCATTTTGACAGTGACGAAAAAATTTATCTTACCCCAGTCTGGCCTCCTTCTCTGGCTGGAAAACTGCTGCTGAACAAAAAAGGGAAAGGATTCAGGCTCTCTTATGACGAAAAGATCCGTCAAAAGTACCGCCGCAAAATCCTTTCCCTATCTTCAAAACGGAAACAGTCCCCTGCCTTGTCCGCAACTCCTGCTGAGCTGGAACAATCTGTGGAACTTTGTCAGCCAATCCTACATCAGCTTTATGAAAAAGCCCGATACAGCAAAAGCGGATGCACCAAATCAGACTGGGAGATTCTATCTGAGGCTGAAGACGTTTAGCTGTCCCAAAATCGGCAGCATTCTACGCATTCCCCTTTCCTACCGCCGAAGCTTAAATCTCTGTACTGACTCTGACAGTTCCTCTGACTGGCTCCGCAGTTCTTGAGCAGATGTTGCTGATTTCTCCGCTGTAGCAGCATTGGTCTGAACCACTCCGGAAATCTGCTCCATGCCCATGGTCAGCTGAGCCAGGGATTCTGCCTGATCACTGGCGGATACAGCGATATGCTCCACCAGTTCTGTAGATTTTCTAGCCCCTGCCACTCCTATTTCAAGAGTTTTGGTACTCTCAGCCGACAAAGCCGTACCATGCTCCACCAGATTCATGGAGTTTTTAATAAGCCTAGTAATGTCCTGCGCTGCTATGGAACTTTTATTGGCCAGGCTCTGCACTTCATCAGCCACCACCGCAAATCCTTTTCCTGCACTTCCTGCCCGCGCCGCCTCAATGGCTGCATTGAGAGCCAGAATATTGGTTTGGAAAGAAATATCCTCTATGGTCTTAATGATTCCGCTTATCTGGTGAGAGGCTTCGGAAATGTCCTTCATGGCAACGGTCAGCTCTGCCATCTTTTCATTGCAGGCTTCCAGCTGGGCTGCCGCATCCATGGAGGCGCTGCGGGCATTGTCTGCATCTGTGGATGTGCTGTTAACCTGAGCTGAAAGAGTCTGGATGCTGGCTGACAGCTGCTGTACTGCAGATGCCTGCTGCATAGCCCCATGGGAAAGGGTCTGGGAGTCCTCAGCCATCTTTTCTGACTCGTGGGAAACCTGCCCTGCCGCCCGGTTGATCTGGTACAAAGCATTGTTAAAAGAATCCAAAATCTGGCTCATAGCCCTCTGAATAGGCTGAAATTCTCCCCTGTAATCGCTGCCGATAGCCAGATCCATTTTTCCCTGGGCCATCTGGGCCAGCTTTACATCAATATCGGAGATATATTTCTTTAGTTCTCTCTTAGTCTCGTGAATGGACTCCACCAGCATTCCGATCTCGGATGTATCCGGCTCCAGCGGAAACTCTGCAGAAAGGTTCCCTCTGGAGATCTCTCCCATCTGATCCCTTACTGCAATCACAGGATTTAAAATCCTCTTTTTAGTAATCAGCATCACATATATCTGTACAATTCCCACTAAAATCAAGGAAAGGAATATAATCCCCAAGACAATATCACCCTGCATTCTCAGGCTTTTTACTTCATCTCTGGTCCTTATGTTCAGTTCATCTAAAAACTGCTGCTTAATTGATGTAATGTTCTCTGTAACCGAACTGTAGTCATTGCCGTATACATATTCCAGGGCCTCTGCCATCTGCCCGGACTGCACCTGCTCCATGGCTCCTTCTTCCAGCGGCACCAAATTGTTGGACAAAGCAGACATCTGATCAATCATGCCCTGTTCCTGGGATGTCAGCCCGATTTCCTGCATGGCCGCAACTCCCAGATCACGGTTCTTTAAATTGTTAATCTCATTCCAATAGTTGTCGTAGTGTACCTGGTTTCCTGTGGAAGCATAGGCACGCACTTCATTTGTAAGGTAGGATGAACCATTCATAAAACGGTTAGCGTTATAGGTTAAGTTATATCTGTCCTCATTGGCATCATTAAGCTTATCATTTAATCTGCTGTAGCCAAACAGAAGCAGCACTACCAGCAAAAGAGCTGCCATGGAAATTCCGTTTAAAATCACGTTCAGTTTCGATTGATTCATTGCTCTCTTCATAATTAATATACTCCTTTAAACTTTACAGCGAATACCTTACCGCTATTATCAGCGGAACTGCAAGCAAGCCAGCTACCCTAGTTTTGTCCCTGCTGATTCCTTTCCTCCAAAATTCTGATTCCAAGCTTGTAGGTTTTCTTTTCCCCGGCTTTTAGGCACTGCACGTCATGCTTATGGGCAAACTCATCATCCTCGTCAGAACAGATGGCAGATCCGTTCCACGGCTCTATGCACAAAAACGGTGCCTGCTTTCCCATGGGAGTCCAGAAAGCCACAGATGCAAAATCCTCAAATGAAACCTGAACCCCTTTCCCTGTACTTCCGTGAATCAGGGAAACTTTCTTAGACTTAAGCCCCTCAAAATAAATGGCGTCACTGTCAAACAGTTCGTATCGAAGGGGCAGTACCGATGTCCCATTCAAATGATATCCTGGGTTTCTTCTGTCAAATTCCAGGGCTTCCAGATCATAGACAACAGCATGGCAGTCCTCCTCATGGTCAAACTGAAGCCGGTAATCTTCAAAGCTTTCTCCTTCTTCCATAGGGCAGTTAAAACCTGGGTGAGCTCCAAGACAGAAATACATTGTTTTAGGCCCTTGGTTCTCCACCTGATATTCCGTCCAAATACCGGCCCCTGTCAGCTTAAAGCAGATTGAGAAGCCGAATTCATATGGATAGCAGCGCCTGGTTTCCTCTGTATCTTTAATAGCCAGCAACATCTCTGACTCCGTCCTGCACTCCTCCTTAAACTCCATATCCTTGGCAAACCCATGTTTGGAAAGCTCATACCACTGTCCGTCAAATATTGTTTTTCCGCCCCTGCTGTTGCCGATAGCCGGAAACAAAACTGGTGAAGTCCGAGGCCAGAATCTCGGCTCTCTCTGCCACATATATTCCTTTCCGTTCCTGTCTCTCAGAGAAAGCAACTGAGCTCCTGACGTATCAATAACCGCTGTTGTAAGATCATTTTTTAGTGAAATCAGCATCTATTTTTTCCTTTCTCCCCCTTATATTTTTTATTCTACCATAAATCCTTAGCATTTGCTATAATAACGATACAAAAATCCGTCCAAACTCCAGAAATATGCCGGAAAACGTAGTTTTACGGTTCTTGACAATGCGTATGGTTTGGGATATAATACTTTGAATGCAAAAACCGCTTCAGCAACGGGCCGCAGGGCCGTCCCAGCCGGTTTTAAGGCCCCGCAGCAGAATATGGAAATAACGGGAGGTTGTGCTGATTATGGCAGAGAAGAAAAACATTCTTACGTACGCAGGATTGAAACAATATGAGGACGAACTTCACAATCTGAAGGTAGTCAAAAGAAAAGAAGTTGCACAGAAGATTAAAGAAGCCAGAGAGCAGGGGGATCTGTCCGAGAACGCAGAATACGATGCTGCCAAGGATGAGCAGAGGGATATAGAGCTTCGTATTGAGGAATTAGAAAAACTTTTAAAGAATGCAGAGGTTGTTGTGGAAGAGGAAATCGACCTTGACACCATTAACATCGGCTGCAAGGTTAAGGTATATGAGCTGGAAGAAGACGAGGAGATGGAATTTCGGATTGTAGGTTCTACAGAGGCCAACAGCCTTCAGAACAAGATTTCCAATGAGTCTCCTGTAGGCCAGGCCCTCCTTGGTAAAAGAGTGGGCGACGTGGTTGATGTGGAAACTCAGGTCGGCGTCATCCAGTACAAAGTATTAGAGATTCAGAGGGTATCTTAAAAACAATGGGCAATTGGAAAATTCCAGTCTGTAACATCCGGCTTTCCAATTGCCCAAAAAACATAAAGGAGTGAAACAAGTGGCACAGCAGCAAAATCAGATACAGACCCAGGAAGACATAAACCAGTTACTTAAGGTACGCCGTGAGAAGCTGTCACAGCTTCAGGAATCCGGCAAAGATCCTTTTCAGATTACGAAATATGACGTAACCGTTCACAGTGCCGATGTCAAGGAAGACTATGGCCAGTGGGAGGGAAAAGAAGTATCCATAGCCGGCCGTATGATGTCCAAGCGCGTTATGGGCAAGGCTTCTTTCTGCAACATTCAGGACTTAAAAGGCAATATCCAATCCTATGTGGCCAGAGACAGCATCGGCGAAGATTCCTATAAAGAATTCCGCAAGCTGGATATCGGTGATATCATTGGCCTGACCGGCACTGTGTTTACTACAAAGACCGGTGAGATTTCCATCCACGCTGCTTCTGTAACCCTGCTATCCAAAAGCCTTCAGGTTCTTCCTGAAAAATACCATGGTCTGACCAATACGGATATGCGGTACCGTCAGCGCTATACGGATCTGATTATGAATGAGGATGTAAAGAAAACCTTTGTCATGCGTTCCAAAATTATCAGCAGCATACGACGTTATCTGGATGATCTGGGATTTCTGGAAGTAGAAACCCCCATGCTGGTAAGCAATGCAGGCGGTGCTGCGGCAAGGCCTTTTGAGACTCACTACAATGCACTGGACGAAGACGTAAAACTGAGGATTTCTCTGGAATTATACTTAAAGAGGCTGATTGTCGGCGGCATGGAAAGAGTTTATGAGATTGGCCGGGTGTTCAGAAACGAAGGTCTCGATACCAGGCATAATCCGGAGTTTACTCTGATGGAGCTTTACCAGGCTTACACCGATTATCATGGCATGATGGATCTGACAGAGAATATGTTCCGGCATATTGCCCAGGAAGTCTGCGGCACCACAAAGATTCCTTATGCAGAGGTGGAAATTGATCTTGGCAGGCCGTTCCAGCGGCTGACCATGATTGAGGCTATCAAAAAATATACCAACATTGATTTTGAGGAAATTAAAACTACAGAAGAGGCTAAAAGGCTGGCTGACGAAAAAGGGGTTCATTATGAGGCCCGCCATGTCCGGGGAGACATTATCAATCTGTTCTTTGAAGAGTTTGTAGAGGAACATCTAATCCAGCCTACCTTTATTATGGATCACCCGGTAGAGGTGTCTCCGCTTACTAAGAGAAAGCCGGATAAACCGGAGCTGGTTGAGCGGTTTGAATTGTTTATCTATGCCCGAGAGATGTGCAATGCGTATTCAGAGCTGAATGATCCCATTGACCAGAGAGAGCGCTTTAAGGCACAGGAGGCTGCGCTGGCTGCCGGGGACGAAGAGGCTAATACTACAGACGAGGATTTCTTAAATGCCCTGGAGATCGGCATGCCTCCAACAGGAGGCATCGGATACGGTATTGACAGGCTTGTAATGCTGTTTACCAACTCTCCCGCCATCCGGGATGTGCTGCTGTTCCCCACCATGAAAAGCCTTTCCTGATTTTAGGGCCGGAAAAGCCTGGAAATAAAGGAAAATTTGTTGCTGTCCTATTGCCGGAAAGGTGGTTTTATCTCAAATTTATCTCAATTCAACAGAGATTCAAAAATGAAAGCCCTTGCTACTGGAAAAAGTAGAGGGGCTTTTGTAATAGCAGTATTTAGGATTCTTTTTTATGGGAATCCTTCCAATTCTTCATGATTTCCTGCATTTTTAACATGGCGTGAGATTCGAGGATGTTAACATCAATACCAAGGGCCTCATAGCCATCATTGCCCTTATTATCTTTCGTCAAATATCCAAATGTCATTCCCTTTTCCCCATTGGCACATGTATAGCTAACATCAATATAACAATGGCGGTCAGGATCTAAATAAAGGGGTGTTTTATAATTATTGTCAATGTATATAGCAAGGTTTCCAAGAAAATTTTCAAATGCTTCATCATCTTTTAAAATATAATTCAAGGTTGATAAACGCTTTAATGCGGAGTCCCCCAATTGTGTATTAGCACGAAGATTTATTACCTTTAGAGTGTTTATCGCATCATCAGATAGACCGATTTTTAATGAAATATAATGATTATCAACGCTTGTACAATCAGAACGGCACAATAAATAATCAATGCTGCAATGAAAAATCTCACTCATTTTTATAAGACGTTCTGAATCTGGGTAAGGGTATACTTTTTCAGTATGTCCTTTTCTATATTCTCCATTTTCCCATGAACGATATGTTTTTTCTGTTACATCTAAAAGTACAGACATTTCTTTTTGTGTTTTATTCCCTCTTAATTTTCTAAGTCTTTCACAACGTATAGGTAGTAAACTATCTTTTTTCATGAAATATATCTTCTAAATAAGTAGAAAAACGGTAAGTGACTAACTATAGTTTATCATGTTATGCTTTATTTGTAAACTTGAAAAACACAAAAAAGCAAAGATAAAGGAGTGCAAGCAGTGAAAAAAAGATTAGAAAACATTAAAACAGAAACAAAGACAGGGACGCTTGAATGTGCCGGGGCAAGGTATGGTTTTGGAAGAAACAAAATGCGGGCCATTGCGGAGGATGCCGGAGCTATTATCAAAATTGGAAAAAGCGTCCGAGTCAATTTTACAATTCTCGATAAATTTATGGATTCTTTATCGGGTGAGTGAATGAGCGAGGTTTTCAGAGAAATAAAAGGGAGCTTGACAATGCGGCAAGTAGCGAAGCATTTGGGCTATTCTGTCAATCCTTCCGGTTTTATCCTATCCCCATTTGCGCAAGAAAAAACGGCATCCTGCAAGCTGTACCACAATTCATACTACGATTTCTCTACCGCTTCTGGGGGTGATATTATAAAGTTTACTGCCGCCATCCTCAACATTAATAATTGGGAAGCCTGCCGGTATCTTATACAAGCCTTTTCCCTGTCTATATCTTTATCAGGTGGAGCAGACCGCCAGGAAGAGATAGCGCGGCGGCAGAGGGAACGACAAAGGCAAGAGGAACGGAGGCAGGAGTTCAAGGCGGCTTTATTAAGCGAAATAGGCAATTTGAAATGTTGGGCTGATATTTATAAGACAGCCATAGAGAAGCGGCTATATGAGCCATTCAGTGATATGTGGAGCTATTGTATTAACGAATTGCAAAAGGCAGAGTGTAAACTTGATATTCTATGTGCTGCAGATCAGGGAACATACCGCCGGATGAAGCCGGATGTGGTAGCAGGGCTATCCTCTAGCCGTTTTCAATGGATTTTGAATGTGTTGACGATACTTGCAGAGGATGGAGCATTTCAAGTGACACAAAGCGAGCTGGCAGAGATTCAGGCACAACGGGATTTTGAACTACTGGAAAGACAGCCCGGAAAAGATAGGATATGCAACATCGCATGGTAAGGGAACAGGCAAGGAGGTGATAAAATTGAATGAAAAAGAAAAGAAACCACTTCTTGTTTCCCTGTCAGATGTGGAAGAAAAGGAAGCGGAATGGCATGTGTGGAGATATATGCCGAAAGGACAGATAAACGTACTTGCCGGAGATGGCGGGGCAGGAAAGACAACAATATGGTGTGGATTGGCAGCGGCAGCAAGCAATGGTACGAGGGCGTTTTTCGAGGAGGAAATCATCAATCCTTTTGAGCCTGAAAGGAAAGAGCCGCAGAAAGTAATATTTTTCAGTTCCGAGGATTCATTGGAATGCACTCTAAGGGCAAAATTAAGGAAAGCTGGGGCGAATTTAGACAATATCTATTCTGTTAGTTTGAAGGATGAACGGTTTTCACAGATTAAATTTAACAGCCCGATACTGAAAGACCTGATAAAAGAAGTGCAGCCTGCCCTTGTAATATTCGACCCAATACAGGCATTTATACCGCCAGATATTCAAATGGGGCAGAGGAACGCAATGCGGAACTGCCTTAATCCCTTAATCGGTTTGGGTGAAGAATACGGAACCACTTTTTTGATTGTCGTACATACCAATAAGCGTCAAGGAGTGTATGGCAGGAACCGCATAGCAGATAGTGCGGATGTGTGGGATATTGCCAGGAGTGTCCTTATCACAGGTATGGCAAAAAACAATGTGAGATATCTTTCACATGAGAAAAGCAATTATGGAGAGCCGGGGAGGACAGCCCTATATACAATCGAGGATGGCATAGCAGTATTTAAAGAATATTGTGATAAACATGATGCGGATTTTGTGAAAGAGCGTGATTTGTCAACTTATCAGGCCCCACAGCGGCAAAGTGCAGAGGCTTTTATAATAGACTTTCTTAAAAATGGAAAAAGGCCTACTGCTGAATTGGATGAAGCTGCAAAGGCAGCAGGAATTACTGTTTCGACGCTACGAAGAGCAAAGGAAGAATTACGAAATAAAAATATATTAGGATTTAAACCGGAAGGGTATGGACAGAAAAAAGTATATTACAGCTTCTTATTTGAGCAATCTTCTTAGAGGGATGTTATAAATGAGCAAGCAAAGGGAAAAGCTCATAAAATCAAGGGATTTTCGCTTGTCCATGGGTGAGCAAGCAGAAAAAGCCCATAAACTCAAGATTTTCTCCTTGCTTGTCCATTTGTCCAACCCCTCTATGAGAATTATATAAAGGAGTGAAAGAATGATTAAACAATATAAGTTTTCTATAGAAGAGATTAAAAGGTTGGCTAAGAGCATGGTTGTTTTGGTAGATAGTCGGGAGCAAAAAAACGGTCATATATTGGATTACCTAATAAAGCAGAATATTCCTTATCAGGTTACAAAACTTGATTATGGCGATTATAGTTTTATGCTTCCGGCATCAGTAGCAGGCGAGGATATTTATTTTCACAGGGATTGTGTGGTTGAGCGTAAGGCATCCCTAGAGGAACTATCTGGAAACCTAGCACAAAACAGGGAACGATTTGAGGCAGAGTTTTTGAGGGCTGGAAATGACGATTGTAAAGTTTATCTCATGGTAGAGGCTCCGGGGGGATATTCTGATATTGTTGGTCATAAGTACCGCACAGAATTTGCACCTGCTGCCTTTATGGCAAGTATGAAAACGTGGGAAAGTCGCTTCGGATGCAATGTGCAGTTTATTGATAAACAATACAGTGGATATTACTTAATCAGTACATTCACATATTTTATGCGAGAAAAATTAAGGTGATAATATGGATTTTAAAAATTCTGTTTACTGGCAGATTTATGGTGATATTTGGAGCTTTCACAAAAAGTATTGTGACATTAAAGAATCTGACGAGTATTGGGATTCTGTAGTGAACGAGGGCGGTTCAATTTATAAAAAATATGCGGGTGAGCCAGAGGGTGAATTTGCAAAACAATTAATACTTTGTGTAATTGATGAACTGGAACGAATTTATAGGAGGGAAAGGGATGAGTAGAAATAAAACTATTGTGGAACAAGTATTTGTACCAGAGGATTTACAGCAGTTTGAAGGCTGGGAAGTACGCCGCATTAATGTATCAGACTATAAGCTAGGGATTATTTTGCAAAATCCTGATAGTGGAGAGAAACGAAAGTTACAATTTAAGCCATATTTATTTGATGGCGGGTATATGAAGGTGATTAGAGAGAAAGGCCAACCTTAACAGATATCTTAACACATATAAAAGCTATGAAGAAAGGATGATAATTTATGGGTGAAATTATGAAGCGGGATGAAAGGGGAGCAAGATTACAGGTATATGAACGTTATAAAGCTGGTGCTGATTATGATCCGCTAGGTGATGACCTACAGCCAGTTCTTGAAATGGCAATTGAGAGTGTAAAAGCAGGAAGGCCAGCAGCGTTTCCAGATACATTAGAAGGTTTAGTGGAATTTAAACGGAGAAGTATTGAATATTTGGAATATCTTAGAGAAGTAAACAGCAGACCGGATGCGACCAGGGTAGTCCCGGATATTGAAGGATGGAGTTGTTATATTGGAACAACCAGAACCACTATTCTTAAATATTCAAAAAGCCGTGGAGAGGAATGGCAAGAATTTATTGATATTATGAAAAATAGTATAGCAGCAGCGAAAAAAAATTAGCTTTTACTTGTAAAATTCCTCCGGTAATTGCTGCTATGGATTTAACGAATAATCATGATTATGTTAATTCTAATGAATTTCATTTAGTGCCGGAAGAAAAGATATTAAAAGAACCAGCAATGAGTCGGGAAGAGATAGCAGCCAGATTTCAAGCATTTAAAGAAAAACCGGAACCATTAGAACTAGAGGATTAAAGGGGAATTATTATGGGAAATAAGGGACCACCAGATAGAAGAAATTTATGAAATGGATTTAGGAGAAATATCGTTGATAATTTCTGGATGAAATAGAAAGAGGTAAGAAGATGTATAAAAATTATTACGACACAATACAGATGAGTGAATCAAGCCGCAGATGCAATAATATTCGGCCTTGCCAGATAGTTGGCATTAATAAAGATAATTTGACATATAGACTCCCTTGGGGTAAAACAAGTGAAATCAGACCAATAGATTTTGAAATTGGAGAGTATCAGGTTGGAGAATGGATTGATATGATTTTTGGCACTATAAGCAGCGGGAACATTATAACTCTTCAAACAGCGCGTTTTATCGGTCGAACACCCTTAAAATTTATCCCTAAAGATTAAACAGTAGGCAGCAGGCGGCTAGAATTGATTCTAAGGTTCGCAGGCAATCACAGGACATTGATTTTAGCCGTTTTAGTTGCTTAGACGATACTTTATTGTAACGGTGTTTTTAAGCCTGTAAATACCGTTAAATAATCTTGTAGGCCAAACCATGCAAGGCCGGGTAGGGGTCAGGTACGACATGCTGTCGAGCCAGGGTAAGGCGCAAAAATCCCCACCAAAAATTAAAAAGCCCCCTCATTAAAATTTCGCTAAAAATTAAAAAAGGGGCTTCTTTCCTTATTAGGTATTCCTCTGCCGGATGGTTTATTTACCTGATAAGACGGAATATAGGTAACGACCATTCCTGCTTTTTACCCTAAATATACATACTCCATAAGCCTTATTTTCTTTTGTAACAGCACAGACGGTATTTTATCAGGTAAGGCATTACAAGACTGATATGGAAGCAGATAGAGTCTTTACAAAGGAATTCTAACGGATAGTGTGCTTTACTCTTCATAAATGAGGAACGAGGCGGTATTTCCGCTGTACTATCTGTCATTCACCTTTGGCGGTGAGCAAGCAAGGAAGTCAGTAAAATCAAGGACTGTATTTTCTTACACTTGTGTGCGAATATTGACAGCGGTTATTCCTTTTTTTCTTGTCACGGTTCATTGTTTCATTGATGGCCCGTTCAAAAAATCGTTAATGTTTTCTCTATGAGCCTTTATTTGTGCTTGTGTTCTGTAGAGATTATTCCCCGAATAGATCGGAATGTGTGCCGGTACGGTCAAGGTATATTTCGTTTCCGTCTATTCGGTATATAAGTAGCCAGTCCGGGGATATGTGACATTCTCGCCGCCCGGTATAGTTTCCCTTTAAAGCATGGTCTTTATTTTTCGGGGGAAGTGCCACCGGTATTCTTAATGTATTCACTATGGCATTTAACAGATTGATATTATAATTACGCTTTTTGCATAGCTTTAAATCACGCTTGAACTGTGTTGTTAGGTTGAGCTTTAACATGGACTATTCCTCCAAGATTTGAGAGAATAATTCTTCTGTTGCCCCCTCAAAATGCTGTCCGCTCCCTGTCCGTATCATTTCGTCAGTTTCTGCCATTGCTGCTATTGTCGTTGCGTTTGGTTTAAAATCCGGGTATATGTCAAGCCCAGACATTTCCCCTAGACCTTCAAGCATATTGATAACGAAAATCATCTTATCATCTGGTAAGCGGTCAATCATGCTTTTTGCTATTTCCTGATAACTCATAATTTTTACTTCCTTTCATGGTTATTATATACAGTTTTGATGTGAGTATTTATTTTTGATTGTCACGTTCCATAGTTTCGTTGATTGCACGCACAATAAAAGGAGTAAGTTTTTCCCCTTGTTTTTCAGCGTGTTCCCGAATAACTTCTTTTCGACCTTTAGGAACTCTAAACTTTATTTCGTCCAGCTTTTCTTTCATATAGTTCATTGTGTATTCTTTTTGCTTTTCGTTGTACGCCATGAACGATACCTTCTTTCATTTTAGATTGGGGGGCTATTTATAGATACACCTTCTCCACCATACCAAAATTATAGCACATTTTACAATAGGGGACTATAGCAAAAATAAACAAGATTAGGGTACTAATTATGTGAGGATTGCCAATAGATTTATTAGGGTACTAATAATATAATAGACTTATCAAATAAGGGAGGAACACAAAATGAAGCAGATAACCAATATCAGAAAAAGTGTTTGTATCATGGCAAATGAACTAAAAAAGGCCGGTTATTCCTTATCAGATGCTTTCAAAAAGGCATGGCACAGGGTAAAGTTGTCAATGACAATTCGGGCAGCAGGAACCACATTTGAAAACAGACAGGAGCGTTTACAGTTCCTGCAGCAATTCCGGCCAGAAGATTTGACTGTTACACTGGAAAGCGAAAAGGGAAATAAGTTTGATGATAACGCTATTCAGATTGTTGTATATATCAAGCCTATACGCCGGAGAACAGTGATCGGGTACGTTCCCAAAGGGCTTGCAAGGGAGCTTTCCAAAGTGATTGATATGGGCATTCAGGTAAAGGCTACTCTGATGCAGATTATTGGGGGATATGCCTATAAAGAGAACTATGGAGCGTTGATCAATATTGCGATATAAAGAAAATGCCTTTACCAGTGTTGGCGCACTAATAGGGGTCAGTAACCCGATAACCTGATAAGTAAAAGGGTATGAGGAAATTATAACATTTCCTGCTGCCCGCTGTAAAGAAAAATAAAGAATAAAAAGAGGGACTGGAAATGAAAAAACGAATAGTGTCAATTATAGAGGGATGTGGACAATTAATCAATCCAAAAGAGGATATAAGCACATTAGAAGCAAAAGAGATTATACGGTTTAGTCTTACAAATATGGAAATAGTCGGAAACAGCTATCTATATGGATACATGAGGGGCCGGAAATATGGCGGTGGGAAGATGGTTCCTGTTTATAATTTGCGCCAGATAAAAGATGATGAATGGGAAGCCCTGGCTAAAAAGAATAGATTGGAAAGAGAGGTTTTGATGTAATGGCAAAGAATAAGGAACACATAAACTTTGCAACGGAGATTTTAAGCGATATGAAGAAAAAACTTACCAAATACAGGATTGCGCTTATTATTTCCCTGACCGGGAATGTGATTCAGGCTGTAGTATGGTTTATCAGGTAACAGAAATGAGAATGTGGACGGCGGTTTATATGCCTGCTGCCCTATCCCGCATTATAGGAAGGTGGTGCTTATATGGCAGAAAAGCGGAAAGATAGCAAAGGCAGGATATTGAGGGATGGAGAAAATCAAATGAAAGATGGGCGTTACCGCTATCAGTACATGGACGGCAGAGGAAAACGGTGTGCGGTGTATAGTTGGAAATTGGTGGAAACGGACAGAATGCCGTCTGGAAAGAGGGATGATATAAGCTTACGGGAAAAAATAAGGCAGATTGACCGGGATGTTGAGGACGGTATAAAAGCCGCTGCCAATAGCAAAGTTACTCTGAATGATATGTTTGATTTGTATATGGCAGGAAAATATGAGTTGAAAGATTCCACACGCTCCAATTATCTGTATATGTATGAAAATTATGTATCAAGTGAGATTGGGCGAAAGAAATTAGCCAGTATCAAATATTCGGATGTAAAAGCATTTTATAACAGCCTTATTAGGGAAAAGGGCTTTAAGCCTAACAGCATGGAAATTATCAATACTATTCTGCACCCAGTATTCACGCTTGCGGTAAGGGATAGATATATCAGAAGCAACCCGACAGACGGAGTAATGGCAGAGATTAAGAAATCTCATAATTGGGAAAAGCCCAAACGCTATGCACTGACAGAACAGGAGCAGGAAGTCTTTATTGATTATATTTCCAATTCTGATATTTATAGGCACTGGCTTCCATTGTTCACGGTATTTCTTGGAACCGGGTGCAGAGTGGGAGAGATTATCGGCTTGCGGTGGCAAGATTTGGACTTTAAGAGCCGGACAATAAGCATCAACCATAATCTGATATACCGTGTGTATCGGCAGCAAGGCGAAAAGTGCGAAATGCACATTACAACGCCAAAGACAAGCGCAGGATGCCGGACAATCCCCATGTTGGATGAAGTGCGCAGGGCATTTCTTCAGGAGAAGCGGCAGCAACTGCAGAGGGGATATAACGAAACTGTGATAGACGGTTACAGTGGCTTTATCTTTACGAACCGTGAGGGCTATGTACACAATCCGCAGACTATCAATAGGGCAATAAAGAGGATATACACAGCTTGCAATGAGCAGGAGAAAGAGAGAGCAAAGCAGGAACACAGGGAGCCTATTCTTATCAGGCATTTTTCTGTCCACAATCTCCGGCATACCTTTTGTACCCGGTTCTGTGAAAACGAAACCAATATAAAAGTCATTCAGGAGATTATGGGGCATAGCGATATAAGCACTACCATGAACGTATACGCAGAAGCCACGGAGAGCAAAAAGAAAGAATCCTTTGAAAATCTGCAAGGTAAAATCAAGATATGCTGATCTGATAAAGAGAGCCGTTTCGGTATGCCGGAGCAGTTTTTTATATCTCAAATTTATCTCAATTCAAAGAATGATGATAAACATAGATAAACGGAAAAATAATGGGAAAGTGCCGTAAACATAGGCTTTTATATAATCATAAATAGAGATAAACAAAGACAAAATATAATATTATCATTTCCCCACCATGAAAAGCCTCGATAAATAAAAGCGGCTGTAAGGCCTCAAAATAAAGAAAAAAAAGCAGCGCCCGACGCTTAAATGAGAGTTGGGCGCTGTTGAAATTTTCGGCTAGATAAACTTTTATTATTCCATTTAAATATTCACCTTGTCTTTCCCTCAGATCCACCCAAAATGCTTACATGCATTGTAAATCCCATCTTTGTCGCAATCATCCGTCACATAATCTGCCAGTTTTTTCAAATCCTCTACGGCATTTCCCATGGCAATGCTGGTCCACTCTTTCCTAAACATGGAAATATCATTTTTCTCATCCCCGAACACCACCACGTCTTTGTAGTCTCCTCCAAGATAATCCACCATGGCTTTAATCCCCGCAGATTTATCTGCCGGTTCCACAAATAAAAATTCCTTAAAAAACCGGCACCACGGCAGCTCCTTTAAAGCCATAAGTTTTTCCTCCTCCGGCGAAAAGCAGGCGATATAAACTTTATAAATCTCCTTGTAATCCCGGGGATTCAGCCCTGGAACCACTTCCGTCTCCATATATACGTCTCTGGTAAACTCATTAAACCGATTGTCCGGCGCCAGTCTCCTTTTAGAATTGTCCGGCGAAAACGCCCAGATAAATCCTTTCTGCTGGCATTCTTCTATTAATGCCAGGCACTTTTCATAATCCATCGGCTTAATGCCTATTAGTTTGTTGTCAATGGTAATCCCGTTCCCTCCGTCACTGACCATGTTGGAAAACCCCATTTCCTTCATATAGTCCAATGCCATGGCATAGCTTCGTCCTGTAGCGATGGCCGCAAAATGTCCTGCCGCCCGAAGCTCTTCAAGCGCTTTCTTTGTGGATTCCGGAATATACTGGTTCCTCATCTCCCCTGCTGCCAAGGTTCCATCAATGTCAAAAAAGAAATATTTGCGTCTCATTCTATCCTCCCTAAGTCATCAATCTGCTATATTATTTCTGCTTCTAGTACCAATTCTACCATAGCAAATCCTGTTCGTCTATCCTATCATCTGATGACATAAACAGTCCTGCAAGCAAAAAGAGCTGCCTTTATCTGACAGCCCTTCCACAATCCAATTACCGTTTTCCATTTCTCCTACACGGTTATCTCAATCTGATTTCCCTCAAAATCCAACACGCAGCTTTCATAGTATCCATCTCCTGTGATCCTTGGCCCGCTGACCACCTGATACCCGTCCTCTTTAAGCCGTATGGTCAGCTTATCAACATTCTCCCGGCTTCCCACTGAAAAAGCCATATGGATAAATCCCGGCTGCACAGATTCCTTCTCTCTTTCCTTTAAGTTTTCTCTGCTCATAATCTCCAGTCTTGCACCGTCCTCAAACGTGAGAAAATATGACCGAAAGCCAGTCTTTTTATTATGATACAGTTCATTGGAGATTCCCCCAAAATACGTGGCAAAAAACTCCCTGGCTCTTTCTAAATCCATAAAATACACCGCAATATGCTCAATTTTCATTTTTTGTTTTCTCTCCTCACTGCCTGCCGCACTTGCTTTTATCAGGTTAAAGCATATGGAACACCGGATTCATGCTCTCAAACGTACAGAATTCCTGAAAACCCAGGGACTTTAAAAGCTCCTTGGTCTCCTGAATATAGGCTCCCAGATGCTCCTTCTTGTGGCTGTCGCTGCCAATGGTCACAATCCTGCCTCCCAGTTCCCGGTATAGCCTTAGAATATCCCTGGAAGGCGTTGAATCCTTCAGCCTATACCGATGATAAGAAGTGTTAACCTCAATCCCTTTTCCGTCCTTTATAACTTTCCTTAAAATCTCCTCCGCAAAAGGCCTGATCTTTTCAAAAGGGTAAACTCCCGCCTCGTCATACCTTACAATCAAGTCCATATGCCCAAGCACGCTGTAGTCATGAAAATTGCTGACCAGATTCAGCATCTCCTCATAATACCGCTCATTATACTCCTTCTGGCTTCTCCCTTTCTGAAAATCCCCGTTCCAGAACTCTTTGTCCTCTACCTGATGAACCGACAAAATAATAAAATCAAAAGGGTATCTCCCAAAAAGAGACTCAAACTTTGGTATGGTGTGCATCTGCGCTCCAAACTCCATTCCCATACGGATTGTAATTCTATTGCCATAGGCATCCCGCAGCCTGTTAATCGCCTTCACATATCTTGGATAATCCACATTGGCCATAGGCTCTCCCTGGCGGTAGACAATCTCCTTTCCGCAGTCCCAGTCCTCTTTTATGCCGTAATCCACATGGTCTGTAAAGCAGATTTCATCCATCCCCATATAAATGGCATCCTTCACCACATCCTCCATAGGGTAAACGGAATCATCGCTAAACTCTGTATGTACATGGTAATCCGCAAACATCTTTTTCCCTCCTCGCCAATCATGCTCTGTTTTTCCATACTTTTATCATAATACAGCCATTCTGTCATAACTATCAAAAAACAGTCATAAACTATTAAAATCCGGCCAGAAAAATCACAGACACTTATAATGGAGGTATCAAAAGGCCGCTAACGTAATTTCATTCTCTCCTCAATTAATCGCTTTAATTCTTCATAGCTCTCTGCCTGGTTAATCCTGTTTCTCAGTGCCGCAGAATGGGCCAGGCCTGCTGTATACCAGGCCACATGTTTACGCATCTCCCTGATTCCCAGATATTCCCCCTGATATTCCACCTGAAGCCTCATATGCCGCAGAATCTCTTTTTGTATCTCACTGGCTGAAGGCGGATTTGTCTCCTCTCCCGTCTCCAGGCAGCGAAGCAGAGCGGCAAAAATCCAAGGGTTTCCCTTTGCCCCTCTGGCCACCATTACACCGTCGCAGCCTGTCTCCTCCATCATCCTGACTCCGTCCCTGGCAGTAAAGATGTCTCCATTTCCTATAACCGGAATCTTCACTGCTTCCTTCACCTGGCGGATAATGTCCCAGTCAGCCTTTCCCGAATAAAACTGCTCTCTGGTACGTCCATGGACTGCCACGGCTGCTGCGCCGCAGGCTTCTGCAATCTTTGCAATTTCCACTGCATTAACCTGGGAATCGTCAAACCCTTTCCGAATTTTAATGGTCACCGGCTTCTTTACCTTTCTCACCATAGCAGTAAGAATCTTCTCCACCAGCCGGGGGTTCTTCATCAGCGCAGAGCCTTCTCCATTATTCACCACCTTAGGGACAGGACATCCCATGTTCACATCGATCCAGGCATAAGGCCCCTCCTCCACCTGAGAGGCAATCTGGCTTAAGATCTCCGGATCGGAACCGAAAAGCTGCAGTGCCACCGGCCCTTCTTCCTCTCCCACCTCCATAAGCGGCCTGGTATTTCTGTTCTTATATAAAATCGCCTTGGCGCTGACCATCTCTGTGTACATCAGGCCGCACCCCTGCTCCTTACACAGGCTCCGAAACGGCCTGTCTGTCACCCCTGCCATAGGAGCCAGGATAAATGGATTCTCAAGGGTTACGCTGCCAATTGTCAATGCCTTCAATGTTCTCTCCTTTCAGCCGGCTTAAACTCTGATACTGTGCGCTGCCTCCATGTTCCGGCAGTGGGCCTGCTCAGCTGCCTGTCATGTCCTATGTCGTAAACGTATATGGCTATACTACTTTCTCCCCCAGAACAAACACTCTGTAAAAAAGCTCCAGCGACTCTAAAAGCTCTCTTTTCTCCAATTGATACTGTTTGATCTTCAGTGCGCTTCCTATTTCGTCAAACAGATAATCTGCTTCATGGGCAGTTACTTTAAATTCCAGATTCCCTTCCCTGTCAAATTCCATAGTCAGAACGCCGCCTACATCCTCTGTATACAGGACACACATAATCTGAAGCTCCTGTCTGATGCTTTCTGGCAATGCTGCAAATTGTTCATTAAAATAATATTTCTGCTCATAAGAGCTGGCCCCGCAGAGCACTGTTTTTTCTTCCATATTGATTTCCTTACTTTAAAAGTCCGCCGCCCATTAGGCGGCATGGATTCAGGTATGCCAAATGCACCCGCCGGGCTTTCATGTGCGGTGGTGCGTCCGCAGTCGGGCGCCAGGGCTTAACTTTTTTAACCCAGCATTCAAAAGAAAAGCTCCTGCCTTTTAAAGCGGAGCCTTCCTCTTCTTCCTTGTTTTCCATTGCTGGCCTTAAGCTGCAGGCCCCTTTCCTATCTGCTCATCATCTTGCTGATATCATACTGATCTTCCGGAATGTCCTTTGTCATAGCCAGGGCCTCCTGAATATCAAAGTCCACATAGTTCCCGTTCTTATAGGCCATCACACGGTTGCTCTTTCCGTCAGCCAGAAGTTCCACTGCCTTTGCTCCCATAATCGTGGCATATACGCGGTCTTTACAGGTAGGTGTGCCGCCCCTCTGCATATGTCCCAGAATCGTAGCCCTGGTTTCAATGCCTGTGGCTGCTTCAATCCTGCGGGCCATAGAAGCAGAATGTCCGATTCCCTCAGCATTTATAATAATATTATGCTTCTTGCCTCTTTTCCTGTTATCAATAATGCGGTTAATGAGCATCTGTTCATTGCCGTCATACCGCTCAGGAAGAAGAATATCCTCTGCTCCGTTGGCAATGCCGCACCAAAGCGCAATGTATCCCGCATGCCGTCCCATAACCTCAATAATGCTGCAACGCTCATGAGAAGTTGATGTATCACGGACTTTGTCGATAGCGTCCATAGCCGTATTTACAGCCGTATCGAAACCTATGGTATAATCCGTACAGGCAATATCCAAGTCAATGGTTCCGGGAACGCCGATGGTGTTTACTCCCAATGCCGACAGTTTGCCTGCGCCTCTGAAAGAGCCATCGCCACCAATAACCACAATGCCGTCAATGCCGTGCTTGTGGCAGATCTCCGCACCCAGTTTCTGTCCTTCGGCAGTGGTAAATTCCGTACACCTTGCCGTGTAAAGGATGGTGCCGCCCCGGTTAATGGTATCCGAAACGCTGGTGCTCTCCATGTCAATAATCTCTTCCTGAAGAAGCCCTGCATACCCTCGCATGATTCCTTTCACTTTAATTCCCTTTGCAATAGCTGCACGAACAACGGCACGGATTGCTGCATTCATGCCAGGGGCATCGCCGCCGCTGGTTAATACGCCTATTGTCTTCACTGTCTTTGCCATCTTCTAACCTCCTGAGCTGTAAGCAGTTCGCACCATGTGCTAATATGGCTGAACCGATACATAATTTTTAATGAATAAACCTTACGAATCCCCCTCGTACTATGATTATTCTAATTCAAATTCCTTAGACTTTCAACCCTTTTTGTACTGCTCTGACATTTTTTTCACCAAGAATTTTTGTAAGCTCTTCCAAAAGTGCTCTGTCACAGCATACATTCCAATTGGCAGGCAGAATTTTCTTTGCCCTTTCTTTCGACAGCCAGATCACCACCTGATCCGATCCCTCGTTTCCTTTGAGACACGACATCACTGGTTCAATGGCTTTGTCGTAGGCAGCCTTGTCCTCAAACTGAAGCCACAGCTGCTTTGGCAGTTTCTCAAAGGGTGTTACCCGCTCGCATATTAATTTCCCCACTGGATCTTCACCTATGGATACCCGGCCTGAAATAAACACTTTGGACTCTTCTGTCAGAATCTCCCGGTTCTTTTCATAATCCTTTGGAAACACCAGAACTTCCACCGCTCCTGCCAGATCCTCTATGGTAATGAAAGCCATCATCTGGTTCGTTCTGGTAATCTTTGTCACTTTTCCGGTAATGATTCCTCCGATAGTCACCCGGGAGTTATCTTCCGCCTTAGCCCGCTCCGTCTCCTCATCCACTACAAAATCCGAGGAAACCGCCGTTACGCAGGAGCGCCACAAAGTCTCAAACTGTTCTAGAGGATGTCCGCTGACATAAATGCCCAAAGTTTCCTTTTCAAAAGCCAGAAGCTCCTCCCTCTCATACTCTTTCACATTGGGAAAAGTAATCTGGAAGTTGTGTTTCTCCTCCTCCGGCACAAAATCAAACAGGGACATCTGGCCTTCCATAGTATTTTTCTTTTCCTTGTTTTTCTGTTCCAGCATCTCCGGCGCCACCATTACTTTCTGGCGGCGGTTGCCTGGAAGGCTGTCCAATGCACCAGATTTAATGAAATTTTCCAAGGTGCGCCGGTTTACTTCCTTATTGCTCATACGCTCCACAAATTCATCCATGGTCCGAAAAGGGCCGTTGGCTGTCCGCTCCGCAACAATGGCATCCACCACAGACCTGCCCACGCTTTTAATTGCTGACAGTCCGTACCGGATAGCATCTCCGGATACTGTAAATCCGCTTTCTCCCTCATTAATATCCGGCGGCAGAATAGGAATCCCCATCTGGCGGCAGGTAAGAATATATTCTGCACTTTTATTGCCATTGTCAATAACTGAAGTCATAAGAGCCGCCATAAACTCTTTTGGATAATAGTATTTCAGATATGCTGTCTGATAGGCTACTACCGCATAGCAGGCTGCATGGGACTTATTAAATGCATAGCTGGCAAAATCCGTCATCTCATCAAAAATATGATTCGCAGTTTTCTCGTCAATGCCGTTGCGCATGCATCCCTTTACGCCTTCCTCATCATTGCCGTAGACAAAATTCTGCCGCTCCTTCTCCATAACCGACGCCTTTTTCTTTGACATAGCCCTGCGCACCAAGTCGCTGCGGCCCAGGGTATAGCCTGCCAGATCCCGCACAATCTGCATAACTTGTTCCTGGTATACGATGCATCCGTAAGTAGAATTTAAAATAGGCTCCAGCTGCGGGCAGTCATACGTTACAGATGCCTGCTGATTTTTCCCTTTCAGATACTTGGGAATAAAATCCATGGGGCCTGGCCGGTACAAAGAAATTCCTGCAATTATGTCCTCCAGGTTCCGGGGCTTCAGCTCCTTCATAAAGCCTTTCATGCCGCTGCTTTCCAGCTGGAACACTCCGTCATCTTTCCCTGTTCCGATAGAGTCCAATACCTGTTTATCATTAAAATCAATCTTGTCAATATCAAGTGTGACTCCCTGGTTTTTCTTCACCTGTTCCACTGCATTCTGTATTACGGTCAGGGTGCGCAGTCCCAGAAAGTCCATTTTCAGAAGCCCCAGCTCCTCCAAAGTAGTCATGGTAAACTGTGTGGTAATGGTTCCGTCCTGAGCCCGCGACAGAGGCACATAATTGTCCACCTCCGTCCGGCTGATAACCACCCCTGCCGCATGCATAGAAGTGTGCCTGGGAAGCCCTTCCAGGCGCATGGACATATCAATTAGATACTTTACGTCTCCATCTTCCTGGTATGCCTTCTTAAGGTCAGGACTGGTCTTAAGAGCCTTTTCCAAGGTAATCCCCAAATCTTTTGGTATTGCCTTGGCAATGGCGTCGCACTTGGCATAAGGCATATCCAGAGCTCTGCCCACATCCCGCACAACACCTCTGGCGGCCAGAGTGCCAAAAGTCACGATCTGCACCACCTGGTCTTTCCCGTATTTTTCCACTACGTAGTCTATAACCTCCTGGCGGCGCTCATAGCAGAAATCAATATCAATATCAGGCATGGATACCCTTTCCGGATTCAGGAAACGCTCAAACAGCAGATTATAGCGGATAGGATCAATATTGGTAATCTCCAGGCAGTAGGCCACAATGCTCCCTGCTGCAGAACCTCTCCCCGGCCCTACCATAATATTGTGGGAACGTGCAAAATGAATAAAATCCCACACAATAAGAAAATAGTCCACATAACCCATGTTGTGAATAACATTCAGTTCATATTCCAGGCGCTCTCTTAAAGTGCCATCATTCTCCGGATACCGCCGCTCCATGCCCTCAGCGCAAAGTTTATTAAGGTATCCCCATGAATCATAGCCTTCCGGCACCTCAAACTTAGGCAGTTTCGTGACTCCGAACTCGATCTCCACATTACATCTTTCAGCTATTTTATGGGTATTGTCAAGAGCATCCTGGGCATAAGGAAACAATGCCCGCATCTCCTCCTCAGACTTGCAGTAAAACTGCCCCCCTTCATAACGCATGCGGTTTTCATCGGTCACCTTTTTCCCAGTCTGAATGCACAAAAGAATATCATGGGCAGCTGCATCTTCTGCAAACGTATAGTGAATATCATTCGTAGCCACCAGTTCTATATCTAATTCCTTCGAAAGACGTAGAAGAGCCTGGTTAACTGTCTTTTGAGCCGGAATTCCATGATCTTGCAGTTCCAGGAAAAAATTCCCTTTCCCGAAAATCCTCTCATACCGCAAAGCCGCCTCTTTAGCCTGCTGATACTGTCCTCTTTCCAAGTACTTCTGTACTTCTCCGGCCAGACAAGCTGACAAGCTGATAATTCCCTCATGATAAGTTTCCAGGATCTCATAGTCTACTCTTGGCTTATAATAAAAGCCGTCTAAAAACCCTCTGGATACAATCTTCATCAGGTTTTCATAACCTTTATTATTCTCAGCCAAAAGAACCAGGTGGTAATATCTGTCCTCCCCGCTGACCGTCTCCCGGTCAAACCTGGAACCGGGAGCCACATAAACTTCACATCCAATAATAGGCTTTACGCCCTCTTCCCTTGCTGCCCGGTAAAAATCTATGACTCCATACATGGCCCCATGATCCGTTATGGCCATACTGTCCATGTGAAGCTCCTTGGCCCTGGCCGCCAGCTCCTTGATCTTACTGGAGCCGTCCAGAAGGCTGTACTCCGTATGGACATGCAGATGTGTAAATGCCATGTTTTTTCCTCCGTTTAACTTGCATGTACTTTCGGAATCTTTCCTGCAGCTTTGCCCTTTTCCCACCTGAAAACTGGCATGAGGGCATATTTGCAGGCTTGCTCCATTATATCATATCTCAATGGGATTTGCATTCTTTTCAATGGAATAAGATAACAAGCCAGATGGCATGTCCTGCTGCAGACACATCCATCTGGCCTGTTTTGATTTTTGCTCTTTAATCGCTGGTGTATCGTTTCCTATTGTCCAAACTACTGTGTAAGGCATCATCCCACTGTCAGATATTTTTCAATGCCTTCCACGGCGTTCTCCTCGTCAGCTCCTTCTGCTGTCACAATAACCTGCTCTCCTGCTGTAAGTCCAAGGGTCATCATCCCCATAATGCTCTTGGCATTTACTCTTCTGGAATCGCATTCCACATAGATGCTGCTGTCATACTGGCTAGCCACCTGCACCAGCATGGCAACCGGCCTTGCCTCCAGGCCCGATTCCAGTTCAATCGTAATTGTTCTTCTTATCATAATTCTCCTCCTCATTCCTTTGAACGGCCGGCAGGCCATTGGACGCCCTGCCTTTCTCCCGCAGTTCCTCTGCCAGGATACTCAGCTTTCTGAGCCGATGGTTCACTCCTGATTTTCCTACAGTGGGGTTCAATGCCTCTCCCAGTTCCTTAAGGGATGCCTCCGGGCGTTCCAGGCGAAGCATTGCTATTTCGCAAAGCCCCTTGGGAAGCTGCTCCAGTCCAATCATATCCTTTATGCAGATAATATCCTCCACCTGTTTTACAGCAGCCAGAACTGTCTTGTTAATATTGGCTGTCTCACAGTTTACCTGCCTGTTGACGCTGCCCCGCATCTCCTTCAGGATACGAATGTTTTCCAGTTCCATAAGGGCTATGGGAGCCTCCATCACATTTAAAAGGTTGACTATCTGGCTGCCCTCTTTGACATAAACCACAAAGTATTTTTTTCTCTGCACAATTCTGGCATCCATTCCAAAGGCTGCTATAATATCCTGAAGCTGTTTTGCTTTGGCCTGAGCGGTACATGCAATCTCATAATGATAGAACTTCTCCGGATCGCTTATAGAGCCTGCCGCTAAAAATGCGCCTCTCAAAAACGCCCTTCTGCAGCATGGATTCTGCACAACCAGATTCCCTACTACAGACAAGTTTTCACCTATCTCTCCATATTCATCTAAAAGCTTTGCAGCAAGAAGAACCCTCCTGGCATCTGAATCCTCAGTAACTGACACCTGAAAAGAGCGTTTTTTGTTCAGATAAGCATTGCGGCGGATAACAATATCCGTACTTATATTAAATGTTTTTTTCAATAATGTAAAGTACTTTCTTGCAACAGCCGCATTTTCTGTACTGATTTTAATACACAGGCAGTCTTCCTCATCAATTTCGATCTTACCGCACAGGCTGATAATTGCCGCAGTTTCCGCTATTTGGCAGTGTCTGGCAGGACTTAGCTGCCTGGACAGCTCTTCTTTCACCCTGGAAGAAAATGACATGGCATCCTTCTCCTCTACTTCTTCCTCTTACTGTCGTTCTCAATATCCCGGTGCTCAATCTTTACGCCCAGCTTCTGCTGCCCTGCCAAATACCCATACAGGGCATTTGCAATGGTTACGGATCTGTGTTTTCCCCCGGTACAGCCTATGGCAATAACCAGTTGGTTCTTTCCTTCCAGAATATAGTTGGGCATCAGAAAATCCACCATGTCATAAAGTTTCTTTAAAAACTCTTCTGCTGTCCCTCCCTGCATCACATAATCCTGAACTTCCTTTTCTTCACCAGTTTTCACCCGAAGCTCCTCCACATAAAAAGGGTTAGGAAGAAATCTCACATCAAATACCAGATCTGCATCGGAAGGAATTCCATATTTAAATCCAAAGGACAGAACCGTAACAAACAAATTGCCGTAAGTCTGATCCTCCATAAAAATCTTCTCCAGCTCCTGCCGCAGCTCCTTTGTCAGAAGTTTGCTGGTATCAATAATAATGTCAGCCTTCTTCTTCAGAAAAGCCAGCTTCTCCCTCTCTCTCCGAATCCCCTGATCCACTCTGCCGCTTCCTGACAGCGGATGGCTGCGCCTGGTTTCCTTGTATCTCTTAATAAGTACCTGATCCCCTGCATCCAAAAACAGAATCTCATACGGCACAGATTCCGTTTTCCAGGAATCGAGAATTCCGTCCAGCATAGACAATTCCTCACCGCTTCGGATATCGATCCCTAAAGCCGCATGACTATTTAGCCCATGACTGTCCAAAACCAGATGTGCAAACTTTTCCATCAGGGCAATCGGCAGGTTATCCACACAGTAATACCCTATATCCTCCAGCATTTTCAGTGCCACGGTCTTGCCTGCACCTGACATTCCCGTCACAATCACCAGCCTCATAGTGCCTTTACTCCTTCCCTTTCTGCGGTCTGTATTCCCGCCGCCCTTCCTGTTCCATATCATGGGCTGCATCTTCAAAAAAGTCCATTCGCCTACAGCCGTTTCACTTCCAGTTCCAAGTCCACACCAAACAGCTCCTTTACCCGGCCCGCCACCTGGTCACATAGTTTAATTACATCGGATGCCGTTGCTTTTCCCCGGTTCACCACAAAGCCGCAGTGCTTTTCCGACACTTGGGCATCCCCGATGCAGAATCCCCGAAGCCCTGCCTCTTCAATAAGCTTTCCGGCAAAATAGCCCTCCGGCCTTTTAAATGTACTGCCTGCACTGGGATATTCCAAAGGCTGTTTTTCCTGCCGTCTCCTGGCAAGCTCCTCCATCTTTCTGCAGATTTCCTCGTACTGTCCGCCCAAAAGCCGAAGTCCTGCCTCCAGAACCACATATTCCTTTCCCGGAATACAGCTTGTACGATACCCTAACTGCATCTTTTCTGCAGCTATCCGCCTGACACTGCCATCCCTGTCCAGAACCCGCACCCAGCAAAGTATGTCCTTTATCTCGGAACCATAAGCCCCGGCATTCATTACCAGTGCTCCTCCCAGGGTTCCCGGAATTCCTGCAGCAAACTCAAGGCCTGTCAGGCTCTTTTGAGCAGCCGCCTTGGCCAGGCTGGAAAGACGGATTCCTGCAGAAGCAGTAACCATTCCTCCCTGTTCAGTCTCTTCGGTTACCGTACATGCTGCCAGGCATTCCGTGGACAGAATTACCCCTTCATATCCTTTATCATTTACCAGAAGATTGCTGCCGTTGCCTATAACATAAAAAGGCACCTTTTCTGTCCTGCAGAGCCTCACTGCCTCTATGAACTGGGCCTCTGTCTTTGGTGCTGCAAAGTATCTTGCCGGCCCTCCGATGCGGAATGTGGTATGGTTTCTCATAGGTTCCTCTGTCTTTAAAGAATCCTCTGTCAAAATCCTTTGCATTCTCTCATAAAAGTCGTTCATCCCTGCCTCCTGATTTCCCGCTTCCAAAGTTCCCTGTCCCGCCGGCTTTTGCAGCCAGAGCATATGCCTGCCTGAAGAAGATCCGGCCTTTCCTGGAACCTTTCTGCCATATTACTGCATCTTTGGTTTTGCCAGATTAGCCTGCACCCGGTTATACAGCTCTTTCGCCGCATTGTACCCCATCTTCTTCTGCCTGTAGTTAATGGCAGCCGTTTCCACGATAATGGCCACGTTTCTTCCGGGACGCATGGGAATGGCGTGGCACACTACCTGATTGCCCAGAAATTCCGTGTACTGGTTTTCCAGCCCCAGTCTGTCATACTCTTTATCACGGTTCCACTCCTCCAGCTTTATCACCATGTCAATGGCCTGGGTTTCCTTAATGCTCTCCACGCCGTAAAGGCTTCTGACATCAATAATTCCTATGCCTCGCAGCTCAATAAAATGCTTGGTAATGTCCGGCGCCGATCCCACCAGCGTATCGTCGCTTACTTTCTGAATCTGTACCACGTCATCCGTCACAAGGCGGTGGCCCCGTTTAATCAGTTCCAGAGCCGCCTCGCTTTTGCCGATGCCGCTCTCCCCCATAATCAGTACGCCCTCGCCAAAAACATCCACCAAGACCCCATGAATGCTTATGCAGGGTGCCAGCTTCACATTCAGCCAGCGAATCACCTCTGCCATCAGCGCCGAGGTGCTTTGTTCTGACACCAGACACGGAACGTCATAGTAATTGCACATGGCCAGAAGATCTTCCTCCGGCACAAACCCGCGGCTGAAAATCAGGCATGGAATATGCTCCGCCAGGAGCCGGTCATACATCTCCTTTTTCCTCTCCGGTTCCATCTGTCTCAGATACTCCTGTTCCACAAAACCGATGATCTGCACTCTGTCCTTGTCAAAATGGTCGAAAAAGCCAGCCAGCTGCAAGGCAGGACGATTCACATCCGGATGGGTAAGTACTGCCTTCTCTGCGTCAATTTCAGGAGTCATATTCTTCAGTTTCATTTTTTCTATCAGTTCCGCAATGGTTACTCCATACATAATTTTCCTTCTCCTTTTCCAATTCTCTGCCTGCTGCGGCTATCCACCCTATATCATTTGTCTGTCACCGAAAAAAGCGGTATACGCTTTCCGCTGACTTCCGGTTCATTCCCGGCGTTTCCATCAGCTGTTCCAGCGTGGCCTCTTTAACTGCCTCCAAAGATTTAAACTGTCTCATCAGTGCCTTACGCCTTGTGGGGCCAATATCCGGAATATCGTCTAAAATTGATTTTACCTGTCCTTTTCCCCTAAGGCTTCTGTGATACTCAATGGCAAATCTGTGTGCTTCGTCCTGAATCCTGGTAATAAGCCGGAACCCTTCCGAATGTCTGTCAATAGGGACTTCCACATTGTTATAGTACAATCCCCTGGTGCGGTGGCTGTCATCTTTTACCATGCCGCAAACCGGAATCTCCAGCCCCAGCTCCCCAAGAACCTCCAGTGCAATGTTTACCTGTCCCCTGCCTCCATCCATCATCAGCAGATCCGGAAATCTGGTAAAACTTCCCATTTCTTTATCCATGCCGCCTTTTTTCAGTTCCTCAGCTTCCTTCATGCCATGGGTAAACCGTCTTGTCAGCACCTCTTTCATGGAGGCATAGTCATTGGGCCCTTTAACAGTCTGAATCTTAAACTTCCGGTAATCGCTGCGTTTTGGCTTTCCGTCCTCATAAACAATCATGGAACCTACCGATTCCAGGCCGCTGGTGTTAGAAATATCATAGGCTTCCACCCGCCTTATATGTTCCAGCCCAATTAAGCTTCCTATCTGGTTCATGGCTCCAATGGTTCTTAATTCTTCCCGCTTAATCTTTTCCTTATCCTGGGAAAGAACCAATGCGGCATTTTTCTCCGCCAGCTCCACCAGCCGCTCTTTCTGTCCCTTCTGAGGCACTACAATCTTTACCTTCTGTCCCCGCTTAGCTGCCAGCCATTTGACAATTACCTGGCTGTCCTCTGGCTCTGTCTGCATCCACAGCTCTCTGGGCACGAACGGAGTTCCAGAATAAAACTGTTTCACAAAGCTGGTAAGGATCTGCTTGTCATCCTCCTCTGCACCTACTGTCACATGGAAATGATCACGGCCGATAATTTTTCCCTCACGCACAAAAAAGACCTGCACCACTGCATCTGTTTCGTCCTTTGCCATGGCAATGATGTCCCGGTCCTCCATACTGCTGCTGGTAATTTTCTGTTTCTGAGCCACTTTCTTTACACTGCCAAGCAGTTCCCGGTATTCAATAGCTTTCTCAAAATCCATCCGCTCTGAAGCCTCTGTCATCTTCTGCTCCAACATTTTCAAAAGCTTACCATAACGCCCGTTTAAAAACTCCAGAGCCTCTGTTATTGATTTTGCGTAATCTTCTTTACTAATATACCCCTGACAGGGGCCGGCGCACTGTTTAATATGATAATTAAGGCAGGGCCGCTGCTTTCCCATGTCCTTTGGAAGGGTTCGGCTGCAGGTACGGATCTGGTACAGCTTATGAATCAGATCTACAGTGTCATTAACTGCTCCCACGCTGGTGTAAGGCCCAAAATATTTGTTTTTGTCCTTTTTCATAGTCCTGGACATCATAATCCTGGGAAAATCCTCAGACACGGTAACCTTAATGTAAGGATAGGCTTTGTCATCCTTCAGCATGGTATTATACCTTGGCTGATGTTCCTTAATAAGGTTGCACTCCAGCACCAGGGCTTCCAGTTCCGAGTCGGTAATAATATACTCAAACCTGGCAATTTTGGAAACCATCTGCTCAATCTTCGCTGTTTTTCCCCTGCTGCTCTGGAAATACTGCCTTACCCGGTTTTTCAGGCTCACAGCCTTGCCCACATAGATAATCTCGTCCCTGGCATCATGCATAATGTAAACTCCCGGCTGACCCGGCAGCTTTTTCAATTCTTCCACAATATTAAACGAAGGTTCCTGGTCCATGGCGCCTCTCCCCTTTTCCTGTTCCTGGTTTTTCCGTCATTGCCCCGTCAGCGGAGCCTCTTATTGTCAAATTTTTTACGCATCTCCAAATATTGTCTCACCAGGCGGATCTGCTCTTTTGTGTCTCCTGTTCCTTTAGGCAAATCCAAGGATTCACACAGCAGATCCATATCCTCCTGCCCTGCCCTGTCCTCCATGGCTGACAAAATCTCCAGTTTTACGTCAAAGTCCTTTGTATCCACAAATGACAAGATCAAAGGATTCGGCTTCTGTCCCTGATCTGCTTCTTGCTCCCTGAAAATCAGCATCTCTGAAGAAGCATTTCCTTCCTCCCTGGTCTGTTCCGGAGAGTGTTCTGTCAGTTCCGAAATATCCACCTTTTCAAATCTGTACATCTGCCTTGCATCCGGATATTTCTCCCTGTCCACCTTTCCTATAAACATGGCAAGAGGGCGGGCATAAACTCCGTAGGTTCCGTAAAGAGCCTGGTACACAACCAGCTCTTCGCCTGTCTCCGTGTGGCAGGCCACAGCTATTACCTGATACAGTTTATTTTTAAAATGCCGGTAGATTTCCCCAGGCTTTGGCGTCTGCTCCATATCTTCCCCCTCATTTCCTCCAGCCTAAAAACCTGGAAACATTTCTCTCACATTGACTGCCCACCTTACAGCTTATGCCGCTTTCTTCCTTCGAAGCATACTGCCTGCCTCAAAGGCGCTTTTCTTCAAAAAGTATCTGTCCCTGCGCAAAGCGCCTACAGGAGTACCCGGCTGCGTATCCTCTGTTCCCTCCTGCTGGCTCTGGGCTTCCTCTGTTTTTATGGCCGCCCTGGACTGCTGTATCTGCTGCTGTTCCTGAGCTGCCTCCTGGGCACTCTTTAAGCCTCCCCAGTGATAGCGGCAGGCAGCGCTCCAAAGCATCCATTCGTCATACCCTGCATCATAAACCGCCTGAATCTGCTGCCGGACCTGCTCATCCCCGTACTTAATATGGTGGCTTAAATAAGAAGCGGTAAAATCCTGAAGCCACGGCCGCACGGCAGCCTGGGAAGAATCCTGCTCCCTGTGGCTGTCAAGCACCTCCCGGGAACCCTTCAGAGCAGCAAGGATGGTGTTGTAGGGCTCCATATCCGGATGTTCAATGCCGAAATTGCCGTCGCCGTAATGGGAAGGATAAATCATTGGGCAGATATAGTCCAGATGATTCGCCATATCCCCATAAGACTGCCCCACCGCATCTGAATCCACCCCGCTTTCAATAATGGCTCCAAACACGTCCGCTGCCACATAGACTCCTTCCTCTTCCAGTTTATCGTGGGCATAGTCAATAAATTCCGTAATAATGTCTGTTCTGCTGCGCCCCTTCATGTCAGCCTCATCATAGACTACATTATTAACGCCTTTTTCCGTAGAAAACCGAATATAGTCAAACTGCACCTCGTCAAAGCCTGCCTGGTGGGCTCCGATGCCCACTTCCACCAGATAGTCCCAGATTTCCTGCTTGTAAGGATTCACCCAGGCCAGCCCTTTGCTGTCCCGATAAATGCTTCCGTCCGCCAGTTTAAGGGCCAGCTCCGGCTTCTTCTCCGGCAGATACGGATCTCTGAAAGCTACTACCCGGGCAATGGTATAGATATTATGCTCCTTTAAGGTCTTTATTAACCCTTCAATATCAGGAATAAACTTCTGTACAGCCCCTATTTCGCTGATCATGGGAGTATCCATGGAAAATGTGATTCTGCCGTTATCATCCTTTACATCAATAACCACTGCGTTGATCTCCGTCTGGTCAATCTGACGGATAATCTCATCCATCAAGGCCTGGGTTCCTGCCACATAGGCGGAAATATAGACTCCTTTTACCTTTACCGGCGATCGCCGGGATTTAGGCCTCTCCGTAGTCACTTCAATCTCTATTTTGGGTTTCCCATCTCCGGTTTCTTTTGTTTCCGCTTCTTCCTGTCCTCTGGTCACTACCACCGGCGGAGGAACCGTTGCCGGCTCCTCCTTTGGCTGGTATCGGCTGCATCCGCTTGTCAGCGCCACGCAGATTAAAAACAGGCTCAGTTTCGTCTTCATAAAGTTTCCCTCTGTCATTGGTAATTCTTGCTGCCTGGCAGCCAGTACTATGTGGATATCCTGCTGGGCAGTCCCGCTTACCTAAAGTCCCTAAACTGTCAACATATTACCACATCTTTCACGGTTTGAGAAGCTAAATGCTTTCCAAAATCCCCTTGATCTCTTTAGGATCGTCCACAATGTACTGCGGCTTATAGGCCTCCAGTTCCTTCCTGTCCCGAAATCCCCACGTAACTCCCACCGTATCCATGCCCGCAGCGATTCCTGTCTTCATATCCGTGTTAGTATCCCCTAAGTACAGGCATTCCTCCGGTTTAACCCCCAGCGTTGTGGCTGTATACAAAGCTCCGGCAGGGTCCGGCTTTCGTTTCAGGCCCTGATGTTCGCCTGTAATCAGGTCAAAAAATCCTTTTCCGTAAACCGTCTCAATATTATCCACTGCCTGGGCATGGGCCTTGTTAGTAAGCACCGCTATTTTTATGCCTTGTCCTTTTAAATATTCCAGCAGATCCTTCATGCCGTCATAAGCCTTAATCCGATACAGGCAGTTTTGGGGAAACACTTCTTCATAGACCTGCAGAGCCTTATCTAAATGGGACAGCTGCCTGTCTCCGCTGTAAATTAAAGCCCTCTCCACAAATTTTTTATAGCCGTCCCCAACAAAAATCTTCGTGTGTTCTTCATCAATAGCGGCATACCCCAGTCTTTCCAGCATCAGATTTATAGTTCTGTTTAATGCATAAATACTGTTGATTACTGTTCCGTCCAAATCAAAAATACAGCATTTGTACATCCCCGTCTCCCTCCTCACTGCCTGTCATTTTCTTTATGTGCACCTCATTACATGCATCCTCCAAGCTAGTCACCGCAGTAATCAGCTTAGGTGCAAGCCCTTAAGACGGCCTATTTCTTACACCCATATTACCATAATTGACGCCATTTCTCAACCATGGTACAATAATCTGATGAAAAAACCGCAAAAAAATGAGAATTTTAACAGATAGGAGATACATTATGTTAACTATTGGCTGCCATCTGTCCTCTTCCAAAGGCTATCTGGCCATGGGAAGGGATGCTGTAAAAATCAATGCCAGCACCTTTCAGTTTTTCACCCGCAATCCTCGTGGAACGAAAGCCAAATCTTTAAATCATAAAGACATTGCCTCCTTCCTGGATTATGCCGCAGAGCATGGCATAAAAAAAGTCCTTGCCCATGCCCCTTATGTCCTTAATGCTGCTTCTGCCGATGAACATCTGCGCAGTCTGGCCGGGGAAATTATGGAAGACGATTTAAGCCGCATGGAATACCTTCCTGGCTGCTGCTATAATTTCCATCCCGGAAGCCATGTGGGCCAGGGTGCGGAAACCGGCATCAGCCATATTTCTCATATGCTTAATAAGATCCTGAAGCCTGAGTTTCATACCACAGTACTATTGGAAACCATGGCCGGAAAAGGCAGCGAAATCGGCCGGGAATTTGAAGAATTAAGAGAAATCTTAGACAGAATAAACTTGTCAGACCACATGGGCGTCTGCCTTGACACCTGTCATATCTGGGATGCAGGCTATGATATCGCAAACCACCTTGATGAGGTTTTGAACCGTTTTGATGTGGTTATCGGCTTGAACAGGCTAAAGGCCATCCATTTAAACGACAGCCAGAATCCTCTGGGTTCCCGCAAAGACCGCCATGCCAAAATCGGGGAAGGCTGTATTGGGCTTAATGCCATGGTGCGCATCATAAATCACCCTGCCCTCAAAGACCTTCCCTTTTATCTGGAAACCCCCAATGAACTGGAGGGATACGGGAAAGAGATTGAACTGCTGCGGCGCCATGAAGAAAGCGCTGCCAGCTCTTATGCCTGTCCATAAACCTGTGACCGGATTTTAGAGGGGCTGTCGCACTAAGTAATTAGTGCGCAGCTCCTTTTCTATGCAAAAAAATAACTGCCAGACCTCGAAAGTATCCGGCAGTTGGTGTAAAATTAATGTATGACCAAACACATTAACTTACAGA
>CATLBO010000014.1 GCA_949879025.1 uncultured Hungatella sp. | reverse complement strand
TGAAAGAGGCAGGATTCACAAAGAAAGAGGTACGGAAACTGGCGCAGGAGTATGGCATTTCTGCGGCAAACCGTCCTTCGGCGCCATGCCTGGCTACTCGCTTCCCATATGGAGAGGAGCTGACTATGGAAAAGCTCCGAAGAGTAGAGCGGGGAGAGGAGTGCCTAAAAGGCCTGGGACTTTATAATGTGAGGCTGAGAGTCCACGGAAATGTGGCCAGGATAGAGGCGGATGCAGGTGATATGGGAAAACTTCTGGAGGCCGGAAATCAGGTTGTCAGGAAGCTGAAGGAGCTGGGATACACATATATTACGCTGGACTTAGAAGGCTTTCGGTCAGGGAGCATGGATGAGGCACTGCCTCCAGAGACTTTCGGGAAAGGTTTAAGTTTTGACAGATGCGTGATTGAAAATCATGAAAAGTGAGGATGACAGAGATGGAAAACGAAAATAAACTGTATTTGGAATGCTACTCGGGAATCAGCGGGGATATGACAGTTGCAGCACTGCTGGATCTGGGAGCTGATGAAAAGGTGCTTAGGGATGTTTTGGAGAGCCTTCCGGTTTCGGGATTTCAGGTTGAAATTAAACGAGTGGTAAAGTCAGGAATTGATGCCTGCGATTTCCATGTGATTTTGGATACGCAGCATGAAAATCATGACCATGACATGGAGTATCTGCATGGGCACAGTCATGGTGGTGAACATCATCACGAAGCTGGACATCATCATGAGTCTGAACATCATCACGAAGCTGAACATCATCATGAGTCTGAGCATCATCACGAAGCTGGACATCATCATGAGTCTGAGCATCATCATGAGGCTGAGCATCATTATGATGCTGAACATCATCATGAGTCTGAGCATCATCACGAAGCTGGACATTACCATGAAAACATCCATCATGAACATGATACCGCAGATGAAAGCAGCTGCGGCCGCCATGCTTACCGTGACGACAGTGAACACAGCCATTCCCATCAGCATCGGGGCATGAAAGAAATACGCCGGATCATTCATCAGGGACACATGACAGAGGGTGCCAGGAGACTTGCCCTGGACATATTCGAAATCCTGGCTGAGGCAGAGTCAAAAGCTCACAATGTACCAGTGGATGAGGTTCATTTTCATGAAGTAGGGGCTGTGGATTCCATCGTGGACATTGTGGCAGCAGCAGTGTGTCTGGACAATTTGAACATTCGGGAAGCGATTGTGCCGATTCTGTGCGAGGGAACCGGAACTATCCGATGCCAGCATGGCATTCTGCCTGTTCCCGTGCCGGCGGTGGCAAATATTATAAAGTCCCACAGACTTCCTATAAGGATTGTGGATGCAGAGGGAGAATTTGTGACTCCCACAGGGGCAGCCATTGTGGCAGCAATCAGATCAGCCAAGGCGCTTCCCAAAGAATTTTCGGTTGAGAAAGTGGGAATCGGGGCAGGAAAAAGAGACTATGAGCGTCCAGGCATTTTGAGGGCTATGCTGATTCAGGACAGAACCTTAGAAAATGATACGATTACTAAGCTGGAAAGCAACATTGATGACTGCAGCGGTGAAGTTTTAGGGTATGTGATGGAACAGCTGTTTAAGGCAGGTGCAAAGGATGTCCATTATATGCCGGTGTTTATGAAAAAAAACAGACCTGCATGGCAGCTGAATGTTATATGCGCCAAGGAAGACATTGAAAAGCTGGAACACATTATTTTCCGGGAAACAACTACCATTGGAATCCGCCGGACGGAGATGGATCGTACGGTTCTAAGGAGAGAGGAGAGGACAGTATCCACCGTTTTCGGCAAAGCACAGGTTAAGGTGTGCGAAGCCAGAGACGTAAAGCGTTTCTACCCGGAATATGAAAGCGTGATTAAGCTGGCGGAAGAGAACCAGGTGCCTTTTTCACAAGTATATCAAACCATACAGAAACAGTGTATGGATGAAATGTAAGGAAACAGTAAAACAGAGAGAAAGAGTCTGATTCCCATAGGGGAACCGGGCTCTTTTTTCACGGAATCTTAACTGTTCGGCAGCGGTTTCAGCAGTTACAATATAAACAGAAACTGTGCAGGTCTTTTCCTGGATTCCAGCTGGCATAGATAAGAAGATGAAGGCTGCGGAAGGGATTGGAAGAGACAAAAACACAGCTATTTATGTGCAATTTAAACAAAAATATATATAATTATCTTTAAAATATGTTAAAAATGTACTAAGATTAACAAAAATATCCGATATTCAGAGTGCAAAATCCCAGTTATAATAAAAACCAGAAATAGACAAAGGCGTATAAAAATACGCAGCATCCTGTCAGCGGCGGCTGACAGCAGAGTGAAGTAAGGAGGGTATTTTTTATGGCGGCAATCTTTGAAAAGATTGACAGAGTAAAACCGATATATGACTGGGTGTATCGGCTGGTAATGGTTTTGTGCAAGCTTCTTCTGATTGTGGATATCGGAATTACCTGCATGTCCGTGGCGGGAAGATATGTTCCTTTTATTCCGGATCCAGCATGGTCGGAGGAGGTGGTATTGACGTGCATGTCTTATATGGCAGTACTGTCAGCAGCCCTTGCCATCCGCAGAGGAGCTCATATCCGCATGACGGCTCTGGACAGTTATCTTCCCAAATGGGTTGTAAAGGCCCTTGACATATTGTCCGATATATGCGTGCTGGTTTTAGCAGTGATTATGATCACGGTTGGATGGCAGTATGCTACGGGAATCGGAGCAAAGGGGTCCTATGTAAGCATGCCAGGCGTGTCAAGGTTCTGGATGTATTTTCCAGTGCCGCTGGCAGGAGCCGCCATGGTGGTTTTTGAGCTGGAGGCTTTGTATAATCACCTGAAAGATATTTTGGTGAAACAGGAGGGAAAATCTTTATGAGTGCGGAAACATATCCAATTATAGTTCTTCTTGCCAGCTTCTTCATTATGATCATGATTCGCTTTCCTATTGCATACGCAGTGGCCCTGTCTTCGGTGCTGTGCCTTTTGTCTCAAGGACTGCCGCTGACAACTATCTGTCAGCAGATGGTAAAAGGGATCAGTTCCTTCAGCCTTATGGCGGTGCCGTTTTTTATCGTTATGGGGTGCCTTATGGGAACAGGCGGCATTTCTGAAAAGCTTATAGCCCTTGCCAATGCCTGTGTGGGCTGGATGAGAGGCGGCATGGCAATGGTAAATATTGTGGCGTCTTATTTCTTTGGGGGAATTTCCGGATCTGCATCTGCTGATACGGCCTCTCTTGGATCTCTGCTGATTCCCATGATGGTGGATCAGGGATATGATGCGGACTTTTCCACAGCAGTTACCATTACCTCTTCCTGTGAGGGGCTTTTGGTTCCGCCAAGTCACAACATGGTAATCTATGCCACCACGGCGGGAGGAATTTCTGTGGGAAGCTTGTTTTTGGCAGGGTATATTCCCGGGGCTTTGCTGGCTGGATCTCTGATGGTTGGTTCCTACATTATCGCAGTTAAGCGGAACTATCCCAAAGGAGACAAATTTAGTGTTAAGAATTTAGTAAGGCAGTTAAGTGTCTCCTTCTGGGCCTTGGCAGCGGTTCTTATTGTAGTATTCGGCGTTGTGGGCGGGTGGTTTACAGCTACGGAATCTGCGGCTATTGCGGTTATTTACAGTCTTATTGTCAGTGTATATATTTACAAAGGACTAGACTGGAAAGGCGTGTGGAGAGTTCTTGGAGACTGTATTGATACATTGTCCATAGTGTTGATTCTTATTGCCACTTCCAGCATTTTCGGATACTGCCTGACCAGGCTGCATGTTCCGGATTTGGCTGCTAATGCTATTACGGGAGTTACCAGAAACCCCATTCTTCTGGCTCTGCTTCTGAACCTGATTTTGTTGGTATTGGGCTGTATTATGGATATGGCCCCTATCATACTGATTGCCACCCCGATTCTGCTGCCGATTGCAACGTCAATCGGAATCGACCCGATTCAGTTTGGCATTATCGTAGTGCTTAACTGCGGTATCGGACTTTTAACCCCTCCGGTGGGAGCGGTGCTGTTTATCGGGTCTGCGGTGGCAAAACTGCCTATGGAGAAAGTGGTCAAGGCAACACTGCCGTTTTATCTGTGCATGATTGTAACATTGCTTTTGATTACCTTCTTCCCGGCTATCAGCCTGTGGCTGCCTAATCTGCTGGGATAAGACAGAAGGGAAAAAGAGATGGGCTGCAGCATCAGTTTCACATGGTGCGGCAGCCTTTTTTGCTTCTATTAACAGTAAAAATGTGATATGATATCTGTGGCGGCAGAAAGAAGAGGCCAAGGGGCCTGATTTTGCCTGAAATTGCCGGATAAAGACTGCAGAAGAAAGCTGCTGAGATCAGAATCGGCAGGGTCAGAAACAGAAAAATCCCGGGACAGCAATAAAAGGAAGGGTGTATATGCTGAAAGCCTTGAAAAACCAGTGGATAAATGCATCATTAAAGAAAAAGCTTGGCCTTTTTGTAGTGATGGTGGCTTTTGTTGTAGGGATTTCAGCAGTGTTTAATGTTCTGGCCATGAATTTTATTATAGGAAATTTCAATGTAATCCTGGATGACAATTCCCGGTGTCATGATTTTCAGGAGGCTATTGAATTGGAGGCACAGGCTTTTGAGGCTTATGTGCGTAGCAGAAGTGAGGAGAAAAGACAGGAGTATGTGCTGGCGTGTGTCAGGACGGAGCGCTGTATTCATTCCCTGCCCTTTGAGTATGAAAAAATTGGAAGCGAGCGGTATGCCAGAACATGGAATATAAAAAACAGCTATGAGAATTACAGTGCTAGCCGGGACGCAGTTTTTGAGATGGACAATGGGACAAAGGATTTTATCCCCCGTCTGTATAAGGTTTATGATATGCAGGCATACCTTCAGACGTATGCCAGGCGCCTGGTGCAGGCAACTCTGAAAGAAGGCAATGGCAGTTATCAGGAGAAGCTGCCGGTAATATACAGAATGCGGTATTTAATACTAGCCTTTTCTGGGACAGTGGCGGCGGTGACTGTAGGGTTTACAAAGATTTTGTCGAAAACCATTGTAAATCCTATTGTGATGCTGGCAGACAGCAGCCAGAAGATTGCTAAATATGATTTCAGCGATCCGGATCTGGCTGTAGAAAATAAAGATGAAATGGGCGACTTGGTGAAGGCATTCAATAAAATGAAGCATGCCACAGAAGGATATATTAATACCTTGAAAAAGAACAGTGAGATTACAGAGCTGCTCTATAAAGAAGAGATGGAAAAGGTGGAGATGGAGAAGCAGCTGGAAGCTGCCAGGCTGGAACTCTTAAAAAGCCAGATTAATCCTCACTTTTTGTTTAACACTCTGAATACGATCTCAGGTATGGCCAAGCTGGAGGATGCGCAGACTACGGAGCAGATGATCACAAGCCTTAGCAGCCTGTTCCGCTATAATCTGAAGATGTCAGAGCAGATCGTGATGCTGGAGCAGGAGCTGAAGATTGTGGAAGACTATATGTTTATCCAGCGTATGCGCTTCGGAGGAAGGATTGTGTATGAATATAAGCTGGAGCTTGACCCGGCGGTGGTTATGATTCCTGCATTTACGCTGCAGCCTTTGGTGGAAAATGCCATTATCCACGGCATTGCCAAGAAGGAAAAGGGAGGGAAGGTGAACCTGCGTGCATGGGAGAATGAGCGTTTTGTAGTGGTTTCCGTGGCTGATACAGGAGTAGGGATGGCGAAAGAACGGTATGAGGAGCTGTGCAGTGCTTTAAGAACAAGCATGGGCTGTAAGGAGAAAAATACCTCCAGGGCAGGCATTGGCCTTGGAAACATTTATAAGCGCATCCATACCATGTACCATAACGGCCAGGTGAAGATATACAGCACACAAGGGCGGGGGACAGTAATACAGATGTGGCTTCCCAAGGATGGCCTAAGGCATCAGGAACAGTAAGGAGGGGCGGGGATGTACCGAGTGTTGATTGCAGATGATGAGATGATTGAAAGGACAGTGCTTTTTAAAACGCTGGAAAAATATCTGAAAGGACAGTGCGAAATTTTTCAGGCGGAAAACGGAAGACAGGTTCTGGAAATTTATGAGAGAGAGAAGATACAGATCTTGATCCTGGATATTGAGATGCCGGGAATCAATGGGATTGAGGCGGCAGAGAAAATCCGGGAGCAGGATAAGGAGTGCAGTATTATTTTCCTTACTGCATTTGACGAGTTCTCCTATGCCAAAAAGGCGATTACGGTTCGGGCCCTGGATTATCTGCTGAAGCCTTATGATGAACAGGAACTGATATTGGTTATGGATGAGGCCATGCGGCAGGCAGATGAATGCGAAAGGAGAAAAGCAGAGATACAAGGCAGAGGGGTGAAGCAGACATCTGAAGATGGAGAAAAAGCCAAGGAAAACACAGAAAGCCCCAAACAGAACCACCAGGAGAAGGAAAACGGCAGACAGAAGCTTCTGAATTCTCAGGAAGGGCAGACTGGGCTGGCGTATCATAGCCAGGCAGAAGACTCCCGGACTCAGGCCGATGAGGACGGGGAAGAATCTGGCAAAGTGCGGATGGATAAAGTGACAGAGATGATTTTCCGTTATATACAGGAAAACTATATGTATGATATATCTATGCAGGATTTGGCAAAAACCATGAATTATTCGGAGGCTTATTTCTGCCGTCTGTTTAAACAGTGCTTCAGCAAGAATTTTACGTCCTACCTTACGGAGTATCGGGTAAAGGCAGCAAAAAAAATGCTGGAGCAGCCTACGGTCAATGTAAAAGATGTGGGAAAGGCCGTGGGCTATATGGACTCTAATTACTTTGCCCGTGTGTTTAAACGGATTACAGGACAGACTCCTACAGAATACCGCTTGTGCATATTTCAGAGGAAATAATAATATTTTGTCAATTGGTTGTGGGAAGTGTATAAAGGAAAATAATGTTTTGGTTAAAATTGTCCTATGTTTCACAAAAATTTACAGTGTTCATGGGACGTTTTTTTTTTTATAATAAATATAAGCATTAAAAATCTGTTAAAAGATTTTTGCTGACGCAAGCTTATAAAAAGAGGAGGAAGTGTATCATGAAAAAGAAATTAATTGCTTCAGTTCTTTGTGCTGCAATGGTAGCAGGAAGCCTTACCGGCTGTGGGTTAAAGTCCCCTGACGAGCCGACTACTGCAGCCCCGGCAGCAGAAACTACCGCAGCGGCAGGCGGAGAGACCGCAGCAGCAGGCGGCACATCCGGCGGCTCGGCAGGAGCATACAACACAGATGACATGCCGGAGATCACCCTGGTATATGCAGAGGTTAACCCTTTAGATACGATTGTAGGCCAGATGGCTACTGACTTTAAGACAAAGGTTGAGGAACTTTCCAATGGTAAGATTACCATTGACGTACAGGCCAGCGGTGTGCTTGGTTCTGAGAATGACGTGCTGGATACCATGCTTGGCGGCGGCGGAACCATTGACATGTCCCGTATTTCCGCATTTGCCCTTACCAGCTACGGCGGCGAGAAATCTATGCTTCTGTCTTTGCCATATACGTTTGTAAACCGTGATCATTTCTGGAACTTTGCTACCAGCCCTCTGGCAGAAGAGTTTTTGCTGGAATCTCAGGAGAACGGTTCTGGTGTAAGAGGTCTGTACTACGGTGAGGAAGGATTCCGCCATTTCTTTACTGTAAAGGAGATTGCAGGCATTGACGATTTGAAAGGCATGAAGCTGCGTGTGTCCAATGACCCGGTTATGAACGGTCTGGTAGAAGGACTTGGTGCGTCTCCGACAGTAGTATCTTTTAATGAGCTGTATTCCGCTTTGCAGACCGGCGTTGTGGACGGCGCAGAGCAGCCTATTGCAAACTATAAGTCCAACGCATTCCCGGAGGTTGCTCCGACGCTGATTCTGGACGGACATACTCTGGGCGCCGTACAGGTTATTATTACAGATGAAGCGTGGGAGAAACTGACGGTTGATCAGCAGGGCATTATTATGGAAGCCGGAAAATATGCGTCTGAGCAGAACAGAGCCAACTCTGAGAAGAAGGAGAATGAGGTTCTGGAGCAGTTAAAGAGCGAAGGCGTTAATGTTGTTGAGGTAGCTGACATTGCTCCATGGCAGGAAGCAACTAAGAAGGTAATCGAGGACAACACCAAGGGCAACGAGGATTTGTATCAGCAGATTCTGGATCTCCAGTAAAGACTCGGTTCTTGGAGAAGGCAGAGTAAAAAACGGGCACAGGGGGGTCATGGGCCTCTGTGCCTTTTATAAGCAGGAGGGAAGTTTCAGCAGGCTTTTTTCCGGCTCTTTATGAAGGAGGGGTTTATATGCCAGAGATTTTTAAAACAATTGACAAGATTAAACCGGCATATGATTTTACATACAAGATTGTTATGATTATCTGTAAACTGTTGCTGATTGCCGACATCCTGATTACCAGTATGGCAGTGGCTGGGCGGTATGTTCCGTTTATTCCAGACCCGGCGTGGAGCGAAGAAGTGGTTCTGACTTGTATGTCCTATATGGCGGTGCTTTCCGCAGCTTTAGCCATCCGCAGAAACGCACATATCCGTATGACTGCCCTTGACCAGTATCTTCCAAAGGGGCTGGTTAAGTTTTTGGATATTTTAGCAGATGCGGCAGTGCTGGCGCTGTCCCTGATTATGATTGTAGTCGGCTGGCAGTATGCCAGCGGACTTGGGGCAAAGGGCAGCTATGTGAGTATGCCTAATGTATCTAGGTTCTGGATGTATTTCCCGGTTCCCCTGGCCGGAGTTGCCATGTTGGTTTTTGAATTGGAGGCAATCTATAATCATATTAAGGGATTCTTTGTAAAGGAGGAAGCATAAGTATGAGTGTGGATACAATGGCAATCGGCATTTTGCTTGGCAGCTTTTTTGTAATGGTATTTTTGCGTTTCCCTATTGCCTATGCGGTAGCGCTTTCTTCTGTGTTCTGCCTTTTAGCTCAGGGCCTGCCTCTGACTACGATTTGTCAGCAGATGGTTAAGGGCATCAGCTCCTTCAGCCTGATGGCGGTTCCCTTCTTCATTACTATGGGATGCCTTATGGGTTCCGGCGGAATTTCGGAGAAACTGATTGCCTTAGCCAATGCCTGTGTAGGCTGGATGCGGGGCGGCATGGCCATGGTTAATATTGTGGCATCGTATTTCTTCGGCGGCATCTCAGGATCGGCATCAGCGGATACGGCTTCTCTTGGCTCAATTTTGATTCCTATGATGGTTGATCAGGGATATGATGATGATTTTTCTACGGCAGTAACCATTACATCATCTTGTGAAGGCCTTTTGGTTCCCCCCAGCCATAATATGGTAATTTATGCCACGACGGCAGGCGGAATTTCAGTCGGAAGCCTGTTTTTGGCGGGATATGTGCCAGGTGCGCTTCTGGCCCTGTCCCTGATGGTCGGCTCCTATATTATTTCTGTAAAACGTAACTATCCCAAAGGCGAGAAGTTCAGCATTATGAATCTGATTAAGCAGTTGAGCGTATCCTTCTGGGCGCTGGCAGCAGTTCTTATTGTGGTGTTCGGCGTTGTGGGCGGGTGGTTTACTGCTACGGAATCAGCAGCTGTTGCGGTTATCTACAGCCTGATTGTCAGCGTATTCGTTTATAAAGGACTTGACTGGAAAGGCGTGTGGAGAGTCCTTGGGGACTGCGTTGATACATTGTCTATCGTGTTGATTCTGATTGCCACTTCCAGTATTTTTGGTTACTGCCTGACCAGGCTTCATGTGCCGGATCTGGCAGCCAATGCGATTACAGGGCTTACCAGAAACCCGATTCTTCTGGCTCTGATGCTGAATCTTATTCTGCTGGTACTGGGATGCATTATGGATATGGCGCCGATTATTTTGATTGCTACGCCTATTCTGCTTCCAATAGCTACTTCCATTGGACTAGATCCTATTCAGTTTGGTATTATGGTAGTGCTTAACTGCGGTATCGGACTTCTGACACCGCCAGTAGGCGCAGTGCTGTTTATCGGTTCTGCAGTGGCCAAGGTGCCTATGGAGAAAGTGGTTAAGGCGACACTGCCGTTTTATCTGTGTATGGTTATTACGCTGCTTCTGATTACTTTTGTACCGGGAATCAGTTTGTGGCTGCCCCAGTTGCTGGCAAAATGATTTTATGATAAGATTGAGAGGTCAAGGACGTATGGTCTTTGGCCTCTTATTTTTATGGGAATTTATCCGGCGGCAGCCAGGCTGCTGCTTTGAAGGTCTGGAGGCTGTCTGTAAAACGGCGCCAGGAGAAAGGAACAGATGATGAGAAGGATGCTATTGGCAGTTTGCATGTTTGGGATGCTGGCCATAGGAAGCGCTTCCTGCAGCTCTGCAGGTGGCAGGAACAGGGAGGGGTATCCTGTTCCGGAGTTTGTGCTGACCTATGCGGAAAATCAGCCGGAGGATTATCCTACGACCAAGGGAGCTTACCGGTTTGCGGAACTGGTGTATGAGAAGACTGGGGGAAAGGTAGAGATTCAGGTCAGTGCAGCAGGTGTTTTGGGGGAAGAGCAAAGTACCATTGAGCAAATGCGGTTTGGAGGAATCGATTTTGCCCGAGTGTCATTGTCCTCCCTTTCCGATTTTGTTCCGGGGATGAATGTGCTTCAGATGCCGTATCTGTATACAGATACAGAGCATATGTGGCATATTTTAGAAGGAGAGATTGGGGATAGATTTTTGGATTCACTGGACGGATTTGGCCTGGTAGCGCTGTCCTGGTATGATGCAGGGGCAAGAAATTTTTACAGTGCTAAAAAGCCTATTGAAACACTGGAGGATATGAAAGGGATGCGGGTTCGGGTGCAGGAGTCAGAGCTGATGAAAGCGGTGGTGGAGGCTCTGGGAGCGTCTGCAGTTCCCATGGCTTATGATGAGGTATATTCGGCGCTGGAAAAAGGCTCCATTGATGCAGCGGAAAACAATTGGCCCTCTTATGAATCTATGAGACATTATGAAGTCGCTCCTTACTATACAGTGGATGAACATACCCGGGTCCCGGAGATGCAGCTGGTATCAGAGGCAACCTGGAAAAAACTTCCGGAAGAGTATCATGAGATTATCCGCCAGTGCGCCAGGGAGTCGGCAGCTTATGAGAGAAAGCTGTGGGCAGAAAGGATTCAGGAATCGGAAGAACGGGTGAGGGATGCAGGATGCCAGGTGATAGAGCTTTCGGCAGAAGAAAAGGACAGGTTTCGGGAGGCAATGCTTCCTATTTACGGGGAGTACTGCAGTGATTATATGGATATTATTGAGGAAATTCTGGAGGCCGGTAAGCAGTAAAGGGTTTCCTGTTTCAAAACCATAAAAAACCGTATAAAATCTTGTATTTATTTCAAAACAGCAGTATAATACAGTTCGCAATATTCTTGTTTATACTTTTTTAATAAATGAAAGGGGATGTCTATGTATCTTTTATTTTTGGCAGTATGGCTGATCTTAAACGGTAAGGTGACGGTGGAAATTCTCCTGTTCGGCATCGTGATTTCGGCGGCGCTGTTTGCATTTACCTGCAGATTTCTGGATTACAGCCTGCGCAAGGAGATTTTGCTGCTTCGCCTGATACCCTTTTTCATCAGGTATTTCTGGGTGCTGGTGAAGGAGATTTTTAAGGCAAATGTGTGCGTCTTAAAGATCATTTTTTCTCCGGACCTGCAGCCGGAGCCGGGATTTGTGTACTTTGACACGGACTTTAAGACCGGTACGGCAAAGATGCTGCTGGCCAATTCCATTACTCTGACGCCGGGAACCATTACAGTATCTGTGGAAGGGGATAGGTTCTGCGTTCACTGTCTGGATCAGGAACTGGCAGACGGCGTTGAGGATTCAGTGTTTGTAGAACTATTGAAGGAAATGGAGGCGGAGGAAGCAAAATGGAGCTAATACAGCAAGCTTATGATGTGTTGATGACAGCCGTAATCGTGATTCTGGCTGGGCTGATTATCTTAAGCATTATCCGTTCCATCCTAGGGCCGGGAATCTCCGACCGAATCATTGCGGTTAATATGATCGGAACCATGGTTATTATGATAACTGCTATTTTTTCCGTACTGCTTGATGAAAATTATCTGGTGGATGTATGCCTGATCTATGCCATGATAAGCTTTCTGGGCGTGGTGGTGCTTTGCAAGGTTTATACCGGCGTATACCTGCAGAAAAAGCACATGAAGGCTGATCTGACGGCTATTGAGGATAACCTAAAGAAGCAGGAAGCTTTGGAGGAAGAGGAGGCGCAGATATGACAGGTGCATGGATTCGTTTTGCGGCTGCTGCAGGGTGCATGGTCCTGGGGCTGGTGTTTATGGTGTCAGCAGTATTTGGAGTAAACCGGTTTAAACATGCCCTGAACCGAATGCATGCGGCGGCACTGGGAGATACTCTGGGAATTTTATTCGTAATATTAGGCCTGATCATCATGCGGGGGATTTCCATGGATTCTTTGAAACTTTCTATGGTTATCATATTTTTCTGGATAGCATCTCCGGTGTCAGGGCATATGATCAGCCGTCTTGAGGCAATGACTGACGAGAGGCTGGGGGAGATTACCATATTGGAAAAGAACAATGGCATCTTAGTAGATATGGCGGATGAGGAAAGGGCGGATGTACAGGCATCCGGTAAGAAAGCGAAACGGAAACAAGGAGGAAAAGGCAGATGAGGCTGTTTGAGTGCATTCTTTTGTTTAGTTTAATTGTGTGTGCCATGTCAGTGGCTTTTACGAAAGATCTGCTGACTTCCATTATCATTTTCATGTCTTACAGTCTGATTATGTGCATTATTTGGATGATTCTCCAGTCTCCTGATCTGGCCATTACCGAGGCGGCCGTAGGTGCTGGAGTTACCAGTATTCTGTTTTTCCTGACATTAAAGAAAATCAGGGCAATCCGAAAGGAGGAGGGCAGTGAGCAGGAAGAAGGATAATTACGAAACAAGCCGATGGAAGAAATTTAAAAGCTGGGTGGACGGGGAAACAGATCCCTTAGACCATGGCATGGAGGCCCATGAGGCCATCCCGCCCAGAGAGGATATTTATGACAGCGCAGCTCATGAAAAAGCTGTAAAGGAGGAGCTGTCGAAAATTTACGGCGAAGACAGGAGGGCCGTGCTGAGAGCCAGGGGAATCCGGTATTTTCAGAGATTTTATAAGGTTATGTCCGTCGTATTGTGCCTGGGAATTATTATGGTGCTTTTGTGGACAGTTGCATCTCTGCCGATTACGGGCAATGCCAGCAACCCGGACAATAATGAGGTTGCAGCAAGATATATTGAAAAGGGGCTTCAGGAAACAGGAGCAGTGAATATTGTTACAGGCATGATTCTGGATTATCGTGCGTTTGATACGTTCGGCGAGTCCTGTGTACTGTTTATAGGCTCCTGCTGTGTGCTGGTACTTTTGCGGCTGGATGGGGACAGTAAAAATGAGAGCATCAGAAAAATGATAGCAGAAAGCGATGACAGGCATTTTGAACCGAAAAATGATATTATTCTTCAGAAGTGCGCCTGCGTGCTGGTTCCAATTATTATGATATTTGGAGTCTATATAGTGCTTAATGGCCATCTGTCGCCAGGAGGCGGATTTTCCGGAGGCGCAGTTCTGGGTTCCGGCTTGATCTTATACTTAAATGCGTTTGGTTATGGGAAGATGGGGAAGATGTTTACAGAAAAGCTGTATAAGCGGATTACATTATGTGCTTTAACATTTTATTGCCTGGCAAAAAGCTATTCCTTCTTTACAGGGGCCAACCATCTGGAAAGCGGAATCCCTCTGGGAACTCCGGGGGCAATCTTAAGCAGCGGCCTTATACTGCCTCTTAATATCTGTGTGGGCCTGGTGGTGGCGTGCACCATGTATGCATTTTATACCCTGTTCAGGAAAGGGGGCATGTGATTGCCATGGATGTAAGTCTGGTAGAACACCTTTTATTGAATATTGAAGAAACGGTGTCCATTGTCTTGTTCGGCATAGGATTTACCATACTTTTGCTGCACCGGAACCTGATTAAGAAAATTATGGGAATGAATATCATGGATACGGCTACCTATCTGTTTCTGGCGTCAAAAGGCTATATTACAGGGCGTGCCGTGCCCATTGTGGTGGATGGGATTCAGGATGTATCCGCCTACATTAATCCGGTTCCCAGCGGCCTGGTGCTTACCGGCATTGTGGTGTCTGTAAGTACCACGGCGCTGATGCTGGCTTTGACCATCCGCCTGTATGAAAGGTATCATTCTCTGGATTTGGATGAGATTCTGATTTTGGCCAAGGAGGAGGAACAGATATGAGCTTTGTGCAGAATTTTCCGTTTTTCTCCATTATCCTCGCCATGTTTTCCGGTATTGTATCATCAGTTTTAAGCGGAAAGAAAGCCAGGAATTTAAGTCTGGCCATGATCGTGGTGACTACGGCGCTGTCTGCGGGGACTCTTGCTTTCTGCCTTAAGACAGGGGAGAGCTATACGTATATGATGGGCCATTTTCCGGCTCCGTGGGGAAATGAGATCCGTGCCGGAGTGCTGGAAGGCGTGACAGCGGTTCTCTTCGGCGTGGTCATGTTCCTGTCTGTGGCAGGAGGAATGACTCACACGGCGGAGGATGTGGAGGATAGTAAGTTAAACCTGTTTTATATTATGATAGATTTGATGTTAAGTTCCCTTTTGGCATTGGTATATACCAATGACTTATTTACTGCCTATGTGTTTGTGGAGATTAACACCATTGCAGGGTGCGGTTTGATTATGATCCGTCAGAAGGGGCGGAGCATGTCAGCAGCTATCCGCTATATGATTATGAGCCAGCTGGGGTCAGGCTTGTTTCTTATTGGATTAAGCCTACTGTATGACGTTACAGGGCATCTGCTTATGAGTCCGGCTAAAGAGTCCGTGGAGCTTTTGGTGGATTCAGGAAGTTACAGGCTTCCTCTTCTGGTGATCATGGCAGTTGTCAGCGTAGGCCTTGCGATTAAAAGTGGCCTGTATCCCTTTCATTACTGGATTCCGGACACTTACGGGTATGCAACCCCTACAGGAAGCGCAGTACTGTCAGGCTTGGTGTCAAAAGGATACATTTTCCTGCTGATAAAGATTTTTTACCGGGTAATTGGGTATGAGAACCTGGTAGGAGCCCAGATGATCAACGTTTTGTACCTGTTCGGGGTAGCGGGAATGGTTATGGGCTCTGTCCATGCCATACAGGAGACGGATACCAGAAGGATGATTGCCTATTCTTCAGTGGCTCAGATTGGCTATATCTATATGGGCATCGGCCTGGGGACCACGGCGGGAATGGTGGCAGCCGTGTTTCATATTTTTTCCCACTCAGCCACGAAAGCGCTTTTGTTTATCAGCGCCGTGGGACTTTATGAAGTGTCAGGTGACAGGAAGGATTTTGTCAGCCTGCGGGGCGCAGCCTACAGAAACCCTTTGGCAGGCATCGGATTTGCCATAGGGGCTTTATCCATGGTAGGATTTCCCATGCTGTCAGGCTTTATTTCAAAACTTTTGTTTGCCACGTCAGCCTTTGACAGCCCCAGTAAAATGCTGCCTACCTTGTTTGTGCTGGCAGTCAGCACCACGTTAAATGCCATTTACTTTTTAAGGTTGGTAATTACGCTGTATTCCAGGCGGAGGGAGGGGGATAAGCCGCTTCCGCCTAATCCGGTGAAGAAAAGCAGCCGGGGACTTAAATTTGCCATTGTTTGTTTTATTGGGCTGAACCTGGTATTGGGCATGGCTTCTCAGCCCATTGTCCAGGCCATTACAGACGGACTTGCTATGTTCGAGTAGAAAGAGGTAAAGATTATGGAGGGAAATATGATTTTACTGCTTCCGGTGGTCTGCCCTATTTTGGCAGGCATTGTGGTACTGGCAGGAAAGGTGTTCCGGAAGGACCGGAAAAGCCTGATAGGGGTTTCGCTGGCAGTCCTTGCGCTTGAGGCCGGGCTGACTGCATGGGCTTTGACATCAGGAGGGGGTCTTTTGGTGTGGAGACTGACTAAGCAGATGGATGTCAGTTTTCATGTGGATGATATCAGCCGGCTGTTTGCTGCTTTGACAGCAGCAGTATGGCTGCTGGTGGGAATTTACTCTGTGGCATATATGTCCCATGAGGAGGAAGAGCATCGGTTTTTTGGATATTACCTTATTGTAGTCGGCGTTCTTATGGGACTGAATTTCTCTGCCAACCTGATTACCATGTATGTGTTTTTTGAACTGATGACTCTTACGTCCCTGCCTCTGGTACTTCATGAGCGCAGCAAGGCAGCGGTTATGGCAGGACTGAAATATCTGTTTTATTCAGTGGCAGGCGCATTTTTAGCGCTGTTTGGGATTTTCTTTCTGGCAGGAACAGCGGACAGCCTTGCCTTTACGGCAGGAGGCGTTTTAACTGATGGTATGATCGCCGGGAAAGAGGGGCTTTTGCTGGCTTCCGCATTATGCATGATTGTGGGATTCGGAGCCAAAGCAGGCATGTTCCCTCTCCATGGATGGCTTCCTACAGCCCATCCGGTGGCACCTGCCTGCGCCAGTGCAGTGCTTTCCGGACTTATTACCAAGGCAGGCGTCCTGGCGGTTATCCGGGTGGTTTACTTTATTATAGGGCCTGACAGGCTGCGGGGAACCTGGGTGCAGAATGTCTGGATACTTTTGGCGCTTATGACCGTATTTATGGGGTCTATGCTGGCCTACAGGGAGCCGGTGCTGAAGAAGCGTCTGGCTTATTCCACAGTGAGCCAGGTCAGCTATGTGATGTTCGGGCTGAGCCTTTTAAGCCCTGTCGGGTTTGTAGGCGCTTTAAGCCATGTAGTGTTCCATTCTGTTATTAAGCATACCTTGTTTTTGGCTGCAGGAGCAATTATTGTAACCACAGGCTGGACCCGGGTGGAGCAAATGCGGGGGCTGGGGCGTGTAATGCCGTTAACCCTTGGGTGCTATACGGCGGCATCTCTTGCACTGATCGGCATTCCGCCGTTTTCCGGTTTTGTCAGCAAATGGTATCTGGCTTCTGGAGCGTTGTCCTCCGGCACGGGAATCTGGTCCTGGGCAGGGCCGGCAGTGCTGCTGGTCAGTGCGCTTTTGACGGCAGGGTACCTGCTTCCTCTGACAATACAGGGATTTTTCCCGGGACATGATTTTAAAAACGAGGAGATTGAAAAACGGAAACTGGCAGGAAAGGAACCGTCCTTATGGATGCTTGGCCCTATTGGGGTTCTGGCAGGAGCTGCGCTTTTGTTTGGCTGTTTCCCCCAAAGCCTTGTGTCCATGATTGAATCGATTGCAGCGATTGTGCTTTGACGGAGGGATGAATATGAGCGATATAATACTGGCTGTGCCGGTGCTCCTTCCAATAATCGGCGGTCTGGCCATGCTGTTTCACCGTTCAGGGGGAGAAATACGCTGGAGCCGGAACCGAGGGTTTCTGGCAGCAGGACTGGTGCTTCTTAACAGCCTTATTGTGGCGGCGATTCTGGCCGGAGGAATTGACGGAGAACGCCGGCTGGTGGTGTTTAAATTGTATTCCTCTTTGACGGTAATGTTTAAGCTGGACCGGATGGGAGCTGTTTTTGCGGGCCTGGTGGCGTTTTTGTGGCCGCTGGCTACGCTGTATGCTTTTGAATACATGGAGCATGAGGAGCGGAGAAATACTTTTTTTGCCTTCTACCTTATGACCTATGGGGTTACTATGGGCATTGCCCTGGCGGGAACCCTGGTAACTTTGTACTTGTTTTATGAGATGCTTACGTTTGTCACTCTGCCTCTTGTACTGTTTCCCCTTACCCCAGAGGCGGTGCGTGCCAGCCGGGCCTATCTGTATTATTCTATAGGCGGCGCAGCATTTGCGTTTATTGGCCTGGTGTTTGTTCTGGGATTTTCCTCCATAGAAACTTCAGAGTTTGTGGCAGGGGGAATGCTTGATTTGGCCCAGGCGGGGGAGAGCAGGGACATGCTGCTGCTGGCTTATGTAATGGCATTTTTCGGATTTGGCGTGAAGGCGGCGCTATTTCCTTGTTACCGCTGGCTTCCAAAGGCAGCGGTGGCACCTACCCCTGTAACGGCCCTGCTTCATGCTGTGGCCGTGGTAAAGTCCGGCGCTTTTGCTATTCTGCGGCTGACATACTTTAGTTTTGGCATCGGCTTTTTAAAAGGCAGCTGGGCCCAGTGGGTAGTCATGACAGCAGCCCTTGTGACTATTGCGTTCGGGTCTACCATGGCTGTGAAAGAGGTTCACTGGAAACGGCGTCTGGCTTATTCTACCGTAAGTAATTTGTCCTATATTCTGTTTGGGGCAACTCTTATGAGTCCTTTTGGGCTGGCGGCGGCTTTGAGCCATATGGTTGCCCATGCGTTTATGAAAATCAGCGCATTCTTTTGTGCCGGCGCAGTGATGCATAAGTCGGGAAAGACATATATTTATCAATTGGACGGCATGGGCCGGAAAATGCCTATAACCTTCGGATGCCTGACAGTGGCCAGCCTGTCTTTAATGGGAATACCGCTGTTTGCAGGATTTATCAGCAAATGGAATCTGGCCCAGGCAGCATTTGAGTATAAAGATGCAGGGAATTGGGCAGGTTCTGCCGGCTTTGTGGGACAATGGCTTCCTTACGTGGGGGTGGCGGTGATTTTGTTCTCGGCACTGATGACTGGGATTTATATGATGACAGTGTTAGTAAGGGCTTATTTTCCAAAAGCAGACAAGGCTGGGTCCGAAATGGAAAAGGCTGTGAAAGAGGAAGAAAACCATACGGAAGTGACGGACCCCACTTGGAAAATGCTTGTACCCCTTATGGTATTTACGGTGGTTATACTGGTTATCGGCATGCATTCGGCTCCTTTGATGGAACTCCTGATGAGGATTGGAGGTGAGGTGGGATAATGGATGGAATGGAGATTTTGATTCCTGGTATCTGCGGCATGGGAATGCATCTGAAAATGGATGGATTCCGGCTGGTGTACACATTGATTGCGGTTTTGATGTGGGGCGTTGCCGGGGCATTTTCCAGAGAATACATGGCCCATTACAAAAATAAAGCCAGATATTATGTGTTTTTCTGGGCCACTTTTCTGGCTACAGTAGGTGTATTTCTGTCAGCGGATCTGTATACTACATTTATCTTTTTTGAAATTATGTCTTTTACCTCCTATGTGTGGGTGGCATTTGACGAGAAGGCAGATAGTCTTCGGGCAGCGGAAACTTATCTGGCAGTGGCAGTGCTGGGGGGCATGGTAATGCTTATGGGGCTGTTTCTGCTTCAGAATGTTCTTGGAACCCTGAACATGGATGAAATAGGACCGGCGGCAAAGGCTGTTTTAGAGGGGAAGGAGACTTTTGACAATGGGCAGGCTGTTCATTGGGCAGGAGGATTTGCGTCGCCAAAGGTGCAGCTTTATACGGCGGGGGGACTTATGCTTTTCGGATTTGGGGCAAAGGCAGGTTGCTTTCCCCTTCACATCTGGCTGCCTAAGGCACACCCAGTGGCTCCGGCTCCGGCCAGTGCCCTTTTGTCAGGAATTCTGACTAAGGCTGGTGTATTTGGAGTAATCCTGGTATCATGTGTAATGTTTGGAAATGACGGCGGATGGGGACTCTTGATTACAGGGCTTGGCTTGGTTACCATGTTTTTGGGAGCTCTTTTGGCGGTGTTTTCCGTTAATTTGAAAAGGACTCTGGCCTGCTCTTCCGTGTCTCAGATCGGTTTTATTATGACAGGAATAGGCATGTCCTGCCTGCTTTCCTGGGCAGGGGAGGGAAACCTTTTGGCAGTGCGGGGGGCATTCCTGCATATGGTGAACCATTCTCTGATTAAACTGGTGCTGTTTTTATGTGCTGGTGCAGTGTTTATGAATCTGCATCAGCTGGAGTTAAATGATATCAGAGGGTTCGGCCATGGAAAACCGGCCCTGTGTTTCTGCTTTTTAATGGGAGCTCTGGGAATCGGCGGCATTCCTCTGTGGAATGGATATGTAAGCAAGACGCTGCTCCATGAGAGTATTGTGGAATATGCTCATTTACTGGAGGAGGGAGCCTTGGCAGGGGCCAAGGCCGCAGAGATTGGAGAAGGCGTTCCGGCTGTTCTGCTGCCGATGCTTACAAACCCGGCAGTGTGGAAGACGGCTGAGTGGGTATTTTTGTTTACCGGAGGTATGACGGTTGCATATATGGTAAAACTGTTTGTGGCTCTTTTTGTGGATAAGCATCCTGTCAGGCAGGCGGAGTTTGACGAAATGTCTTCTCATTATATGAAACCGTTAAGCAGACTTGTCCTGGTGGGAGCAGCTGCACTGCTTCCTGTGCTTGGGGCTGCGCCGCATCTGACCATGGACAAAATTGCAGATTTGGGACAGGAATTTTTCCATGGAACGGGCCATGCCCATGCGATTGCGTTCTTTTCTCTGACAAATCTGAAAGGCGGGCTGATTTCTATTGGTATCGGAGCGGTGCTGTATGGGGCAGTGATCCGGAAGCTTTTGATGAAGCCGGAAACCGGGACAGAAAAAAACGGAGGAAGGTGTTATGTAAATCTCTGGCCATCTTGGCTCGATCTGGAAAACCTGGTGTACCGTCCGGTGCTGCAGGTGGCATTGCCGGGGATCTGTGGTGCCGTGTTCGGGGTTCTGGACAGATATGTGATTTCCGTGCCTTTGAAAGTTTTTATGGCAGCCGCATCCGTTGCATGCAGGGCCATGGATCACATGACAGACGGCCTGGTTGTACTTATGCGGAAGACAGTATGCAGACAGCTGCCAGAACCAAAGGCCCATTTGGAAGGAAACTGGATGGCTCATGTATTGGGCGGCATGGCAGACGGGCTCATGCTTTTATGGGAGAAAGTTTCTGGAAAGGGGAAAGAGGGCCAGGTAAGGATTTCTGCGGTTCATCACTTTATTGAGAGAGAAAAACAGATGAAACACATAGGAGTGCTGGTGGAACAGAGTTTTTCTTTTGGGCTTATTCTGTTCTGCATCGGGCTGTGTCTTACCTTGGGGTATCTTTTGGCTGTGTTTTATCAGGGAATGTGACAGAGACACAAAGAAAGGACAGGCATATTTATATACAACCTTCACGGAACGCAGGCTGATGGATAGGATTTAAACTACAGGAAAAAGGCATCTCTTAAGCTCATTTGAACTTTTGAGATGCCTTTCTGTGGTGTGTACATTACGCAGATATGCTGTTAGAATCCTGAGTGTCCTGGGCAGAGGTTTTGGAGTCCAGCTTTGGGATCTCATTCAAAGACTCTTTCTTATCCTGAATCAGCTTCCATCCGATCCAGATAATCAGGAAGGCTGCCGCCAGCTGAGGGATGGAGCGAATCCAGTAGTGGAGAGTGGAAAACAGGACAGAGGAAAGCCCGAGCCAGTCCGAAAACTTCCAGAAGGCTGACCACACATGATTCCATATAATGCTTACCCCTAGGAAAATCAGCACAAAAGCCACTGGCTTTCGATTTTTCAGAACCCAACGGTGGATATCTTCCGGCTGCATCTGAAAAAGGTAATCATCTTCCAGAGCATAAAATTCTTCGTCGGACATGCAGTTTAAATTGTGAGTGTGGAAAAAACTGAAAAACCACAGCACAGGAAGCAGGTAAATCAGGGGAGGCAACAGGCTGCCGAATAAAGCTATGCCCATGGAAAAAAGAACCATAATGCTTCCTCCCATTTTATAAAATCCCAAATACATTTCCCCTGCACCCGGAATCAAGGAAATGAAAAAAGTAATTAGTTTATTTTTTTTATTCGTCATATAAGGGCACCTCCATATGAAAAAATGATTTGGAAAATTCATTGATTTTTCCGTTCCACTCCTGTATTTTTTCGTAGGCTCCCACATAAACAGGGACTCTCGATAAAGTCTGCGGGAAAAAAGAGTATCGGTCATTGAGCCGGGGCATAGCGATGATGAAACCAATGGAGCAGGCAGCAGCCAGGCCGACTTTCAGGCTGTAATGCAGCAGCAGCATCTTTTTTGAAAGGCGGTTGCTGCCTGCAATGATCTGAACATCTGGCTGCCTGCTTCTTTCCAGAATGGAGGATTTTAGGTTGGCCGGAGCCGAAAGAAGTCCTCGCTCTTCCAGATAGTCTGCAAATTCTTCGGCTTTTGCCTGGTCTTTTGCCATAGTTTCCAGGGAAAAAATTTCAAAAGAAGCGTTATCCATGCAGTAAATCCTCCCTTCTGTACAGTTTGCGCAGCATGGCTTTGGCACGGTAGATCTGGGTCTGAATCGTCTTTAGATTCTTTCCGCTTTTTTCTGCCATCTCAACAGTGCTTATTTCATAATAAAAATAATCCAGTGCTACCTGGCGGTAAGGCTCTTTCAGTTTCATACAGCAGTCGTAAAGCTCCTGCCGCAGTGAACTGTCTATGACTTCCTCTTCAGTAGCCGGTTCCGACGGCGAGCAGGCAATAAGGAACTGGCTGTCGGTGGGAATCTGTTTTCTCCCAGAATGTTTTAAATAATCCAGGCATTTACGGGAAGCAATTTTGCAAAGCCAGGCCCGCTCATTTCTGCCATCAAAATAAGCCAGGCTTTTGTAAGCTGACAAAAAAGTCTCTTGGGTCAGATCCTGGGCATCAAAGTAATCATTGGTCAGTTGGAAGCAGATAGAATAAATCAGATTCTGGTATTTGTCAATCCACTGTTCCAGTTGCGTATCTGCGTTAATCCCGCTCACCTCCCATCTATTTATTATAACGCCGGATCAGGGATGTTGTCTTCAAAAGTTTTTTCTTTAACAATTTTATCAGGCAGTTTTATGAGGCGCCAAAATTCCCTTTTCAAAACCCCAAAAACATAGTATAATAAACTTTGCAGAAAACTATATAAAAATGTGAAGGGAGAAGAGAAGAAATGCAGCATAAGACATTAAAACCATTTCCAAAAGACTTTCTTTGGGGGGCAAGTACATCCGCATATCAGGTAGAAGGGGCTAATCTGGAAGACGGCAAGGGACCGTCCTGTCAGGACATAAAGAAAGTGCCGGAGGGGACTTCCGATTTGACCGTGTGTGCAGATCAGTATCACAGATATAAAGAAGATATTGCGCTTATGGCAGAAATGGGATTTAAGACATACCGTTTCTCCATCGCATGGACCAGAATCCTTCCTGAGGGAACGGGAGAAGTAAATCCCAAGGGCATCGAATATTATAATAACGTAATCAATGAGTGCCTGAAATACGGCATGGAGCCTCTTGTAACAATGTTTCACTTTGATATGCCGGCTGCACTGGACAAGCGGGGGTCCTGGTCCAACAGAGAATCTGTTGACTGGTTTTTGAATTTTGCAAAAGTTATGTTCGAGAACTTTGGTGACAGAGTAAAATACTGGCTGACTATTAATGAGCAGAATATGCTGACTATGGTTGGCCCGCTTATCGGAACATTAGTTATTCCTGAGGGATGCACCAATGTGTTAAAAGAGACATATCAGCAGAACCACCATATGCTGGTGGCTCAGGCTAAGGCCATGGCACTGTGCCATGAAATGCTGCCTGGAGCAAAGATCGGCCCGGCGCCTAACATTTCTCTGGTATATCCTGCAAGCTGCAAGCCGGAAGACAACCTGGCTGCTCAGAACTACAATGCCATCCGCAACTGGCTGTACCTGGATATGGCTGTTTACGGCGTGTACAACAATCTGGTATGGGCGTATCTGGAAGAAAATAACGCTACGCCGGAGTTTGCGCCTGGAGATGCAGAAGCGCTTAAGAGCGGTCATCCGGACTTTATCGGATTTAATTACTATAGTACCGCAACCGTAGAAGCCAGCGACGGCACGGAAGATATTGACCCAGGTGCTGATCAGCAGACAGCCAGAGGAGAAGCTGGTTTTTATAAGGGATTCCGCAATCCCTATCTGCCGACTACAGAGTTTAGCTGGGAGATCGATCCCATGGGCTTTAGAGCTACTATTCGGGAGATGTACTCCAGATACCGTCTGCCTATGATCGTAACGGAAAACGGCCTGGGTGCTTATGATAAGCTGACAGAGGACGGCAAGGTTCATGATCCATACAGAATCGAGTATCTGCGCAAGCACATTGAGCAGGTTCGCCTGGCTATCTCCGATGGCTGCGAGATGATGGGATACTGTCCATGGTCTGCCATTGATCTGATTTCCACCCATGAAGGCATGGTAAAACGTTATGGATTTATCTATGTGGACAGAGAGGAATTTGACCTTAATACTCTGAACCGCTACCGCAAAGACTCTTTCTTCTGGTACAAGAAAGTAATTGCCAGCAATGGGGAAGATTTAGACTAAAAACGAAGCTATGCCGCCTAATAGGCGGCGGGATTTTTAAAGTAAATACAGAATGAAAGGGGGCTGCCTCATCTATTTTGGATGGGGCAGCCTTTTTTCTGCTAAAGTGCGCATCTTAATATGATAGACAAAAAGGCAGCTGCCTGACAAAGGAAAATGGAAGGCCCCAGTGCACTATCATGCAATAGGGACCTTCCATTGGCTTATGTTACAGGAATCTAAAATCGGTCATTAATTTCCGTTGATACTTCTCTTAACATAGGTGGTATGCAGCAGATGATGGGCTTTCTCACTTCCTGGTTTTCCAAGATAGGTATCATACAGTTCCTTAATAGCCGGATTTTCGTGAGACTTGCGAATCGGATTGTTCTTATCCGAATCATACAGCACTTTTGCCCTTAAGGCACGGATATCCACAGTATTGCGTACATATCCTGGCTGCTGCGGCTGGCCGCCGCCGTTGATGCATCCGCCTGGGCAGCCCATGATCTCGATAAAGTGGTAATCAGCCTCACCGGATTTTACTTTGTTCAGCAGTTCTCTGGCATTGCCAAGTCCGGAAGCAACGGCAACTTTCACTTCCATGCCGGCCACGTTGTAAGAAGCTTCCTTAATGCCAGCCATTCCTCTCACGTCGGTAAAGTCAAGGCTGGGAAGTTCTGCGCCGGTCAGGGTTTCTACAGCAGTTCTCAAGGCTGCTTCCATAACGCCGCCTGTAGTTCCAAAAATTACAGCGGCTCCGGTGCCAAGGCCTAAAGGTGCGTCGAATTTCTCGTCAGGAAGAGTGGTAAACTTGATGCCCACTTTCTTAATCATGCGGGCCAGTTCTCTGGTAGTCAGAGAGTAGTCCACATCCGGAACGCCGTTAGCTGCCTGGTCGGGCCTGCCAATCTCGAATTTCTTGGCTGTACAAGGCATGATGGATACGGAGACAATGTCTTCCGGTTTGATGCCGCTCTTTTCAGCATAGTAGGATTTGGCAATGGCGCCGAACATCTGCTGGGGAGACTTACAGCTGGAAAGGTTCTCGGTCATATCCGGGAAGTAGTGCTCGCAGTATTTAATCCAGCCCGGAGAGCAGGATGTGATCATGGGAAGCACGCCTTTGTTCTGAACCCTGTCAATAAATTCATGTGCTTCTTCCATAATGGTAAGGTCAGCACTGAAGTTCGTGTCAAATACTTTGTCAAAGCCGATTCTCCGAAGGGCTGCAGCCATTTTTCCTTCCACGTTGGTGCCGATGGGATAGCCGAATTCCTCTCCAAGCCCTGCGCGGACTGCGGGAGCAGTCTGTACGATAACATGCTTTGCCGGATCGGCAATGGCTTTCAGCACATTATCAATCTGAGATTTCTCCTGCAGCGCCCCTGTAGGACAGACAGCGATACACTGACCGCAGGATACGCAGCTGGTTTCACCCAGGCCCATGTCAAAGGCAGATCCGATGAACGTGGCAAAGCCTCTCATATTGGCGCCGATAACACCGATGCCCTGAGTCTTCTCACAGACAGCAACGCAGCGGCGGCACAGAATACATTTGGAATTGTCCCTGAACATATGGGCTGCGCTGTCATCAATGCAGGAGGCTGTCTTCTCGCCGTCATAGTAGGATTCATCGTCAACACCCAGTTCTTTTGCAAGCTGCTGAAGTTCGCAGTTGCCGCTCCTTACGCAGGAGAGGCATTTTCTTTCGTGGTTGGACAAAAGAAGCTGCAGGGTTTTCTTGCGGGACTCCAGTACTTTTGGGGTATTGGTCCATACTTCCATGCCGTCGTTAATGGGATATACGCAGGAAGCAACCAGACTTCTTGCCCCTTTGACTTCAACTACACAGATACGGCAGGCGCCGATTTCGTTGATTTCCTTTAAAAAGCAGAGAGTAGGAATCTCGATATGAGCCAGCCGGGCCGCTTCCAGGATGGTGGAACCCTTGGGAGCGCTTACTTCTAAGCCGTTAATTTTAATTGTAATATTCTCCATTCCGATTCTCCTCCATTACTTCTTGTAGATTGCGCCGAATTTACATTTTTCCATACAGGCGCCGCACTTAATACATTTATCCTGATCAATGACATGAGGATTGCGTACGGTTCCGGAAATGGCGTTGTTTGGACAGTTGCGTGCACACAAGGTACATCCGCGGCACTTGTCAGCGTCAATCCGATAAGACAGAAGGGCTTTACATACGCCTGCAGGACAGCGTTTCTCTTTAATATGCGCCTCGTACTCGTCACGGAAATAGCGCAGTGTGGAGAGGACCGGGTTAGGCGCAGTCTGTCCAAGGCCGCATAAGGAGTTATCCTTGATGTAGTAACACAGTTCTTCCAGTTTATCCAGGTCTTCCATGGTAGCCTGGCCCTTGGTGATCTTGGTGAGAATCTCCAGCATACGCTTTGTCCCCACACGGCAGGGGGTGCATTTGCCGCAGGACTCTTCCACAGTGAATTCCAGGAAGAATTTGGCGATATCTACCATACAGTCATCTTCATCCATAACAATAAGACCACCGGAACCCATCATGGAGCCGATAGAAATCAGATTGTCATAGTCAATGGGAATATCAAAATGCTCTGCAGGGATGCAGCCGCCGGAGGGCCCGCCGGTCTGGGCAGCCTTAAATTTCTTGCCGCCTGGGATGCCGCCGCCGATCTCCTCAATAACCTCCCGAAGGGTGGTGCCCATGGGAATCTCTACAAGGCCGGTGTTGTGGATCTTGCCGCCAAGGGCGAATACCTTGGTACCTTTGGATTTCTCTGTACCCATGGATGCAAACCACTGCGCACCGTGAAGGATGATCTGGGGAATGTTGGCATAGGTTTCCACGTTGTTTAATATGGTAGGTTTGCCGAAAAGACCTTTTTGAGCCGGGAACGGAGGACGGGGCCTTGGTTCGCCGCGGTTGCCCTCAATGGAGGTCATTAAGGCAGTTTCCTCGCCGCACACAAATGCGCCTGCACCCAGCCGCAAGTCGATATCAAAGGAGAAATCGGAACCAAAAATATTATTGCCTAAAAGCTCCAACTCCCTTGCCTGTGAAATGGCAATCTTTAAACGTTCTACAGCAATAGGGTATTCTGCGCGGACGTAGATATAGCCCTGGGAAGCTCCGATGGCATAGCCTGCAATGGCCATAGCTTCCAAAACCGCATGGGGATCGCCCTCCAGAACGGAACGATCCATAAATGCGCCAGGATCGCCTTCGTCAGCGTTGCAGCACACATACTTCTGATCCGCATCATTTTGCTTGGCCAGCTTCCACTTTAATCCTGTAGGGAATCCGCCGCCTCCTCTTCCCCGCAGGCCGGAATCCAGAAGACACTGAATAACGTCGTCGGGAGTCATCTCTGTCAAAACCTTGCCCAGGGCTTCATAGCCGCCGGTGCCTATGTATTCCTCAATAACTTCAGGGTTGATTATACCGCAGTTCCTAAGGGCGATACGGTGCTGTTTTTTATAGAAATCCGTGTCAATAAGGGCTTTTACATTGCCCGATGGGGTTACGGTTTCATTGTACAGAAGCCTGGTAACCACTCTTCCTTTTAATAAATGTTCGCTTACGATCTCCGGAATGTCCTCTACTTTAACCATGGAGTAGAAGGTGGCATCCGGATAAATAATCATAATGGGACCTAATGCGCAAAGGCCGTGGCATCCGGTCTGGACAACGGATACTTCTTCTGTCAGGCCGTTCATTTCGATCTCAGCCTTTAAAGTTTCCATAATCTGCTGGCTTCCGGAGGAAGTACATCCTGTTCCGCCGCAAACCAATACGTGTGAACGATACATCTGAGTTCCTCCTTATTTGATGTCTGCACCGCTTAAGGTGTATTCTTCTACAATATGGCCGCCGATAAGGTGACGCTCCAGCACTTCCTCGGCTTTCTCAGGGGTCATCTTAATGTAGGTGATCTTCTGCTTGCCAGGTTCCATAACCTCTACAATAGGTTCATACTGGCATAAGCCGATACATCCGGTCTGAGTTACGGATATCTTGTCTGTCAGGTTCTTTTCCTGAACCAGGGATGACAATTTGGTGAGAACCGGCCGTGCACCGCTTGCGATTCCGCAGGTGGCCATGCCTACCACGACTCTAGTATGGTTATGGTCTTCCGCACGCATGCTTACCTGGCTCTGCATTCTTTCACGAATGGCTTTTAACTCTTCAAGAGATTTCATATGCTTTCTCCTCCAATCTGGCGGTTAGTAGATGGCGCCGCCGTCTGTTTCCAGTTTATTTTCATTGAGATAATCCATGATATAAGCGGATATATCCGGTGTGTCAAAGGGAATATCCCCAAGAACCTGACGAAATTCCCGTGTATCCAAAGTAAAGGATCGGCCGTTATATTGGTAGCGGTATACAAAATCGGTTTCGGGATGGTAAACAACCAGGGTATGTATGGTAGTGCTGATATCTCCTAAAGGCATTCTGTCAATATGGGACAGGACAAAAACAGCGGTTACCGCAGTTCCAACCCCTGGTTCTGACGTAATGGCAAAGCTGCCGCCTGTGCTTTCTGCAGCAAGCTTAAAAAAAGGAACTCCAAGTCCTACCTTGCGGGTGGTGCGGCTGGTAAAGAAAGGGTCTGTAACCTGCTGTACCTGTTCCGGAGTCATGCCACAGCCATTGTCATCAATTACTACGGTAAGTCTGTCGCCGGAAAAATCGGCGTCAATGGTTATAGTTACCAGCGATGCTCCTGCCCGGGTGGAATTCTCCGCTACATCCAATACGTTTAAGGAAATTTCTGGCATCATGGCTATTTGTATTTGGCTAAGATGCCCGGCACGTCGTCGGGAGTCAGCCTTCCGTAAACTTCGTCATTGATCATCATAACCGGAGCCAGTCCGCAGGCACCTACACAGCGGCAGGAATCCAGGGAAAACCGTCCGTCAGGGGTGCATTCGCCGTTGGTTATGCCCAAAAGCTCTTCCAGCTTGCTGAAAATAGCTCCGGACCCTTTTACATAACATGCCGTGCCAAGGCAGACGGAAATCTGATATTTGCCCTTAGGCTGTAAGGCGAACTGGGAATAGAACGTGGATACTCCGTAAATCTTTTCCAGCGGGATTCCGGTTTCATCGGAAATCATGGTCTGGACTTCGATGGGGAGATAACCATATATCTCCTGGGCCTGCTGCATAATGGGCATCAGGGCACCTTTTGTGTCCTTCAGTTCGGTGATGACCTTTTTTAAAGCAGCTTCCTGCTCAGGAGTACCGCTGAAAGGAACATGTTCTTTTTTAGAAGCCATGTTAATATCCTCCTAACTAAATATAATTGAAATCTGGTAATATCTGAGCTACTACAAAATTCATGCAATCCATATAGTATCTTACCATGTTAATGACAAAAAATCCATAAGAATATCAGAAAAACAAAGAAGTATCCAAGAAAAGACTTGATTTTGCAAAAAAAGGAAGAAAAAAGACAGTGAAAAATAGGAAATATGTTGAACATCTTCTCGCCGGATGGTATTCTTATTGATAGAAAGGTGCAAGCAGACGCATAAGGGGAGAGGCAGTCTGCCAGATCCGTGCAGAGGCAGCTGCTGCCTGGTGCGGATGGTTACATATTATTATCATAAGTTTATTTAAATCAGGAGGGGAATTATGACTGTAAGAGATGCGATGAATGTTCTTGGTGCAAGAGTTCTGGTGGGGGAGGAGCTTCTGGATCAGGAAGTGAAAAGCGCCTGCGGTTCTGATATGATGAGCGATGTGTTGGCATTTTCCAAGGATCACTCGATTTTGCTGACAGGACTGTGCAATCCGCAGGTGATTCGGACTGCAGAGATGCTGGATATTGTGTGCATTATTTTCGTAAGAGGGAAAAAACCGGACGAGACGATTCTGGAGATGGCAAAAGAGCGGGATCTGGTAGTGCTTGAAACAGGGCACAGAATGTTTTCTTCCTGTGGGATGCTGTATGAGGCAGGACTTCATGGAGGTGCAGTATAATGGCAGATGTGATTGCTCTGACTTATGAGATTTCCCCGGATGACTTTACCAGGGCAGGGGAGGCCAGCAGTGACGTAAAGAGCAAGCTGAAACAGGTAGGGGTTTCCCCTGCAGCGATTAGGAAGGTGGCTATTGCCATGTATGAGGGGGAGATCAATATGGTGATCCATGCGAAAGGCGGGAAGATCACAGTGGAGATTTCTCCTGAGGAGATCAGGATGATCCTGGCTGACAGAGGGCCAGGAATTCCCAATGTGGAGCAGGCTATGCAGGCAGGATGGTCTACTGCGCCTGACGAGGTTAGATCTTTAGGTTTTGGGGCAGGCATGGGACTGCCTAATATGAAGAAGTATACAGACAAGATGAGTATTGAGACAGAGCTTGGGGTGGGGACTACCATTACTATGGTGGTCAAGCTGTAAGGCAGGAGAAGGCATTTGCCTAACAGATTATAAAAATGGAGAGGGGTTGGAAGATGGATAAATTCTATCATTCCGTGCGGCTGGAGGCAGCCTTATGCAAGGGATGCATCAACTGCATTAAGCGCTGTCCGACCCAGGCTATACGAGTCAGGGACGGAAAGGCGCAGATTAACGGCAAATTCTGCATTGACTGTGGGGAGTGCATCCGTATTTGCCCCCATCATGCAAAGATTGCCACTTATGACAAACTGGAGGTCATTCGTCAGTATGAGTATGCGGTTGCTCTGCCGGCTCCGTCTCTGTACAGCCAGTTTAACAACCTGGAGGACGTGAACATTGTACTGAATGCGCTGAAATTTATGGGGTTTGATGATGTGGTGGAGGTCAGCGGAGCAGCGGAGATCGTATCCGAAGCTACCAGGCAGTATATTTCAGGACATCAGGATCAGGTTCCCATTATCAGCACAGCCTGCCCGTCGGTGGTACGCCTGATCCGGGTGCGGTTCCCTAACCTGATTCCCCATCTGCTTCCTCTGAATCCTCCGATTGAGGTTGCGGCTGCGCTGGCGGCGGAAAAAGCCATCAGGGATACAGGGCTTCCAAGGGAGAAGATCGGCATCTTCTTTATTTCCCCGTGTCCGTCCAAGGTAACTTATGTGAAGGCTCCTTTGGGCACGGAGAAAAGCCAGGTGGACCATGTGCTTGCCATTAAAGAGGTTTATCCGCAGCTTCTGTCTCACATGAAGGCAGTGGGAGAAGATCCGGAAGAACTAAGTGCTTCCGGAAAGATCGGCATCAGCTGGGGACGCAGCGGAGGAGAGGCCAGCGGGCTGTTTTCAGAAAATTATTTGGCGGCAGACGGCATTGAGAATGTGATTCGGGTACTGGAGGATCTGGAGGATGAGAAGTTTGACAATCTCCAGTTTGTAGAGCTGAATGCCTGCAACGGCGGGTGCGTAGGCGGCGTCCTGACGGTGGAAAATCCATACGTGGCGGAAGTGAAGCTGAAGCGTCTGCGGAAATACATGCCAGTGGCCAGAAGCCATATGGAGGAAGGGTCAAAGGAATACGTGCCCTGGACTACAGGAGTGGAATTTGAGCCTGTGTTCCGCCTGGGTGATAATATGATGGAGAGCTTTTCCAGGCTGGAGCGGGTGGAGCGGCTGTGCAAACGTCTGCCGGGATTGGACTGCGGTTCTTGCGGAGCACCTACCTGCAAGGCTTTGGCAGAAGATATTGTCCGGGGGGAGGCCAGTGAGCGGGACTGCATCTATTATCTGAGGGAAAATCTGCACAAGCTGTCCCAGGAGGTGGCTGTCCTGGCTGAGGACTTGGCGGAGAGGGAAAGCGAAAACGGTGACAAGAGCAGAATGAATGCCCTGAAGGAATACATACAGATGATCTCGGAAGAGATGACGATTCTGGACAGTAAGGTAAAGGACGAAAGCGTAGGGGCGGAAGAAGAGTAGATTATGGCCCCGCATTGAGAAGCAGGGACACAAGGTTAAAGAGGGGCAGAAGAAATAGGAGAGACGGATATATGACTGTGGAAGAATTGATTGAGAAAGGCATATTTCAGGTTGTTGTGGAGGGGGATGATCTTTCCAGACAGATAACAGGAATCTTCTGCTGCGATCTGTTAAGCGTTGCCATGGGAAGGGCACCGTCAATGAGCGCATGGGTGACGGTTATGGGCAATGTAAATACCATTGCAGTAGCCACGCTGGCTGACGTGGCCTGCGTAATTCTGGCAGAAAACGCACAGCCGGACGACATGTGCCGTGCCAGGGCGCAGCAGCAGGGAGTGACTCTGCTGGCTACGGAAGAGCCTGTTTTTGAGGCAGCCCTGAGAGTACATCAGCTGCTTCATGGCTGAATTATATTATGACCTGCACATCCATTCCTGCCTCTCACCATGCGGAGACGACGACATGACCCCGGCTAATATTGCAGGCATGGCGGCTGTTAAGGGTCTGGATGTGATTGCGGTGACTGATCACAACTCCTGCAGAAACTGCCCCGCCGTTTTGGCAGCAGCCCAGGAGTACGGGATACTTGCGATTCCCGGAATGGAGATTAACACGTCGGAGGAGGTTCATGCAGTGTGCCTGTTTGAGGAATTGGCGGCTGCTATGGATTTTGACGCCTACGTATATGAGCATTTGATGGCATTTCCTAATAAGGAAGAGATTTTCGGAAAGCAGCAGATCTATAATTTGGAAGATCAGGTATGCGGCATTGTGCCGAATCTGCTGATCAATGCCACGGATATATCTTTTGAGGGACTGTGGGAGACAGTGCAGCGATTCGGGGGACTTATGTTTCCTGCCCATGTGGATAAAGCAGCCAACAGCCTTATTGCCAATCTGGGATTTATTCCTCCGGACAGCAGGTTTACTGTGGCAGAGGTGAAGGATTTGACAAAGCTGCACAAGGTGAAGAAGGAGAATCCCTATCTGGAAAGCTGCAGGATTATCAGCAATTCCGACGCCCATTATCTGGAACACATCCATGAACCGGAATTGACGCTGCATGTAAGGGAAAAAAGCGTCAGAGGGGTGCTGGAGGCACTGGCCGGAGGAAAAAACTGAAAATAAGTTCTGCCGTGAGATAAGAGGGACTATATTTTATGACAACAGTTTGCCATACATGCATACACTGCTGCCGCCTTGAGGAAGGACAGCGAGGATTGTGCGGAGCGAGAAAAAATGTAAACGGAGAGATTGTGTGTGAGAATTACGGGCAGGTGACTGCCCTGGCTTTCGATCCCATTGAGAAGAAGCCGCTGAAAAGATTCCGTCCCGGAAGCCTGATTTTGTCAGCAGGCAGCTACGGGTGCAATCTAAGATGCCCGTTTTGCCAGAATCATGCCATTTCCTTTGAGGCGCATCCGGACTTTAAGGGAGGACGTGACAACAAAAGAGGAGACTCAATGCCCAAAACCATATTTATGGCTCCCGGTGAACTGGCTAAAATAGCATGGGAACATAAAAAGGATGGCAATGCAGGAGTGGCATTTACGTACAATGAACCTTTGATCGGCTGGGAATTTGTTCGGGATACTGCCAGGCTGGTCAAGGAGTACGGCATGGACAGCGTGGCGGTGACCAATGGGACGGTATCGCTGGAAGTCCTGGAGGAACTGCTGCCTTTTATTGATGCCATGAATATTGATTTAAAAGGGTTTTCAGAGGAATACTATGGGAAACTGGGCGGCAGTTTGGAGATGGTAAAAGCGTTTATCGTTCGTGCGGCAAAGGACTGCCATGTGGAACTTACCACGCTGATTGTGCCTGGTGAAAATGACAGCGCAGAGGAGATGGAGGCGGAATCCAGCTGGATCGCATCAGTGGACAGGAAGATTCCCCTTCATGTGACCCGGTTTTTCCCCAGATACCACATGACGGACAGAGACGCTACAGACATAGGGCAGGTGTACAGACTGGCGGAGACAGCAAGAAAGCATCTGGAATATGTGTTTACAGGCAATTGCTGATAAGTGCTCCACCGGCCGGAAGACGGGCCTTGGGGCTGCAGGGGCCGTATGAGCAGTCTGCAGGACTGGTCTCTGATCAAAAACAGGTGAGGACGGAATGATGAGGCCTATGATTACCAACGAGACCGTAAATCAGGCAATTGATTATATACTGCTGCACGCAGAAGAGGGCATAAGACTGGAGGACGTGGCAGAATACTGTCATTTTTCCAAATATTATTTCTGTCGGCTTTTTAAAGCGCAGACAGGGGAAAGCGTTTATGGGTTCATTAAACGGGTCAGGATTGAGCAAAGCGCATTTCGGCTGAAGACGGAAAGCGGGCGCCTGATAACGGAGATCAGCGCTGATTATGGGTACAGTTCTTCCAATTACAGTTCTGCATTTAAGCTGCATTACCATATGAGTCCTGCTGTATTCAGAAAAAGATGCTGTTTTTTGCGTAAGGAACATCCGGTTTTTCGCCACGAAAACTGGAACACGGAAAGTTTTCAGGAGTGCAGAAAGAAAATTACAATGGAGGATGTGAAGGACTACCACGTCATTTATGAGAGACGATTTGGAAGCTATGGAAAACTTTGCAGGGACTGGGGACGGTTTTTGGAACAATACAGGGACTATGTTACGCAGGATACGAAATTTTTAGAGAGAACTTATGATGATCCGGAGGTAACGAAGGCAGAAAACTGCCTTTATGATATTTGCATGAGCGTGGAGAAGGGCTGCCCTCTGGAAAATACGGCTACCATACGGGGCGGCAGATGCGCTGTCTATCATTTTAATGGGCATGTCACGGAAATTTATGCCGCATACCAGACGATCTTTATGGTGTGGCTGCCCAGGACATGTTATCAGGTGGACCCGGAAAGAAATCTGTTTGATATTTACCACAGGGTAGACTGCGCTGCCATGAATATGGAACTGGATATATGCGTGCCGGTTAAGTAAGCGCTGCATGGCAAGAATTCAGAAGTATATAATTTGCACCTTTCTTATAATGGACATGATTTATTCATTATAAGGAGGGTGCTTTTATGAATTTAGAGGAGATCAGGCAAAACACGGCAAAGAAGATCATGGAGTATTCGGTTCCGGCGATTATTTCCATGGTGCTGACGGCGTTTATTACGGTTGCAGACGGATTTTTCATGGGGAATTATGTGGGAAAGGAAGGCATCGCGGCGGTTAACCTGGGGCTGCCGATTGTCTATTTGTATCTGGCGGCAGGGCTGATGGTTTCTATCGGGGGAGTGGCCATTGCAGGCATGGCCCATGGGGCAGGAGACTGGGAGCGGTGCAGACAGGTGTTTCGCCAGACCATTGTGACTGCAGCTGCAGTTTCTTTGGGCATAAGCGGTGTCATGGCATTTGGCCTTGAGTCAATGCTTTCCGTGCTGAGGGCAGAGGATCAGGTGATGGAGCATTTCATGGCATATTACCAGATTATGCTTTTGGAATATCCGATTATGGTAATAAGCTCTTCTTTCGGGATGTTTATCCGGGGGGAGGGAAATCCGGAATTTTATATGAAGGTGACAGTCTTAAATGTCTTGCTGAATGTAGCACTGGATTACTATTTTGCAGGACTTATGACGTTTGGGGCTTCGGGGATTGCGCTGGCTTCTCTTATTTCCGGCATGGTTTCCCTGGGGTGCATGTCCGGTTATTTTTTGAGAAGGGCAGAGATTTACCGTTTGGGAAAATTCCGCTTTTCCTGGGAAATATTCATAAGAGGGATTCTAAACGGCAGTTCGGAGTTTATTGGGGAAATGTCTACAGGAATTGCAATGTTTGCCTATAATTTCGTAATTATGAGAAGGATTGGAGCGGACGGCGTGACGGCTTTTACTGTTGTGGGATACATCTCTTATGTATTCAGCATGGTTGTGGTCGGGTTCGGACAGGGGGCTAGTCCCCTTATAAGCTTTTGTTATGGAGCGGAGGAGAAGAAGCTGGCGGCGGATATCAGAAGAAAGACCAACCAGTATGTATTTGCAGCAGGGGCAGTAGTATTTTTGATCATGGCAGCGATTTCTGACTGGTATGGAGGATGGTTTGTCAGAAGTGAATATGTGCGGGAAATGATAGGCGCAGGCATGGGGATTTTTATGGTTTCTTTTTTCTTTTCCGGGATAAATACTATTACATCATTTTATTTTACGGCTACCGGAAGGGCTTTTGAGTCGGCGGTGATTTCCTTTTCCAGGGGATTGGTAATTCTTTTGATCTGTATTTTTTTGCTTCCTATGCTATTTGGAATGACAGGAGTATGGATGGCAGCTCCAATGACAGAGGTGGTTACACTGGGGATCACAGGAGCCTTTTTGCACAGAGAGGAAAGCAGGTAAACATGGAGAACCGCAGTACATTTACAGCCTGCAGGGGATTTTGCTCTAGCCTGTATGCTGGCAGGCTATGGATTGACTGGGTGGCGTAAATGCCGCATCCGTCTCCTGTCTGTTTGGAACTCAGGGACGGATGCGGCTGAAAAACAGAGCATGGATCAGAGGTACGTAAGATTCATGACAATGCCTTGGGGATAATCGCCGTATTTTTCGCCGAAAAGGTTCAGCCCACCTGCGTATTCTGCATCTTCTTTGATTTGGATTGTTAAGGAAATATAGGGCTGGGCTTCAATGTTTAAGTCTTTTAACCCAATGGAGGGATTGGAGAGTATTCCATCCAGGTAACTGCCTTTTTCCCGGACAGAAAAGGTCTTTAACAGACCGTACTGGGTGTTGCCGTTGGGCCAGGCAGGCGGGTTAAGCTTTCCCCTTCTGGCGCCGAAATCTCCTGGGGAGTGGAAGGTTCCTACTTCTGTCTGATTAATGGAAACCGTAATGTCAGAAGGCCAGTTTTCTAAAAATCCCGGAGCTTCCGAACAGATTTCCATAGAAAAGGAGATCTCGCACAAAGGGAGAAGCGGATTGTGGATATTGGGGAAGCGGTATTCCAGACAGCCTTTGCTGAACCAGATAAGCTGAGCTCTGGTTCTGGCAGGGGTGTAGAAAGACTGGATGGTGTCATAGGCGTCTATGGGGCCGTTCTCGTCGGCCAGACCGCAGGTGGGGCAGATGCTGCAGTTCCAGTAATTTCCAATGGGCATATCCAGGGAAATGGTTTTGCTGGCAGAGTCAATATCTGCATCAAAGGTTTCCAGATGAAAGGATTGAAGGCTGCACATACACACCCTCATAGAGCCATGAAGGCCGGGCTGGCTTTCGGTAATGACCAGCTTTGCCGCTTCCAGTGTCTTGATGTGAAGGGCAGCGGAGGACAAGGGGATGTTCAAGATGGAAGCGATTTCCTGGAGAGATCGGGGGGTGGTTTTGAGCATATCCAGGATTTCCAGGCGTACAGAGGAGGAGAGGGCTTTTCCGATTTTAGTAATTCGCTGGCGGTGGGAAGGGTTGCTTAGATGAAGATGGATGTTGCGTTCGCCAATGATTTGAATAGTTCGTTTTTCTTTTCCAGCCATAGGGAACTCCTTTCTTACAGGAATTTCGTTTATTTGCCTTTAATATATACTTTATTACATAAAAAGTAAAGTAAAGGACGGCAGTTTCGGAGAAATGTTTTTAGTCGGCAGGAGGGAAGATACATGGCAGGCAGGGTGTTTACTCAGGAGGAGGAAAAAATTCTGAGGGATACGGGAATTGTGTTTAAGGTTCAGCCAGGTCATTTTATTTATATGAAAGGGGATTTGGCTGATAAGGTCTATTACATTTTAAAAGGACGGGTTAGGATTTTTCAGAATCTGCCTTCTGGCCGGGAAATGACTTTGGATGTGGCGGAGGCAGGCCGGATTTTCGGAGAGTCGGCTTTTATGGGAAATGGTGTGCGGCCTGCATCTGTCCAGGCGGTAAATAAGGTTACCTTGATCTCGTTCCGAATAGGGGATATTTTGCCGTATTTTCGAACCAGAGGGGAGCTGGCCCTTCATTTTCTACAGCTTTGTTCCAATACCATGGATCACCTGACTGCCCGAATGGAGGAACAATGCCTGTTGGACAGGTATGGAAAGGTGGCAAGCTATATTTTGGATGAAATAGAGCCGGATTCTGTGGAGAAAGGCACTGCCGGAGGTGTGCTCCCTTATACGCATGAGGATTTGTCTATTTCTCTGGGGCTTAACCGGTCTACAGTTACCATGGTTTTGAAGGAGTTTGAAGAGAAGGGGTGGCTGGAGAAGGGATACGGATATTTGAGAATTCTGAACCGAAGAGGACTGCAGGAAGTGGTGGAGCGGCAGAAAGGAGGATGATTTTTGGGACGGAGATTTCTGGCAGCGGAACGGGGAATGATAAAGATGCATTGCTCATGTTTAAAGGGGCTAAACTATGGGAAGGCTGTGATATAATGAAAACAGTAAAAACAAGAGCGTATCTGAGAATAAAGCAGGCTGGCATTATTTTTTACCGGTTTTCGGTATAGGAACGGAGCCTAAATAATTTTAGATGCCATGTGGCGCTGGGAAGGGATGAATGATGCAGGGTAATGTTATATGGGGAATTCTGTTTCCCTTTTTAGGGACTGCTTTAGGGGCCGGATGTGTGATATTTGTGAAAAATCGGTTGAATATTATGGTGCAGCGGGCTCTCACCGGATTTGCCGCCGGGGTTATGGTGGCGGCTTCTGTCTGGAGCCTGCTGGTTCCGGCTATGGAATACGCACAGGGGATGGGGAAATGGGCCTTTGTGCCTGCGGCTGCCGGGTTTTGGCTTGGCATTCTGTTTTTGCTTTTTTTGGATCGGACGATTCCTCATCTGCACATGAACAGTACCAGGGCTGAGGGGCCGGAGAGCGCACTGAAGAAAACGACCATGCTGGTGCTTGCGGTGACTCTTCATAATTTGCCGGAGGGAATGGCAGTGGGTGTGGTTTATGCAGGATGGCTTGCAGGAGATGCGGGGATTACAGCTATGGCGGCTATGGCTCTTTCTTTGGGTATTGCGATTCAGAATTTTCCGGAAGGGGCCATTATTTCCATGCCTTTGCGGGCAGAGGGAATGGGTAAAACACAGGCTTTTTTTTATGGGACTCTTTCCGGGGCAGTAGAGCCTTTGGGGGCAGCTATGACAATTATGGCGGCAGGCCTGGTGGTGCCGGTTCTTCCCTACCTTCTAAGCTTTGCGGCAGGAGCCATGATTTATGTGGTGGTTGAGGAACTGATTCCGGAACTTTCTGAGGGAGTCCATTCTAATTTGGGGACGGTTTTCTTTGCAGCGGGATTTACGGTGATGATGGCTCTGGATGTGGCTTTGGGATAGAAGGCAGGATAGGGGTGGAAAAGCAGCAGATCAAAAGCAGCAGATCAAAAACAGGTAAAATTTTCCGAAATGTTGTATATGCAACAATCTCTTTTCTTTTCTTATTTATAATAAAAACAGATGGAAAGAAAAATTTATAAATTGTATCTGAACTGTTGTCCATAAGAGCAAATTTTTGTACTCCTGGCGGCGGATACAGCCGGAATGCAAAAGTAGAATTCCGGCGCCGTATGGTCAGTGCAGAATAGTGCAGATCTGCCATAAGGATTCAATACGTTCACAGTAAGTCCATGTGTCTGGCAGCAGACGCAGCACTACACATGAAAGCCCGGCAGGCACATTTGGCATACCTGAATGCATGCCGGCTAACCGGCGGCAGGACTTTTGCAGCAGGAAGGCAACAGAATTCGGATGCAGAATGGAGGAGAAGATGAAGAGATTTGAGATGCTGCTTTACATACTGGCCGGGAATATGCTGCTGGCTTTTGCCGTGTGCGCATTTGTTGTTCCGAACGGGTTTATGCTGGGTGGGTCCACAGGAATCGCCCTGGTGGTCCGGTCCTGGATTCCATTGCCTATTTCTACAATTACGGCGGTTGTTAATGTGTCTTTGTTTGTGCTGGGGTATATTTTTCTGGGAAAGAAATTTGCCATGACTTCTCTTATTTCAACGGTCATTTATCCGATAATATTGGGGGTATTTGAGCGGCTTCCAATGGGAACTTGGTTTTCCGGGGATTCGCTGCTTTCCGCTGTGTTTGCAGGGGTTCTGATGGGCGGCGGCATTGGGCTGGTTATTCGGGCAGGAGGGTCTACAGGAGGCATGGACATTCCTCCCTGTATTCTGCAGAAATTAAAGGGGATTCCAGTGGGCAATTCCATGATGTGTTTTGACATTGTGATTCTGGGACTTCAGATTTTTAGAGGCGGATGGGACGGCATTCTTTATGGAATTGTGGTGATTGTGCTTACATCAGGGATGATGAATCAGACCATTCTCTCTGGGGAGAAGAAGATTGAACTGATTATCATTTCTCCCAAATATGAGGAAATCTGCAAAGCTGTTTTAAATGACTTGGACAGCGGTATGACGTTTTTGAATATTGAGACAGGATACCGCAATGAGGCTCAGAAAGCGGTTTTCAGCGTGGTGTATGCCAAACAGTATCCTGCGTTTCGAGATAAAGCCCTGGGGATTGACCCCAATGCGTTTATTGTGGCTTCGCCTGTAATGAATGTAAACGGACGGGGGTATACGCTGTCACGGTAAAGTTTTGAGGGTATCCCTCTGCTTTGCCGCTGCTGATGTGAAGTGTTATGAGAAAACGGGCTTTTGGCAAAGTCTCATGCCTTGTAGCAAAGGGGCGGAAAAGGCAGAATCCGATTAACTGACTTGGAAGGTGAACAGCATGCACACTGTCTTATTGTCTGCATACTGGGGTTAAAACCCTCGCCTTCAAGGCGAAACCTTTAGGTCAACCCCATATCTCAAAGTTTAGAAAAAGGAAATGTAGAGATAGTAAACTTGAGGTGAAAACATGGGAAATTATAGGAAGTGGGCTCATTGTACGTATGATATCAAATACCATATTGTATGGATAACAAAATACCGAAAACCCGTGCTGATGGGAAAGGTCGCGATAAGAACAAGAGAACTGATACGGAAGATATGCCAGACAAATGATGTGGAGATTCTGGCCGGGTATGTAGGGAAGGATCACATACATCTCCTGGTATCAGTACCGCCACATCTGTCGGCAAGCAAGCTGGTTCAGTATATGAAGGGGAACACGTCCCGAAAACTACAGATGGAATATAAAGAGTTGAATAAGGGGTTCTGGGGCCGCCATCAATGGGCAGGAGGATATTTTGTAGCCAGCAGTGGGAACGTAACGGACGAGATCATACAAGAATATATCAAAAATCAGGATTTAGAAGAACGAAAGAAGAGCCATAACTTCGAGGTCGGACAACTTTAGGCTGCTTCAGCAGCCAGCCCAAACCCACCGGCTTCAGCCGGTGGTGGTTTAGTTAAAGGTTTCTATATTGCCAAAGTAAACCTCCATGCGCCTGGCTATGGATGTACTACCATACATGAAAGTCCGGCTGGCGTATTTGGCATCTCTGGATTCCTGCCGCCTAATGGGCGGCGGGATTTTTACAGTAACCTGCATGCGTCTGGCAGCGGATATAACACTACACATGAAAGTCTGGCTGGCACATTTGGCATACCTGAATGCATGCCGCCTAATGGGCGGCGAAACTTTTACAGTAAGATTTGGTAAGGAAATAATTGTGCTGTGACGTGATTTCGGATATAATGGTGGTGGATAAATCCATATGCTGCATATGTTTTGGCGGAAAGAGGATCAGGAGCATAGGCTGGCATTTTGGTTAGAAAATCGGATGCAAGGAGAATCGATATGGGGAAGTGTTTTAGTGATGTGGTGGAGCAGGCGCTCCGCGATATTTATTATGATGTAAGGACGGGGCGGGGGCAGGAGAGTTTTCGCCGTTTGGAGCAGGCTTCAGCGGCGGGGGACGGAGATGCCTCCTGTATTCTGGCAAGGTGTCTGTGCGGATACCAGTACACATGGGAAGGCCATGGATTTCCGGAGGATGATGACAGGGCGATTGCCCTTTATCACAAGTCGGTGGAGCAGGGAAGCGCCATTGGCGTGCTGGTGGCTCTAAGGTCCGGGGAACTGGAGCCTCATGTAAAGGCCAAGATGCCGTTTGCCAGCCTGCAGGAGGCTTTTGACGTGGTTCTTCAAAAGGCAGAGATGGGTGACGCATTTTGCCAGTATACAATAGGAAACGCTTATTTTTGGTGGGACTTTTTGGAGATACAGGGCAAAGGGAGGGAGTCATTTCCAAACCCTCAGGCATTTAAGGCGTATTTAAAGGAAAATATTTCCAGGTGCGAGGACTGGTTCTGGAAAGCGTTCCGAGGCGGAATGTACCATGCAGGCGGTAATTTGCGCCAATATTATGAAAAGGGAGATGAGGATATTATCCCGCCGCAGCCGCAAAAGGCTCAGGGGATCTGGCGTATGGGGGCGGAGTTTGGATATCCGCTTCACCAGTATTTTTATGCGAGGGAATTGGACAAGGCCGGCAATAAGGCGGAAGCCTTCAGATGGTATGAGAAGGCAGCAGCAGGTGGGGACAAGGACAGCTGGTTTTATGTGGGTCTGGCTTATGAAGAGGGAAAGATCGTTCCCAAGGACGCAAGCCATGCGGCTCAGTGTTATGAGAAGGGAATGAAGCCGACAGGAAGCGTTGGGTGCTATAATCGGCTTGGGGCATTGTACTTTAGAGGCGAGGGCGTTCCCCAGGATTATGAGAAAGGGATAAAGCTCATAATGAGAGCTTATAAGGAGGAGAATAATTGGGGATGCGTTTATCTGGGCAGGGCTTATCTGTATGGGCTTGGCGTGCGGCAGGACTACCAGAAGGCCAGGGAATTCTTAGAGAAGGTGACTTGGAATAATGAGGAGGTTTTTTATCTGCGGGGAGTCATTTACGCTCAGGGCCTAGGTGTTCCGGCTGATATTAAGAAGGGTGTGGAGTTTCTTCAGAAAGCAGGAAACCGGGCAGACGCTAAAGAAGAGCTTGGGAAGTACAAGAAGACTTTGTTTGGAAAATGGGTCCGCAAGTAGGCAAAGGCGGGCAGGGGTTTTAATGTTCGGCCATGTAACTGCATAGAAGGAGACGATTAGCATGAAGCAAGATATGATTGTGATTCTGGATTTGGGAAGTACCAGGAATACGGACATTGCCCGTCAGATCCGTGATATGGGGGTGTACAGTGAGATCCATCCCCATGATATTACACCTGAGGAGCTAAAAGGGCTGGAGAATGTGAAAGGGATTGTGTTAAACGGCGGGGAGAACCGGATAGTGGATGGCGTGCCGGTGGATATTGATCCGGCGATTTACGAATGTGGGTATCCTTTGCTTGCCATTGACCACCCTGCAGCAAAGTGTGGAAGGAATTTTAAGGAACTTCCGAATGAGGATGCTTTGAGGGAGTTTGTGTTTGATGTGTGTCAGGCACAGCCAAACTGGAATATGAAGAATTTTATTGCGGATCAAGTGGAGCTTATCCGCAGGCAGGTGGGGGAGAGGAAGGTGCTTCTTGCCCTGTCCGGCGGTGTGGATTCTTCGGTGGTTGCGGCGATGCTGATTAAGGCTGTGGGAAAACAGCTTGTGTGCGTCCATGTGAACCATGGGCTGATGAGGAAGCATGAGTCGGAGAGTGTGATCCAGGTGTTTAAGAACCAGCTTCACGCAAATTTGATTTATGTGGACGCTACAGAAAGGTTTTTGGGGAAATTGGAGGGTGTGGCAGACCCAGAGCAGAAAAGGAAAATTATTGGCAGCGAGTTTATCAGAGTATTTGAGGAGGAGGCCAGGAAGCTGGAGGGCATAGACTTTTTAGGCCAGGGAACCATTTACCCGGATATTATTGAAAGCGGAACCAAGACAGCTAAGATGGTAAAGTCCCACCACAATGTGGGCGGCCTGCCGGAGGATTTGAAGTTTGAACTGGTAGAGCCGCTGAAGCAATTGTTTAAGGATGAGGTACGGGCCTGCGGCGTGGAACTGGGGCTGCCGGAATCTATGGTGTATCGCCAGCCGTTTCCGGGGCCAGGGCTGGGCGTAAGATGCTTAGGGGCGATTACCAGGGACAGGCTGGAGGCAGTGCGGGAGTCAGATGCGATTTTGAGAGAAGAATTTGCAAAAGCCGGTTTAGACAAGAAAGTGTGGCAGTATTTTACAGTGGTGCCGGACTTTAAGTCTGTGGGCGTGAAAAATAATGCCAGGTGTTTTGACTATATGGTGATTATCCGGGCTATTAATACGGTGGACGCTATGAGCGCCAGTGTTGAGAGGGTGGACTGGGATGTATTGCAAAGGATTACGGATAGGATCTTGAGCGAGGTGGGGAATGTGAATCGGGTATGTTTTGATATGAGTCCGAAGCCGCCGGCTACTATTGAGTTCGAGTGATGAAATAGGCTTTAAGAACCTAGTATTTATGCGGGTTACAAGCAAATTTGTTTAGGTTCTGGCAACGATTTGGCAACATTTTCAACATCACGCACTAAATAATTACATCATTAGCATAAGAAAACCTTGCTGATTTTCAGATATGGAAACTGAATATCGGCAAGGTCTTTTTATGCTTATTTCTGCTTTTTCTTTTTCGCTGTTTTCTTTTCTTCTTTTTCGATTTTCTGAAATTCTTCCATAAGCATATCACTGACCGCCTGTGAGGGGACTTTCGCCCAATGCTTTGAGGTGTCCAGTTCCGGGTACTTGTACCGCCACTGGTCGTATTCTTCTCGGCTTATTTCGCCCTGTTCCAACTTGGCGGCTTGCTCCTGCCATGCGTGGAACATATCGAACATGGACGAATAGGTGGAATAGTCGGACTTGTCAAGGCGCAGGCAGATTTCCCCGTCAATTTTCCCGATTTTCAGCCCGTACATATCTTCCAACGCAAAGAGTGTGTGCATAAGCCCGATATAGGTATCAATATCCGGCACGGTGAGGGCGTGGGTGCTTACATCAAAGATATTCGCCATTTCTTTTACAAGGTCGTGCTTTGGCGTCCTCGCTTCGGTTTCATACTGTGCCATGCGGACATCAGAGGTCTTTCCGAGAAAACCGAGGACTTCGCCTAGCTGTTTCTGTGTCATGCCTTTTCGGTTGCGGAAAAAGCGGATACGTTTGCCGATTGCCATAATAAAACCTCCGTTATTGTGAAGTGAGGTAAAGTCATGCCAGCTCGATTACGCTTCGCTTTATCTCGCTGTGGCGGTGCGCCATATACGCCTGTCAGAAAGCAGTTCAGCGTGTGCAAGCACCCGCCGCCCTGTTTTCCTCCAGTCGTGCATGACTTTACTTAAACAAATCTGTTGAAGTTAGTATAACATGGTGCAATAGGAATAGCAAGAATAACTTAAATAAAAAAAGTTAGGATTTTCTTGAAAACCACTTGACTTAACGGAATTTATTTAGTATTCTATATGCAACACTTAAACAAAAACAGTTAAACATTGAAAGGAGAGGATATCTGAATGACAGAAAAATCTTTTATGACAGTGGAGGAAGTGGCAGCGGAACTGCGTGTGTCAAAGTCAAAAGCCTATCAGATTGTAAGGGAACTGAACGCAGAAATGCAGAAACAGGGCTATCTGACGGTGGCAGGACGTGTGAACG
>CATLBO010000013.1 GCA_949879025.1 uncultured Hungatella sp. | reverse complement strand
GCCACCGTGGAAAGCGTTAACCGGTACATATCCGACATTAAACAAGTTCTGACCCAGATTGCATCCGGCAATCTGGGCGCGGAACCTCAGGTAGAATACAGAGGCGACTTTGTGCTGATTCAGAGCAGCCTGTACACTATCATTCAGTCCATGAATAACACCATATCAGGCTTTCGTGCTGCTGCTGCCCGGCTTACGAACATGGCCGGGGAACTAAGCGGGCAGTCGGCTCAGCTCCACCAGGCTTCCTTGGAACAAAATCAATCCACAGAGGCGCTGGTTCATGAGGTAACCCATGTGAAGGAACGTCTGGCAGATGTTACAGAAAGCAGCAGCCAGGCCAGGTGCCAGACAGAAGAGATTACCCAGCGTATTCAGGATGCCAATATTCAGATGACACATCTCTCCACTGCAATGGACAATATCAGCGCCAATGCCCAGGAGATCACAAAAATTGCCAAAGCCATTGAAGACATTGCGTTTCAAACCAATATTCTGGCTCTTAATGCTTCTATAGAAGCGGCCCGGGCCGGTGAAGCCGGGAAAGGATTTGGGGTTGTGGCTGACGAAGTGAAGCAGCTGGCGTCCAAGAGCGCAGCGGCTGCCCAGAGCGCTACAGACATGGTCAATAATACAAAAGCCATAATCCAAACAGGTGTGGAGCTGACAGCCTGCACAGCAGGTTCCCTGCAGGTTATTTCCCATGTGTCTGCACAGATCAGCACCATTTCCGATGAGCTGGTAACAGCGGTTCGAGGGCAGGAGAATGCTCTGGCCATTATGGAGGAGCGGATTGAAGACATTTCGGCCATTGCGGATCGGAATCTGCAGAATGCAGAAGGGACAAAACAGTCCAGCAGCATGCTGGCAGGCGAAGCCAAGGAGCTTCAGTCCCAGGTAAAAAGATTTCTGTTAAAGGAGGAACACAGCAGATGAAACGGATTTTCGGCATGCTCCTGATCCTGCTGACAGCACTGCAGCTGACAGCCTGCAGTGAGAAAGAGACGCTTCAGGATGGTTACTACACCGCCCAGGCTTCTGAGTATAACTTTGGCTGGAAGGAGTATATTACGATTATGGTGAAAGGCGGAAGCATTGTTTCAGTAGAGTACAATGCAGAAAATGCCAGCGGCTTTATTAAAAGCTGGGATAATGCCTACATGCAGACAATGCTCCATTCCAATGGCACTTATCCCAATGAATACACCCGATACTATGCAAACCAGTTTCTGGAAGAACAGGGAGAAGGGCACATTGATGCGCTGTCAGGTGCTACCTCATCCCACAAATCCTTTCAGATGTTGGCCCAGGCTGTGCTGGAACAGGCCAGACAAGGAGATTCCAGCATTGTATTTGTGAATACATCCCACTGATGGAGGGGAAAGAGAAGGACAGGTACTGGAAAAGAATATAATTTACAGTCAGCAAAACATGGTTTTATTTTGGCTTTTCTTTAATTTATGTACAAATTAAGGAAGCGGTGGAAGATGGAAAGAATCAACGAAGCACGTCAGGCGCTTTTGGAAGTGAGTGTAAACTTAAAGAGAGAAAAAATTCCGGTTGAAAAAGCTTATGGCAGAGTTTTGGCAGAGCGTATTATGGCTGAGATGGCTGTTCCTCCATTCCGGCGAAGCGCTTATGACGGATATGCCATCCGCAGTGAGGATATCCGGGAAGCATCCAGAAAGAATCCGGTTACACTTAAGGTGACAGAAAGGATTCCGGCAGGAAGCATTGGAAAGCACCCGGTTACAAAAGGGACGGCAGCCAGGATCATGACAGGGGCTAAAGTGCCGGAAGGCGCAGATATAGTAGTAAAGCATGAGGATACCTGTTTTACAGACACAGAAGTCCGGTTTTTTATGTCGGCCCCAGGCGGGAATATTGCGGAGCCAGGGGAGGATGTAAAACAGGGAATCTGCCTTATGGAACCAGGCAAGGTTATAGGTGCGGCAGATGCTGCGGTCATAGCCGGCCAGGGCATGGGCCAGGTCAGGGTATTCCGAAAACCTGTAGTAGGGATTGTCAGTACAGGAAGCGAACTGGTAAGGCGAGGAAAGCATCTGCCGGAAGGAATGGTATACGATACGAATCCTATGCTGCTTGCAGGGTATATGCAGTCCCATGGAATGATACCAAGGGAATGGGAGATTGTGCCGGATGACATGGAGATGCTGTCAGACAGCATTTTAAGAGCGCTGGCAGCCCATGATATGGTAATCACCACAGGCGGAGTTTCTGCCGGGGATTTTGACTATGTTCCGAAAGCCATGGAGCGCATAGGTGCAATAGTACTGTTCCATGGGCTTCCGTTTAAGCCCGGCGGGGCAATGCTGGCGGCGGTTAAAGACGGCAAAGTGATTCTGGGATTGTCCGGAAATCCAGGCGCAGCTGCAGTGGGAATGCTTTATGTAGGGCTGCCGTATATGAAAAAGCTGTGCGGCAGAAGCAGCATTCATCTGACGAAAGCCCAGGCAGTTCTTTCAGAACCTTTTGGAAAATCCAGCAGAGGGATAAGGATTTTAAGAGGAAGCGCCAGAATCCAGGAGGGAAGGCTGATGTTTGATCAGATGGAAAACCAGAGAAACGGGGCAGTATGGTCAATGATGGGATGCAGCCTGCTGGGAGAGGTTCCTGCAGGAAATGCCGGCCTTTTGGCCGGGGAAACTATAAATGTATATTTTATTTAAAGGGGGGATTTTGGACATGAATACAACTATAAAAGAACTGACAGAAAGAAGATCGGTTCGGGTGTACTGTGATCAGCCTATAGCAGCAGAAGCAAAAGAAACGATTATTCAGGCTGCCATGGAAGCGCCTACGGCAGGCAATCAGCAGCTTTATACCATCCTGGACATTACGGACGGGAAGCTTAAGGAGATTCTGGCCGAGACATGCGACCATCAGCCTTTTATTGCTAAGGCGCAGATGGTTCTGATTTTCTGTGCAGATTGTCAGAAATGGTATGATGCTTTTCTTGCAGGAGAGTGCAGGCCCCGCAGGCCTCAGGCCGGGGATCTGATGCTGGCTGTGGTGGATGCGGCGGTTGCCGCCCAGAATGCGGTAACTGCCGCATGGAGCTTAGGGATTGGCTCCTGCTATATCGGAGATATTATGGAGCAGTGTGAAACCCACAGAGAACTTTTAAAGCTGCCTCCCTATGTATTTCCGGCTGCCATGGTGGTATTTGGGTATCCTGTGAAACAGCAGATGGAGAGAAAGAAACCTGAAAGGTGCCAGCAAAAATATATTGTTCATGAAAACGGTTACAGCCGTTTAACGCAGCAGGAGTTTAAGGAAATGCTGGAAAAGGAATGCAGGGGCGGGGATTTTGAAAACTGGATTCAGGCGTTTTGCAGCAGAAAATACAACAGTGATTTTTCTAGGGAGATGAGCAGGTCTGTACGGGAATATTTGAAGGAGTTTGCCTGAAAAAGCCATCAGCCCCGAAGTGGAAAAAACAGGTACAAAATCAAGTACAAAGAATAAAAGGATTGACAAGATCTGGAAACTAGGCTATAATAAGCCTTGTTCATGCAGAAGTGGCGGAATTGGCAGACGCGCACGGTTCAGGTTCGTGTGGTGGAAACACCTTGTGGGTTCGACTCCCATCTTCTGCATCGGTTTTTGTCTAACTGAATCTGATTCCTACGGGGAAAGGGTTCGGTTTTTTATTATCATCACAGCTGCGCTTGGCTCACTGAGGAAATCGAAGACGGATTTTCGGCATGGATGCATATGGAAATATTATTTGGCTCATATATACTTGCCGTTCGAAGAGAAAGACGGCGGCATCATGAACAAGGATGCCGCCGTCTTTTTGGATTTAAAAGGATGAATTGTCTTTGTCTGCTGAATCGGTTTGGGAATCAAGGGATGGGGTATCGTTTCTTCTTTTTCGGATAAAACTGAAAAGAGAGCCTGTTTTCTTCTTCTGGCATTTCCTGATTCGTCTGCCTAATACCAGAATAAGGGCCATGGCAGCTAAAAGCGGAAGCCAAATAGGGATGCCGATGATGAATCCGATAAACAGATCTGTAAAGGTTTCCGAAACATTTTCCACGTTTTTTGCAAAGCCCTTCCGGATTCTCTGGGACACGGATTCAGGGGCTGTGGGGGTAAAGTCCACAGGATGCACTTCATGAATGGAAACCGTAATGGTGCTGTATTCAACCTGGTTGTCATAAAGACGCAGCTGGGATTCCATGGATTCCAGATCATAGCGGATTTCGGAAAGACGCTCTTCCAGGGCGATAACGGCTTCCAGGGTATCAGCCTTTTCTAACAGGGACCAGATACGGTCTTGTTCCACAGTCAGGGTCTTTTTTCTGCTTTCCAGATCGCTGTACTGAAGTGTCACATCCAAGGTGGATTCGGACTTGTTGGTAACATTGCCGCTGTCCTCCACTATCAAGATAAATTGATCCAGCTTATTGCTGGGAATCCGGGCGGTTATGGAAGCATAGCGGTTGGGCTGGATATTGTTGTAGGTAATGCTGGAGCCGGAAATGTCAGATTGTTCCACATAGCCTGCCAGCTGCGTTATTTTGGACTGGAGCTGAGTGATAAGATTGTCAAAGGCATCGGTTTCCACGTTCATATACACGTTACGGATCAGCTTTCTGGCGGATGAAGAAGCCTGGTTGATACCGGAGGAAGAGGAAAGTTCCCCGGAGGCCGCTGTTTCGGCTGCGGTTTCTTCCTCCCATGCCTCCCCAAACACAGGCTCAGGTGCAGCCTCGGCTTCCATTTCATAATCGTAAGCAGCGGCTGTGGTTTCCGCCGCAGCGCCGTTGTAGCCTCCCCCTGCGGAAACAGAATCAAAATCCCCAGTGTCATAGCTGCTTTTGCCTGCGCATCCAGCAAGATAAAGCGATCCTGCAAGCAGCAGAATTAAGAAAATTTTTTTCATATTCGTCTCCTCCCATATACTGCAGCCGCTGAAATCCAGGCCTGCATGAAAATCCAGGCGTTCTGCAGGTTCTAATTTTATAGAATCAGGGTAACATATATGGGGGAAAGAAGCAAGGAAAGTAAAAAAAGCTTCATAAAGTACAAAGAAAATTAAGGAACAAAAAGGAGATTTTTCTCATGCTTACATTAGAGAACCTGTCATTTGGCGTGCAGGAGGACAGAAAGGAAAAGGAGATCATCCATGACTTGACCATGTCCATTGACGACCATAAATTTGTAGTGATCACCGGTCCCAACGGCGGCGGCAAATCCACTTTGGCAAGGCTTATAGCAGGAATTGAACACCCTGCACAGGGACGGATTATATTTGACGGCATTGACATTACAGATAAAAATATTACCGAAAGGGCCAATCTGGGAATCAGCTATGCGTTTCAGCAGCCTGTCCGCTTTAAGGGAGTTCAGGTTCTTGACCTAATCCGCTTGGCGGCAAAAAAGAAGCTGGCCGCAGCGGATGCATGCACCTATCTTTCAGAGGTGGGACTGTGCGCCAAAGATTATATTAACCGGGAAGTGAATGGCAGCCTGTCCGGCGGAGAATTAAAGCGGATTGAGATTGCCACGGTTCTGGCAAGGGGGACGAAGCTTTCTGTCTTTGACGAGCCGGAAGCAGGAATTGATCTTTGGAGTTTCCAAAACCTAATCTCCGTGTTTGAGCGTATGCGGGCCAAGACTGACGGTTCTATTCTGATCATTTCCCATCAGGAGCGGATTTTAAACATTGCAGATGAGATTGTGGTCATTGCAGACGGCAGGATCACGGCTCAGGGACCAAAAGAGGAGATACTTCCAGGACTTCTGGGTACTGCTTCTGCAGTAGATGCCTGCAGCAAATTCTATAAAGGGGGACAGTGACATGGCTGGTTCCGTAAATTTTTCTAACATTGATTCCATCCAGATGCGGCTGCTTGAAGAGGTGGCTGGGCTTCATGAGGTTCCTGCCGGCGCTTATAATATCCGTACCAACGGACAGATGGCAGCCAGGGCGGCTTCTGCCAACATTGAGATTGTTTCCAAAGACGACGGTACAGGAATTGACATTCATATTAAGCCAGGGACGAAAAATGAAAGTGTCCATATTCCCGTAGTTCTCAGCCAAAGCGGGCTGACAGAAATGGTGTACAATGATTTTTATATCGGGGATCATGCCGATGTGGTTATTATAGCTGGGTGCGGCATTCACAACGGCGGCGATCAGGACTCCAAGCATGACGGCGTCCATAGGTTTTTTGTGGGGAAGAACTCTAAAGTTAAATATGTAGAAAAGCATTATGGTTCTGGTGACGGGAAGGGAAAGCGGATCATGAATCCCGGAACCGAGATAACCATGGAAGCGGGAAGCTATATGGAGATGGAGATGGTACAGATCAAGGGGGTGGACTCTACCAGGCGTTCCACCAAGGCGGATTTGGCTGCAGGGGCCAAACTGATTATCCGCGAGCGGCTTCTGACCCATGGAACCCAGTTTGCCGAAAGCAGTTTTGTGATTAACTTAAACGGACAGGACTCCAGTGCAAATGTCATATCACGATCTGTGGCTAAAGAGGATTCTACCCAGATTTTTATTGCGGAGATTAATGGCAATGCCAAATGTGCGGGGCATTCCGAGTGCGATGCGATTATTATGGACAATGCAAAAATCAGCGCTGTTCCCAAGATTACAGCCAACAACATGGAGGCAGCCCTGATTCATGAGGCAGCTATCGGAAAGATTGCCGGGGAGCAGATCATTAAGCTGATGACTCTGGGGCTGACAGAGGAAGAGGCGGAAGCCCAGATTGTCAACGGATTTTTAAAATAGACAGGACGATGCCGCAGCAGTTCAGACGGGCCTGCAGGGGTTATTGTAACGTCCGTATGAATGTGCGGCAGCAGCCGGCAAAGGCCGAGGAGGAGATGGGGCATGTACCATTGCCATGTTCATTTTTACTTAACAGGACATCCATGCAGGGAATTTGAGGAATTGAAGAAAATGACGCCTTCGGGGAACTTTACTTACGAATTTCAGGAAAGGGAAGAACCCAGGACAGAGGAGGCGGCAGCGGCGGATGTGGTTGTGGCTAATCTGCAGGGCAGGGATGTAACAAAGACTTTAAGAGTATTGACAGAGAAAAAGAGCGAAAAGGCGCAGCTGATCGTTCTGGCGGAACAGAGCCAGTTTTCCCTTTTAAAAGAGAAGCTGCCTTTTATGGAGGACTTATGGATTTTGCCTATGCAGAAGGAGGAAATGGTTTTCCGCTTTTTGAAATGGCAGGAGAAGTATAAGATGGCCAGGGACTTCTGGGAGACCAGCCATTTTCTGGAGACAACCATTAACAATGTGCCGGAATTAATCTGGTATAAAGATAAAGAAGGGGTTCACGAAAAGGTAAACGACAGTTTCTGCAAGGCAGTGAACAAGACGAAGGAGCAGACCCAGGGGCAGAGGCATGCCTATATCTGGGATGTTGAGGAGGATGACCCTGCCTGCATAGCGTCTGAGCTGGAAGTTATGGCGCTTGGGAAAACATGCATCTCGGAAGAGACAATAAAAACAGGAGACGGAGAGAAGCTTTTGACCATTTACAAATCCCCTCTGTATGACCTTGACGGAAGCGTTATGGGAACCATGGGAGTTGCCATAGACATTACCCAGGAGAGGGCTTATGAGCAGGAGATTATTAATAAGAACCAGACTCTGGAGACGATTTTTACTACAATAGACTGCGGGGTTATGCGTCATTCTCTGGACGGAAAACATGTTTACAGCATCAACCGGGCAGCCCTGGAGATCCTGGGGTACGAAAGCCTGGAAGAGATGGTGGACAAGGGATTTGACATGGTGGCTGCATCGGTTGTAGAAAATGATAAGCCAAAACTGCGCCAGGCTATCCAGGGGCTTAAACGGGCAGGAGACAGCGTAAGCGTAGAGTACCGGGTACAGCATAAGAACGGAGATATTCTGTACATCATGGGCAATGTGAAGCTTTTGGAGGAAAACAGGGAACTTGTGTACCAGCGTTTTCTTTTAGACTGTACGGCTCAGAAGATGCAGGAAAAACAGAGGGAAAGATATCATGCAGAGATGATTCAGGCTTTAAGTACAGATTATAGCCTGGTGTGCTTTTTTAATCTGGATACAGGAACAGGACAGGTGCTTAGGGAGGATGAGCAGGCGGAGCGCATGTTCGGCATTGTATTTAAAGGAGAGATCTCCCTGGAGGAAAGTGCGGCTGCTTATATAGACCAGTGCATTTATGAGGAAGACAAGGAGGCGCTGCGGCACTTTTTTTCAATAAAAAGATTTCGGGAGGAAGCTGCAGGAAAACAGCTGGATTATGCAAATTACCGTGCATTTATTGATGACGAAATTACATATTTTCAGGTAAAGGCAGTATCTGTAGGGCTTCAGGATAAAAGCTATGGAATAGTTCTGGGATTCCGCAGCGTGGACGAAGAGATCCGCAGGGAGATGAAGAAGAATGCCCTGCTGGAGGATGCTCTTCTGCAGGCGAAAAAGGCAAGCAGAGCCAAAAGCGCTTTCCTGTCCAATATGTCTCATGACATCCGCACGCCCATGAATGCCATTGTAGGCTTTACGTCTTTGGCTGTGTCCCACATTGACAACAGAGAGCAGGTGAAGGATTACCTGAAGAAGATCATGGCCTCAGGCAACCATCTTCTGAACCTGATCAATGATGTCCTGGATATGAGCCGGATCGAAAGCGGCAAGATGCAGCTTGATGAAAAACCCTGTAGCATGACTGAAATCGTCCAGGGACTGGAAAACCTTGTGCAGCCGGACGCATCCGGAAAAAGCCTGAAACTGGATGTAAAAATGGAGCATATGGTCCATGACAAAGTTTGCTGCGACAGCCTGCGCCTGAATCAGGTCCTGCTGAATCTTTTGGGCAATGCCATTAAATACACCGAAGACGGCGGGGCGGTTGCCATGACGGTGACAGAGATGCCGGGAGCTCCTGCAGGCAGTGGAGTGTATGAGTTTTGCATCAGGGATACAGGAATCGGCATGAGCCAAGAGTTTGTAGAGCGTATTTTTGAGCCTTTTGAAAGGGAAAAGACCACTACCTTAAGCGGAATTGCGGGAACCGGCCTGGGAATGGCCATAACGAAAAATATTGTGGATATGATGAATGGAATGATTGAGGTGAAAAGCAGGAAGGGACAGGGAACAGAAGTTTTGGTTTCCTTCACCTTCAGCTTATGTCAGGAGGAAAAGGCGGCAGACAGGATAAATGCAGCCGATGAAAACAGCGGCCATGCATTTGGCGGGCCTCATGGGTGCAGGATCCTTCTGGCAGAGGATAATGAGCTGAACCAGGAAATCGCAGTAGCGCTCTTAGAGGAGGCCGGATTTCTGATTGATGTTGCCGGCAACGGGCAGATTGCTGTGGATATGCTTAAAAAAGCCGGGCCGGAATATTATCAGCTTATACTGATGGATGTGCAGATGCCAGTCATGGACGGATATGAGGCAGCCAGGGCCATCCGCCGCTTAAGCAATGAAAAGCTTGCCTCCATACCTATTTTTGCCATGACAGCCAATGCATTTGAGGAAGACAGGCAGGAGGCTTTAAGATGCGGGATGAATGGGCACATAGCCAAGCCGATTAACGTGGAATACCTTTTCAATACGCTGAATGAAGTGTTGGCATAAGCGTTTGCCGATCAGGAGAAAAAGTCCCTTGCGGCAAACAGGCATATGTCGTTTGAAAAGGTTTCAGGAGGACAGTCAGTCTCGGACTCCAGATAACATTTAGCCATACTGATATAGAGATCAGCCAGCAGGTACAGGAATACCGGCCGGCTGATTTTTAATTTGGAACCTTCGGCTTCCAGCTGGGTTACGGTCTGCTCCAGAATCTGCAGCATGTAATTGCGGAGGATATCCATAAAGATCCCATTTTTGTTTGTCTGGCAGATTTTCTGGAAAGAGGATTTGTTTTTATCCATAACCGCAATGAGCTTGGCAACGAAAGCCCGGCCTTTGCCGTCTTTTAGGTATATAATGTCTTTATCCAGGCGAACGGTATCGAAAAATGTCTGAAGGCAGTAATACAGCAAGTCATATTTATCCTCAAAATACCGGTAGAAGGTGGAGCGAGGAACCATGGAATGGTCGCATAACTGGGTTAAGGTAATTTTTTCAAAAAGGGTGTCCTCCAAAAGAGAGAATAAAGCCTGGCTAAGAAGCAGGTAGGTGCGGCGGGTGGATATTTTTTCGTTGGGAACCATAAAATGAAATCTCCTTATTTGTATAATAATGGACAAATTTAAGAAAACTGTCCCATTTAGGACGGATTAAAGGAAAGTGATGCTTGAATATTTTACCACAATTGTACATAATATGGCAAGATTGTTGTTTATGCCGCAGCCAGATGAATAAGGTCAGGATTACCGCCTGCAAGGCGCCGGAGGACTAAGACAGCTCCAGGGATAGGGTATAGACAGAGAAAATCAATAGGAAAGGATAAGGGGAAAAATGGGAGAGAAGAAGACTTCTGAGAGTTTCATGATGAAACTGGCAAGGTTTATCGTGAATAAGAGAAAGGCGTTTATCGCCCTGTTTATCCTGGTGTGCATATACAGTATTATATGTATTCCCAAAGTAGGGGTTGTAAATGACCTGACGGAATACCTCCCGGAAAGCACGGAAACCAGACAGGGCCTTGACATTATGAATGAGGAATTTACGACCTTTGGGTCAGCGAAAATCCTGGTAAGCAATATTACGTATGATAAGGCCCTTGCTCTGGCCAGGGAAATTCAAGAGGTAAAAGGGATTTCAGCAGTGTCTTTTTATGATGAGGAAGACGATGCTTATGACGGCGATGAGATTGGGGATTACTACAGGGACGCCAGTGCTCTTTATATGCTGACGTTTGAGGAGGAAGAGGATACCCAGCTGTCCCAGGACGCCATAGCTCAGGCCCGCCAGATTCTGGACGGGTATTCCTCTTATGTGTATACCACGGTGGATAAGGATGATGCGGCTTCTCTAAAGGCGGATATGAAAGTTATCGTGGTGATTGTGGTCTTTATTATTCTGGTGGTGCTTTTGTTTACCTCCAAGACGTATATGGAGATCGTTATCTTCCTGTCAGTCTTTGGCGTGGCGGCCCTGATTAATATGGGAACCAATTATTGGTTCGGGGAGATTTCTTTTGTAACCAATGCTGTAGGGGCGGTGCTGCAGCTGGCACTGGCCATTGATTATGCCATAATTTTGTTCCATCGGTTTATGGAAGAACACGAGGACAAGGATACGATTGAGGCTATTACCGTAGCTTTGAGCAAGGCTATTCCTGAGATTTCTTCCAGCAGCCTTACCACGGTGTCCGGTATGATCGCACTGATGTTTATGCAATTTGGCATTGGCATGGATCTGGGAAGCGTGCTGACAAAAGCCATTATCATAAGCCTTCTGACCGTGTTCCTTTTAATGCCAGCCCTTATTGTCATGTTTGCAAAAGCCATTGACAGGACAGTGCACAAGAATTTTGTGCCTGCCATTAATTTCTGGGGAAAAATCGTAGTGAAGCTAAGGTTTATCGGGATTCCGGTTTTCCTGGCAATCGTGGCAGGAGCCAGCATTTATTCGGGGAAATGTCCTTACATATATGATATTAATTCCATTGAGTCCAGCAAGAAAAACGAGTTTCTGGCTTCCAAAGAGCGGATTCAGGAGACTTTTGAGGTAACAAATACCATGGCTGTCGTGATACCAAAAGGGGATTACGAAAAAGAAGGGCGGATCTTAAAGCGGCTGGAGGCTATGGACGAGGTGGATACAGCCCTGGGCCTGGCCAATGTGGAAGTGACGGATGATGGAAAATATATACTGGTGGATAAGCTGGGCCCCAGAGACTTTTCCGAGGTGGCAGGAGTGGATCTGGATCTGGTAAGGGTTTTGTACCAGTTTTACGCTTTTGATAAAGAGCAGTACAGCGCTTTTATGAAGAATCTCGATGATTACCGTGTGTCTATTATTGACATGATTGACTTTATCTACCAGCAGAAGGAGAAAGGCGGAATCGAATTTGACGAGGAAATGTCAGAGGAGATTGACGATCTCCACAAAGCGGTGTGCGATGCCAGGGTACAGCTGGAAGGCGAAGCGTATGACAGGCTGGTGTTTACCTTGCGGGGAGCCGTTGAGGGAGCAGAAACGTTTGCTACCATTGACCGGATACGGGACATTGCACTGGAATATTATGATGAGGTTTATGTGGTTGGGGATGCCACCAGCAATTATGACTTAAGCACCTCCTTTGAAAGGGACAATGTGATCATCAGCGTGCTTACGGCTTTATTTGTGGGAATTATCCTTTTGTTTACATTCCAGTCGGCGGGCCTGCCTTTCCTTCTGGTTCTGACTATCCAGGGAAGCATCTGGATGAATTTCTCCATGCCGTACCTGACACAGAGCACCATGTATTTCTTAAGCTATCTGGTGGTCAGCTCCATTCAGATGGGGGCAACCATTGACTATGCCATTGTTATAACCAGCCGCTACCTGGATCTGCGCAAGAAGATGCCAGACAGAAAGGCAGCCGTGGTGGAGTCTTTGAACCAGTCATTCCCTACAATCATTACGTCAGGAACCATTTTGACCAGCGCAGGATTCGTAATCGGGTATTTGACCAATAATGCGGTGATTGCCTCTTTGGGAAAGGTTCTGGGACGGGGAACTCTGATTTCGATTATTCTGGTTATGACAGTACTGCCGCAGCTTCTGCTTGTGGGTGATAAGCTGATTGACAAGACAGAGCTTACAAAGGCTATAAAGCTGGGACAGGAGAAGGAGGAGTAGGATATGAGGAATATAAATGCAAGACAGGGGTCAGATACAGTACATATGGAACCAGGAAAAAGAGGCGGCAGCAAAAAGGGCGCCGGGACAAAAGGCAAGGCTGCAGCTTTGGCTGCGGCTCTGGCAGTGTCTGCAGTGTGGACAGCGACAGAAGAAAGCCTTTGGGCTATAGAAGCCCTGGCCGCACCAGAGGCTTCCCAGGAAGAATCCGGGGAGAATGGAGCCGCCAAAGAGACGTCTGACGGGGCGCAAGGAAGGGAAGCGGCACAGGAAAATCAGGATTTCCAGGCAGAAGATCAGGGAACCGTTACCATCAGCACAGAGGATGATTTTATAAACTTCAGCAGAAATTGTACAGCAGAATCTTATTCTAAAGGAAAAAGGTTTGTTCTGGAGGCGGACTTAAATCTGCAGGGAAAGGATTTTCAGCCAGTGCCAGTGTTTGCCGGGACATTTGACGGCAACGGATACAGCATAATCGGATTTTCCGTAAAAAGCACTGGTTCTAACCTGGGGCTGTTCCGGTTTATACAGCAGGGCGGCACAGTAAAAAATCTGAATGTTCATGGGGAACTTATGCCTGAAGGAAGCAGAACTAATATCGGAGGAATTGCGGGAACAAACCGGGGAACCGTGGAAAACTGCAGCTTTACCGGCCAGATTGTGGCTGAGGATACTTTAGGCGGGATCGTGGGCCATAATGAAGAAACCGGCGTCATTACAGGATGCGAAAGCAAAACGCAGCTTACAGGCAACTTAAAGACAGGAGGAATTGCCGGATATAATGAGGGAACTATAGAAGACTGTGTCAATCAAGGCCATATTAACGCTACAGGACAGGAGGTTGCCAGCGATTCGTCTTCTCAGCTTTCGGCAGGAAGCGTAGGGCTGGAAGAGAGCATCCGGGTGGAAAGAGTGAATGATGCAGGGGGAATCGCCGGCCTGTCTTTGGGATATATCAGAGGCTGCAGCAATTACGGAACCGTAGGGTATCCTCATATGGGATATAATATCGGAGGGATCGCCGGCCGCCAAAGCGGGCTGGTAGATCAGTGCGTGAATCATGCGGCAGTGCAGGGACGGAAGGATGCAGGCGGAATTGTGGGGCAGTTTGAGCCTTATGTAACTGTGGATTATGAGGAGGATATGTTCGGAAGCCTGGAAAACCAGATGGAAGAGCTGTCTGACATGGGAGATTCCTTGTCAGGAATCATAGAGAACGCAGGGGATACGGCATCCAGCAACCTGGATCAGATTGATGCCCAGATGGAAGGGATGCGGGATATCGGAAGATTTTATAAAGACGTGTACCGGGAGGGCGGAGACGGTTTTGACAGAGATGCTGACCGCTCGATTAATGAGATCCAGAATACTTTAGATCACATGAATATGGAGATGGTGGATCAGACTACGAAAAACCATTACCAGGCAGCAGTGCAGAAAGCCCGCCAGATATCAGATCTGAGAGCGGAGATGGAGAAAGGTTATGAGGGAGATCTGAATAATTTTAACCCTAAAGATTTTGCGGCATGGCTAAAAAAGCGGCTGGAGCAGCTGGAACTGCTGGCAAAATACGGGGAGGAGCTGAAGGGGGAAATAGCCTGGCTGGCGGCTAACGCCCCGGCTCATACAGTAGGGAACATGGAAGACTTTGAGGACGATTTGGAACAGCTGCAGGTAGAAACCAATGTGTTTATTGACATTGTCCGGGTAAACACGGATAAAGCCAGAGGGGATCTGCACAGCATGGATCAGGAGATGACCGCCCAGGTAGATGCCCTTTCAAGCGGCGTAGACGCACTAAGTGACGGAATCCGCAGCAGCAGGGCTCAGATACGAAATCAAAAAAGAGAAATTGAGAGCCAGATTGACCAAATAAGAAATACTATTTCTGACGGAGTGGATCGGGCAAAGGAAGACAGAGAACTGTTTGAGGACGTTTCTGACCTGGAAGACGAGGGCCTGGGCCTTGGCATGATAAACGGATGTGTCAACCAGGGTCCAGTATCCGCCGATTATCAGGCAGGAGGCATTGCGGGGATCATCGGCATGGAAACCAGCCTGGACCCGGAACAGGATTTGGAGGCAGAGGAGGAAAGGACATTAAATGTAACCCGTAATATAAAAGCAATTGTGCTGGACTGCAAAAATCAGGAACGCATAACCGTAACCAATGATTACGCCGGGGGAATCGTGGGAAAGGCTAATCTGGGTGCTTTGATCCAGAACGAGAATTTTGGAGATATTACTGCTGAGGACGGAAATTATGCCGGCGGCATTACGGGAAGCAGCGCCTATGTGCTTCGGCGCAACTATAATATGTGCACCATTGACGGAAATAATTACGTAGGCGGAATTGCAGGATGGGGAACCGATATTCTGGACAATTTTTCCATGGTTTCCTTTACTAACCCAGATGGAGAGTGGATAGGAACCGTGGCAGGCGATGCTGATGAAGAAGGCATTATTCAGGGGAATTTCTATGTAGATGAAAACATAGGCGCTTTGGACGGCGTTACGTACGAGGGGCAGGCCCAGGGACTTCCCTATGAAAGCTTTAAGGTTATGGACAATATGCCTGAGGAATTCGGCAGATTGTCAGTGGTATTCCAGGTGGAAGATCAGGTATTAAAGTCTTTATACTGCGAATACGGAAGCAGCGTGGCAGAGGAGGAGATTCCCCAGGTACCGCAGAAAGACGGGTACTATTATGTGTGGGAGGAAAAAGATCTTTCCTGCATAAAGGGAAATCAGACGGTTCATGCCGTCTATAGGGCATGGAATACCACCATAGCCTCCTCTGATGACAAAATGCCAGCTATTCTGGCAGAGGCTAATTTCTACCCAGGAACTTCTCTTGTGCTTGACAGGCAGGAAACGTCAGAGGATGCATTAAAGGCTATGGAGGCAGTGTGGCTGGTTCCGGAAGGATTTCATATAGGCGGAGTCTATGAGTATTCCATCCTGCAGCCTGAGGGCGTGCCTTTGCCAGAAAAGATTACGATCCATGTGCTGGCGGATCAGTATAAAAAGGGAGCCGCTGCAGCTATTGTGGAAGACGGGCAGGTACGCATAGCTGACAGCAGGAAAGACGGTCCGTATCTGGTATTTGAAATGAACAAGACAGGGGAATTTGTTGTCCTGGAGCCGGAGAAAAATATGACGCCGCAGCTGGCGCTGGCAGGCACAGGAGCTGTGCTGGCTGGAATATGGTTTGTGGTTTCAAAAAGCAGGAAGAAGAAAAAAGGGCCGGCAGAGACAGAAAACGAAATGGGAAGCTGGCAGCCGGAGGAAGAAACACAAGGCCAGAAGGGCGAAATGACAGATGGAGAGGATGAGGAAAATGCAGAGGAAAAGGGGGAGGCGGAAAGGGAATCAGGAGAAGAAAGGGGCTGACAGCATTGGCGGAAATGCAGGAAGAACAGTGGGAGGAAATTGACGAAACACAACTGACCATAGCTGAACGGTGCGTGTACAGAACAAGGCGGCGGGCAGTGGAACTGTATCTAAAGGGCAAAACAGCCAAGGAGATTCTTCGCACTACAGGGCTAAGCAGGATTGCTGTTAACAGGCTGTGGGAGCGGTGCTGCGTCAAAGATCCGGAAACGGGGAAAAGCTGCGGGTTTAAGGCGCTGGTGCCCAGATCAAAGATGAAGAAGTTTATCAGATAACATGATTCTCAAGAAAAGGATATTCGGCAGCAAAAGGGCCGGGTATCCTTTTTTAGCACAGAAGGCGGAAATAAACTGCTTGAAGCAAGGCAGGCCAGAGTATATAATAGGATTAAGTATTTTATCCGTTATTTTGTGGTAAATTCAGGGATTGGGAAATATAATATAGTTAAGGACTTTACGGAGCATGTTTCTGCCGGGGGGAAATTCATGAAAAAGGGCAGAACCCGTCAAAATGCAGATGACAGAGGGGAGGGAAGAAGTTTGACTATCAGAGAATCCATGGAGCAGCTGGAGGAGAAGGTTTTAAGTCCTTATGCTGCTCTGAGTAAAGACACAAAAGGAAGGGACAGGCCGGAAGCTCTTTGTGATATCAGGCCGGAATACCAGAGGGATCGGGACAGGATTCTGCACTGCAAGGCATTTAGGAGGCTGAAGCACAAGACTCAGGTGTTTCTGGCGCCGGAAGGAGATCATTACAGAACGCGCCTGACTCATACTCTGGAAGTAGCCCAGATTGCCAGGACCATCTCAAAATCTCTTTACATGAATGAAAGCCTGGCAGAGGCCATTGCCCTGGGGCACGATCTGGGGCATACGCCTTTTGGCCATTCGGGAGAGGAGATCTTAAATAAGCTGTGCAGCGACGGATTTGCTCACAGCAGGCAAAGCGTCCGGGTGGTGGAAGTGCTGGAAAAGGACGGGCGGGGCCTGAACCTGACCAAAGAGGTGAGAGACGGAATTTTAAACCATGGGCTGTCTGCCAGGCCGGCTACTTTGGAAGGAGATATTGTAAGGTTCTCAGACAAGATTGCCTATATAAACCATGATATTGACGATGCTATCCGGGCCAGGATTTTTAAGGAGGAGGATCTGCCCGGAGAATATACAGATGTGTTAGGGCACAGCGTCAGGGAAAGGCTGAACACCATGATTCATGATATTATTGAGAACAGCCAGGGCAAGCAGACCATAGTCATGTCTCCGTCCATGGAAAAGGCTATGAAGAATCTGCGTACGTGGATGTTTCATACAGTGTACAGCAACAGCGTGGCCAAAGGGGAAGAAGGGCGAGCTCAGGGAGTGATACGGTTTTTGTATGAGTACTATATGAAACACACGGAGATCCTTCCGCCGGAGTACCTTTGGCTTATGGAGGAAAAAGGGGAGAAACAGGAACGGGTAGTGTGCGATTATATTGCGGGAATGAGTGACCGGTATGCCATTGACATGTTTGAGGAACTGTTTGTGCCAAAATCCTGGAAGGCATTGTAAGGGGAAAGGCGGAAAACAGGATATAGTTTCACTCAGGCAAAAGTCCAGGCTTGCCAAGCGAGATCGCATGGGCATGCAGAGGAATGAAAGGACAGCAGATAGGAGAAACTTATGTTCTATCCGGAAGAGATTGTAGAGGAAGTAAGGACAAAAACTGATATTGTAGATATTGTTTCAGGGTATGTAAAGCTGCAGAAAAAAGGCAGCAGCTATTTTGGACTGTGTCCTTTTCATAATGAGAAGTCTCCTTCATTTTCCGTATCGCCAGGCAAACAGATGTATTACTGCTTCGGGTGCGGGGCAGGAGGCAATGCCATAACCTTTCTCATGGAATATGAAAATTATTCTTTTCCGGAGGCTCTTAAGGTGCTGGCGGATAAGGTGGGGGTAGAGCTGCCGAAAGAGGAGGTTTCAAAGGAGGCAAGGGCCCAGGCGGATTTGCGGGCCAGCCTTTTGGAAATCAATAAGCTGGCTGCCAACTATTTTTATTATCAGTTAAAACATCCCCAGGGAAAGAAGGGGTATCAGTATCTGCAGAACCGGAAATTAAGCGATGATACAATCCGGCGGTTCGGGCTGGGATTCGCCAATAAAACAGGGGATGATTTGTACCGGTATCTGCGGGAAAAGGGCTACAAAGATGAGATATTAAAGGAGACGGGCCTGGTGACCATTGAGGAAAGAGGCACTTATGACAAGTTCTGGAACCGAGTTATGTTTCCGATTATGGATGTAAATAACCGGGTTATCGGATTTGGAGGCCGGGTTATGGGAGACGGGACGCCCAAATATTTAAATTCCCCGGAAACAAGGCTGTTTGATAAAAGCCGGAATCTGTACGGCCTTAATTATGCAAAGACCACCAGGGAAAAGCATATGCTGGTGTGCGAGGGGTATATGGATGTCATTGCAATGCATCAGGCCGGATTTACCAATGCAGTGGCTTCCCTGGGAACTGCCTTTACCCTGCAGCATGCATCTTTGCTGAAAAGGTATGTGGATCAGGTGATTCTTACCTATGACAGCGACAAGGCGGGGATAAAGGCCGCCCTGCGGGCCATTCCTATTTTAAAGGAGGCAGGGATCAGCGTCAAGGTTCTGAATATGCAGCCATACAAAGATCCCGATGAGTTTATTAAAAATCTGGGTACGGAAGCCTTCCGGGAACGGATAGAAAAAGCCAGAAACAGCTTCCTTTTCGAAATTGATGTGCTGAAGCAGGGGTTTGACCTGCAGGACCCGGAACAGAAGACGCAGTTTTATAATGGCGCTGCAAGAAAGCTTCTGGAATTTACGGAAGCCCTGGAGCGGGACAACTATATACAGGCAGTATCCAGGGAATATTTCATCAATTATGAGGATTTAAAAAGGCTGGTGAACAGTTTGGGCAGCAGGCTGGGAACCGGAAGCCAGGCGGCAGTGCAGCAGCAGACAGCTTCTTACCGGGATCGGAGAAAAGAGAAAGAGGACGGGCCTAGAAAGTCCCAGAGGCTTCTCCTTACTTGGCTTATTGAGGAGCCAGGGCTGTTTGACAAGATTGAAGGAATCATTACCCCGGATGACTTTAAGGAGGATCTGTATCGCCAGGTGGCGGTCATGGTGTTTGAGGAACATGCCAAAGGACAGGTGAATCCGGCAGGAATCCTGAACCATTTTATAAATGACGAGGAACAATATAAGACAGTGGCATCGCTCTTTCATGCCAGACTTAAAGAATCTTTGACCAATGAGGAGAGAAGCAAGGCGTTTTCAGAGACTGTGTATAAGGTAAAGAAAAACAGCCTTGACGAGGCCAGCAGGACAGCTGCGGATATTGGGCAGCTGCAGGAGATAATTAAGGCACAAAGCGCTTTAAAGAGCCTGCATATTTCCATTGATTGAGGCAACACTATAGGAAGGCTGCAGGCTGGCATGACGGTGCCGTAAATGCTGACTGGCCAAAAGGATGCAAATTATGGCTGCGATCCAGGCCGTTTATGGCTGGGAGCAATTCCAGGCAGCAGTCCGGGACACGGCTGTCTGGGAATCCCCCAATGGCAGCCAGGCATGAACTGCCAGGGACATGGGCGGTTACAACTATGGAAAGGCTGGACCATATGGACGAAAAGACATTGGGATTTGAGGAAAGACTGGCATTATTATTGGCAGAGGCAAAGAAAAAAAAGAATGTGCTGGAGAACCAGGAAGTGCTGGATTTCTTTTCCGGCGAGGCTCTGGACGGGGACAAGCTGGACAGGATTTATGATTTCCTGGAGGCCAATAAGGTGGACGTCCTGCGGCTGGGCGATGAGACGGAAATAGATGCAGAGCTTTTCGCAGAAGAAGAGATGGATCTGGATCATGAGGAGGAAATTGATCTGGAGAAGATCGATCTGTCGGTTCCTGAAGGCGTGGGAATCGAAGACCCAGTACGCATGTATCTGAAGGAAATCGGCAAGGTTCCCCTTTTATCCCTGGATGAAGAAATTGAGCTGGCTAAAAGGATCGAACTGGGTGACGAGGAGGCAAAAAGAATTTTGGCGGAAGCCAATCTGCGCCTGGTGGTCAGCATTGCCAAAAGGTACGTGGGACGGGGAATGCAGTTCCTTGATCTGATACAGGAGGGGAATCTGGGGCTTATAAAGGCTGTGGAAAAGTTTGACTATACAAAAGGGTATAAATTCAGTACCTATGCTACTTGGTGGATTCGCCAGGCTATTACAAGAGCCATTGCGGATCAGGCCAGGACCATCCGCATTCCGGTTCACATGGTGGAAACGATTAACCGTCTTATACGGGTGTCCAGACAGCTTTTGCAGGAACTGGGGAGAGAACCTCAGGCTGAGGAAATAGCAGCCAGGGCGGAGATGCCTGTGGAGCGGGTTAGGGAGGTGCTTAAGATTTCTCAGGAGCCGGTTTCCCTGGAAACTCCAATCGGCGAAGAGGAAGACAGCCATCTGGGGGATTTTATTCAGGATGAACATGTAATGGTCCCTGCAGAGGCAGCGGCATTTACCTTGCTGCATGAGCAGCTGATGGAGGTTCTTGAGACGCTGACAGAGCGGGAACAGAAGGTGCTTAAACTGCGTTTTGGCCTGGAAGACGGGCGTCCAAGGACTTTGGAGGAAGTGGGCCGGGACTTTAATGTTACCAGGGAAAGGATTCGGCAGATTGAAGCAAAGGCCCTGAGGAAGCTGCGGCACCCCAGCAGGAGCAAAAAGCTGAAAGATTACCTGGATGAGTAACCCAGGCAGTCTGAATCGGTAAACGGAAGGAGCTTGTAAAGCGGTGAGACTGTCAAAACGACTGGAAACAGTGATTTCTTTTGTCAAGCCGGGAAGCCGGGTGGCGGATGTAGGGACGGATCATGGATTTGTTCCCATTGAATTGGTTTTGCGCAAGCTGGCTGCGGGGGCAGTGGCTATGGATGTGCGGCCAGGTCCTTTGGGACGGGCCCAGGAGCATATCCGGCAGCAGGGCCTGGAAAAGGAGATTGAGACAAGGCTGGGGGACGGAGTGGAGCGTCTTGACGCCAAAGAGGCAGACACGGTGGTGATAGCCGGCATGGGCGGACCGCTGGTGATACATATTATGGAACAGGGCCGCCATCTGTGGGAGCATGTGAGGCATTGGATATTATCCCCTCAGTCAGAATTGGATAAGGTGCGCAGATTTCTCCATGGGAATGGATTTTACATTGTAAGGGAAGAGATGGTGGCTGAGGAAGAAAAATATTATACAGTTATAGATGCAAGATTTGGAGGGGATGATCTGAAGGGCCGGGAAGAGATGACAGATATGGAGTACCGGTACGGCCCAAGGCTGATGGAGGAGAGAAACCAGGTGCTGCTGGAATATCTGGAAAGGGAGAAATGCCAGCTGGCGGAGATTGCAGAAGGGCTCCGGGAAAAGACAGGGGAAAAGGCAGCGGCCAGGAGAAAGGAACTGGAAGGGCGAATCCAGAGGATACAGATGTATTGTCAGGCAGGGGCCCGGGAAACACCAGAGACAACGGGCTGCCTGGGTGACGGACTTAAGGTGGAAACCAGATAAAACAGGAATGCAAAAGGAGAGCCATATGAAATGCACGGAACTTATAAAACATCTGGAGCAGCTGGCTCCTGTGTCTTACGCTTGTTCCTGGGATAACCCGGGACTGCTGGCAGGCAGAGGAGAAAAAGAGGTGCGCAAGATTCTTATTGCGCTGGATGCTACTGATGAGGTGGTAGATCTGGCGGTGAAGGAGGGATGTGATGTTCTTCTGACCCATCACCCATTGATTTTCGGTTCCATAAAGAAGGTTAATGATCAGGACTTTATCGGCAGAAGGCTGGTGAAATTAATTCAGGCAGATATCAGTTACTACGCTATGCATACAAACTTTGACATTGCTCCAGGGTGCATGGCTGATCTGGCCGGAGACAGGATGAGGCTGACAGACAGGCAGCCTTTGGAGAAAACGGGGGAAGATGAGGCTGCAGGAAAATCATACGGGATCGGCGTCTGCGGAAACCTGGAAAAGGAGATGGGGCTGAAAGAACTGGCGCTTACTGTGAAGGGGCGGTTTGGGCTGCCGTTTGTAAATGTTTATGGGGCAGACGGATTTTGCGGTTCCATAACCCGTGTGGCGCTTTGCCCTGGATCGGGAAAGGGAATGAGCCAACATGCCCTGGCCCTGGGCGCCCAGGTGCTGATCACAGGTGACATAGGGCATCATGAGGGCATTGATGCTGCAGCTTTGGGCCTGGCAGTCATTGATGGCGGTCACTATGGACTGGAGCACATGTTTATAGATTTTATGGAACAATATATCAGAGAACATATAGATCCCCAACTGGAGATAAAAAAGGCGCCGGCAGCATTTCCGGTGACAGCATGGTAAAGGAGGAGCATTTTGGAGTACGTAACCATTGGAGAAAGACGAAAAGGATACACCGCAGGGACCACGTTCCTGCAGATTGCCCAGGAGTATCAGTACCAATATGACAATGACATTCTGCTGGTGTCGGTAAACGGAAAGCTTCGGGAACTTCACAAGACCGTTGATGAGGACTGCCGGGTAGAATTTATCACTGCAAAGGACAAGCCTGGAATGCAGGCTTACCAGCGCAGCGCCAAGCTGATTATGCTGAAAGCCTTTTATGACATTGTGGGCAGAGACAGAGTGGAGAGAATTTCCGTGGAATTCTCCCTGGGAAGAGGGCTTTTCGTAGAGGTAAAAGGAGATGTGGCCATTACGGAGGAGCTTCTTTTGCGGGTGAAAAAGAAAATGCAGGATTATGTGGCCCAGGAGCTGCCCATTATGAAGCGCAGCGTCAACACAGATCAGGCTGTGGAGCTGTTTACAAGACATGGCATGGAGGACAAGGCCAGCCTTTTTAAATACCGCATGGCTTCCAGGGTGAATCTTTATAACCTGGCAGGCTTTGAGGATTATTTTTACGGATATATGGTTCAGAACACAGGATATGTGAAATACTTTGACTTGGTAAAGTATGAGCATGGCTTTGTGCTGATGCTTCCAAGCCGCAGCAATCCTAAAGAAGTGCCGAAGCTGGAAACCAGCAGGAAATTGTTCCAGGTTATGAAAGAGTCGTCCAGATGGGGGGATAAGCTGGGGCTTGCCAATGTGGGGGCCCTTAACAACGAGATTGCAGAAGGCAATGCCAATGACCTGATTTTAATCCAGGAAGCGCTTCAGGAGAAAAAGATCGGGCAGATTGCAGAGATGATAGCAGACGGGGCGGCAAAAAAGTTCGTGATGATAGCCGGGCCTTCTTCCTCAGGCAAGACTACCTTTTCCCATCGGCTGTGCATTCAGCTGCGGGCTCTGGGACTGAACCCCCATGCCATTGGAGTGGATGATTACTTTGTCAACCGGGAGGACAGCCCCAGAGATGCCCAGGGCAATTATAATTTTGAGGTTTTGGGGTGCCTGGATATAAAGAAGTTTAATGAGGACATGACCAGCCTTTTGGAGGGGAAGACAGTGGAACTTCCCAGGTTTAACTTCCTTACGGGCCGCAGGGAATACAAGGGGGATTATCTGACTCTGGGGAAAGAGGATATTTTGGTGATTGAGGGAATCCACTGTCTTAATGATAAATTGTCTTATGCCCTTCCAAGAGAAAGCAAGTTTAAAGTTTACATAAGCGCCCTGACTCAGTTAAATATTGATGAACACAACCGGATTCCAACAACAGATGCCAGGCTGATCCGCCGCATGGTGAGGGATGCCAGAACCAGGGGTGCCACAGCTCAGGATACCATATGCAGATGGCCTTCTGTGCGTCGGGGCGAGGAGGATAATATCTTCCCTTACCAGGAGGATGCAGATGTAATGTTTAATTCTGCCCTGGTGTATGAACTGGCAGTGCTGAAGCAATATGCGCAGCCGCTTCTGTTCCAGATTCCTAAAGATTCCCAGGAGTATGTGGAGGCAAAACGGCTGCTGAAGTTTTTGGATTATTTTCTTGGAATCAGCAGCGAAGATATTCCCCATAATTCCATTGTAAGGGAGTTTATTGGAGGAAGCTGCTTTAGGGTATAGGGGCTTGCTTCTGTCAGGATTATGTCAGCTTATCCTGACGGATGGAATCTTCATGGCGCCGGATATGGGACTTGGCATCTTCTTTGCTGACAAATAAAAGCAAATACAGGGTTTCGATCACCATCATGGCAGGAATCCGGGAGAACCAGAAGTCGCCTGTGAGAAGCTTTTCCCTGGTGGCAGTGATAATCAGATAGTCACTGGCAAGGGCCAGGGGGGAGGAACCATTATTAGTTATAACGATAATGCGGGCGCCGTTTTCGTGGGCTCCTTGGGCCAGGGACAGAAGCCTTTTGGAGGTGCCGGAGTTGGAGATGATGATCACTGCGTCCATGGGCCCTAAATTATAGGTGGCGGCAATTTGTCCTTCCCAGATAGTTCCTGATATGCAGCACAGTCCCAGCTGGTTGAATTTAAAAGCCCCGTCCATGGCCACAGGGATAGTGTTTCCTACGGCTGCGAATTGAATCAAACGGGCATGCTCCAGAATGCGGAGAATGGTTTCCAGGTTATCCGGTTCCAGCATGCCCATAGTGGCAGTCATCTCTGCAGTCTTGTTGGCCAGAATATTCTGGAGGGACTGGGGAAGGTTTCTGCGGTCGATCTCATTGGACACCTGCAGGCTGTCCCGCTCTTCCTCCATCACTTCTTTTGCCAGATCCATTTTCAGGCTCTGGAATCCCTTGAAGCCGCATCGGCGGCAGAAACGTGACACAGTGGCGTCACTGGTGCAGCTGGCCTTGGCCAGCTGCGCTACAGTCATGTCTACTACGGCCTTTTTATTTTCCATAATAAAATCTGCAATCTTTTTTTCGGCATCAAAGAACTGCTCATAGGAGGAGCAGATGATTCCCAGTATGCTTTGACTATTCATTTCTTATTTGTCTCCATATACGTAATTTCATTTCATAACAATAGGATAGCACAAGTGACCAGCATTGTCAAACGGCCTTAAGGGCAGAATGCTGTCCTGTAGCTGTCCTTGTAAAGCTGCGTAAAACGGTAAAACTATTTTGCATTTATACGTGAAAAATAAAGATTATGAGAAAATAAAATTTCTTATAAATTATTATTGACGAAATAAAACAATCATGATATGATATAGCCAACGAAAGAAATAAAATTTCATATATAGAGAAGGAGAAGACAGAAATGATTTACACAGTAACTTTCAATCCTGCTTTGGATTATGTGGTGCGGGTGGACCATTTTACAGAAGGAGCAGTGAACCGGACAGAAGAGGAACATATCTTCTATGGAGGAAAGGGGATCAATGTGTCTGCAATGCTGGCGAACCTGGGATACGCTACCACGGCGCTGGGATTTGTAGCCGGTTTTACAGGAGATGAGATAGAAAGGGGAGTGAAGTCCCTGGGATTTTCTTCTGATTTTATCCGGGTAAAAAATGGAATGTCCCGGATTAATGTTAAGCTGAAATCCCATCAGGAAAGCGAGATCAACGGCATGGGCCCTGAGATTACGCCTGAAGACGTGGAACAGCTGCTGAGGAAACTGGATGATTTAACACAGGGTGATGTGCTGGTGCTTTCCGGAAGCATTCCCGCAGCCATTGACAGCAGAATCTATGAAAGGATTCTTGCCGCAATGGAGGGGAGAGGCGTTCTGACGGTGGTAGATGCGGAGAAGGATCTTCTGATGCATGTACTGAAATATCATCCGTTTTTGATTAAACCCAATAACCATGAGCTGGAGGCGATGTTTGATGTTGCTATGGAAAGCCAAGAGGATATGGTAAAATACGCCAGGCGTCTTCAGGAAATGGGGGCAGTCAATGTGCTGGTGTCCATGGCTGGCGATGGCTCTCTGCTGATTACGGAGGAGGGGAAGGTTTACTCCATGGGGGTTGCGAAAGGCACGGTAAAAAATTCTGTTGGAGCAGGAGATTCTATGGTAGCAGGGTTTCTGGCAGGGTATTTGGAAAATCAGGATTACTTCCATGCACTGAAACTGGGTACGGCTGCAGGAGGTGCTACTGCGTTTTCGGACGGAATCGGAACGAAAGAAGAGATTATGGGGCTGTACGGCCAGCTGGGGCAGGAAGACTGGTGAGAGGATGGCCGGCGGCACATGACATTGTTGTATTAAACCAGAAGGAACGCTTGAGAAACGAAGTTCCGCAGCTGAAATTGTTTCGACGACTTGGCAGGTGACACATAGGGGCGCATGCCAAAACATATTAAACCAGGAGGAAACCTTATGAGAATCACAGAATTGCTGAAAAAAGAAAGCATTGAGCTGGGAGTAGAAGCGGCATCTAAGGAGGAAGCCATTAATAAGTTGACAGGCCTGATGGAGGCAGGGGGAAGGCTTTATGACAGAGCAGGATATAAAGAAGGGATTCTGGCCAGGGAAGCCTGCGGCAGCACGGCAGTGGGAGACGGGATCGCCATTCCTCATGCTAAGGTGGCGGCGGTGAGGGAACCTGGACTGGCGGCTATTACGGTGCCAGAGGGCGTGGACTACGACGCATTTGACGGCTCTCTTGCCAATCTGCTGTTTATGATCGCAGCTCCTGCAGAAGGCGCAGACGTTCATTTGGAGGCATTGGCCAGACTGTCCACTCTTTTAATGACGCCTAACTTTAAAGATAATCTGATTCATGCATCTGACAAGGATGATTTTTTAAGAATTATTGATGATGCAGAAACAGCCAAGTACGGGGCGGCAGAAGGGGAGACACAGGGACAGGATGATTTAAAAAGTACTTTTCAGACCATGGAAAATCAGGAAGAGAGCGGATATTGTCTTCTGGCCGTAACTGCATGCCCTACAGGTATTGCCCATACATATATGGCAGCGGAAAACCTGGAAAGCACGGCTAAAAAAATGGGAATTACACTAAAAGCGGAGACGGACGGTTCAGGGGGAGCCCAGAATGTTTTGACCAGAGAGGAGATTAGGGGGGCAAAGGCCATTATTGTGGCGGCGGACAGAGAGATTGAAATGGCCAGATTTGACGGCAAGCCGGTTCTTCAGGTTCCGGTGGCAGATGGGATTCACAAGGCAGAGGAGCTGATTAAGAAGGCATCTTCCGGGCAGGCGCCGATCTACCACCATGCAGGAGGCGGGGATGGCGCATCTTCCCAGGCAGGAAGCGGGGACGGTATGGGGAGAAAGATATATAAACATCTGATGAACGGTGTTTCCCATATGCTTCCGTTTGTTATCGGCGGAGGAATCCTGATTGCTTTGGCATTCCTGTTTGATGACTATTCCCTTGACCCGTCTAATTTCGGAAAGAATACGCCTCTGGCGGCTTATTTAAAGACTATCGGCGAGCAGGCGTTTGGCATGATGCTTCCAGTGCTTTCGGGATATATTGCCATGAGCATTGCAGACCGTCCAGGACTGGCAGTGGGATTTGTTGCCGGAACCGTGGCAAAAATGGGCATGACATTTGCCAATCCTGAGGGAGGAGCGGTTAATGCAGGATTTTTGGGGGCTTTGTTTGCAGGCTTTGCAGGCGGCTATCTTGTTCTGGGACTGAAAAGGGCCTTTTCTAAGCTGCCAAAGTCATTAGAGGGAATTAAGCCGGTGCTTTTGTATCCTGTTCTGGGAATCCTTCTGGGAGCGGCTGCCACCACATTGATTAACCCATATATGGGAATGATTAATGATGGGCTGACTAATTTCCTCAACGGTATGGGCGGGACCAGCCGGATTGTACTGGGCATGATTCTGGGAGGCATGATGTCCATTGATATGGGCGGCCCGTTTAATAAAGCTTCCTATGTGTTTGGAACTGCGCAGTTGGCAGAAGGGAATTTTGAAGTTATGGCAGCGGTCATGGCAGGAGGAATGGTTCCTCCTATGGCTATTGGACTGTGTACAGTTTTGTTTAAAAAGAAATTTACCAGGAAAGAGTGTCAGTCAGGGATCGTGAACTTTATTATGGGGCTGTCCTTTATTACGGAAGGGGCCATTCCGTTTGCGGCATCTGATCCTTTGAGAATTATTCCGTCCTGCGCCATTGGGGCAGCGGCTGCAGGGGGATTGTCCATGGCTTTCGGGTGCACGCTGAGAGCTCCTCATGGAGGAATCTTCGTTCTGCCTACCATTGGGAATCCGGCCGGGTATCTTTTGGCAGTAATAATCGGCTCTGCTGTAGGCTGTGGGATTTTGGGAGTACTTAAAAAGGAACTAGCAGAGGAAGAAAGGTAAATCCGGCTTAAGACAGCTCTGAGCTGATGCAATGGAAGAAAGCCTGAGCTGAAAGATGGAGTTTTTATGGCTTTACAAGTTTTCGGGTTTCCATTATAATATAAAGAAGCTGCTGCGGCAGAAAAAGATTCAGAGTAAGACAAATGGCCGCTGCCGCAATGCCGAAAGGCTGCGGAAGAGGAAAGTCCGGGCTTCACAGGGCAGGATGCCAGATAACGTCTGGCGGAGGCGACTCCAGGGACAGTGCAACAGAAATATACCGCCGGCTTGGCCGGTAAGGGTGGAAGGGCAGTGTAAGAGACTACCGCCTGTCTGGCAACAGACAGGGCATATGTAAACCCCATTCGAAGCAAGACCGAATAGAAAGCGTAAGGCGGCCCGTCTGCTTTCGGGTAGGTCGCTTGAGCCTGGCGGCGACGTCAGGCCTAGATAGATGGCCATTCAACGACATAACCCGGCTTACCGTTTTGCTCTGATAGCAAATCTCCATGCGCCCGGCAGCGGATATGCCATAATACATGAAAAATCAGGCGGCGCAATTGGCATCCCTGAATTCATGCCGCCTACTGGGCCGTGGGATTTCAAAGCAGAGGGTGTTGCAAAATCATCTAATTCGATGACTTTGCGACCCTCTCTTTTCTATTCTTTGACATAAAAGTGGAGCCATTGCTCCAAAGATAATTGCTCATCTATTTTGCAGCAGCTCCTTTATGGCTTATATGCCGCCGCGACGGCAGTCAGCTTTTATTTCCCGTATTTTTCTTCACAGTACATGCACCGGTAAGTTTCTGTCGCCGTATCTGACAAATAGAAAATGTGGGGAAGTTCCTGTTCGATGGAGGTAATGCAGCGGGGATTTTTGCACTGGATTACATTGGTGATCTTCCTTGGCAGTTTCAGAGTCTTTTTTTCAACGATTTTGTTATCCCGGATAATATTGACCGTAATATTGTGATCAATGTAGCCCAGGACTTCCAGATTCAGGCTGTCTAAGGGTCCTTCGATTTTGATGATGTCTTTCCGTCCCATTTTGCTGCTTTTGGCATTTTTTATGATGGCAACCTGGCATTCCAGCTTGTCCAATCCCAGATGATAATAGATGTCCAGGCTTTTTCCTGCCTGGATGTGATCCAGAACAATACCTTCACTTAATCCGCTGATATTTAACATGGTTTTGCCACCTCCAGTAACGTCATGATCAGAGCCATACGCACATATACTCCATATTGTACCTGACGGAAATAGGCGGCTCTTGGGTCGTCATCTACTTCCACGGAAATCTCGTTGACTCTCGGAAGAGGATGGAGAACAAACATATGATCCTTAGCCAGCTTCATTTTGGCCTTGTCCAGAATGTAGCAGTCTTTTAACCGGATATAGTCCTCCTCATTGAAGAAGCGTTCCCGCTGGACCCTGGTCATGTAAAGGATGTCAAGCTCCGGCATGGCGGCATCCAAGCTGTCTACCTCAACAAACTCAATATTATTTGCCCTTAAGACATCTTCACGGATGTATTCGGGAATCTTTAGTTCCGTGGGAGAGATGAGAAGGAACCTGACATTGGGATAGCGCACCAGGGCGTTAATAAGGGAGTGGACTGTACGTCCGAATTTTAGATCGCCGCACAAGCCTACCGTCATATTGTCAAGGCGTCCCAGAAGAGAGCGGATGGTCATTAAGTCTGTAAGCGTCTGAGTGGGATGCTGATGACCGCCGTCTCCGGCATTAATTACCGGGATAGAAGAGTGAAGAGAAGCAACCAAAGGCGCGCCTTCTTTGGGGTGGCGCATGGCACAGATATCTGCGTAGCAGGAAACCATGCGGATGGTGTCAGACACGCTTTCTCCTTTGGCAGCAGAGCTGGAGCTGGCAGAAGAAAAGCCAAGTACGCTGCCGCCAAGATTCAACATGGCAGATTCGAAACTCAGACGAGTCCGGGTGCTTGGCTCATAAAAAAGGGTTGCGATTTTTTTCCCGTCACAGACATGGGCATATCGGGGGAGATTGTGCTCAATATCTGAGGCAAGATCCAGAAGACTGCTTATTTCTTCCACAGAAAAATCTAAAGGATTTAACAGATGTCTCATGGGGGTTCTCCTTTTCTTTTTATTCGTAACCCATTATAGCGAATGTTACAATAGATTTCTACTACTTTTTTCTTAAAATATGATATAATAATGAAATGCATCTTTACTGTTTACCGGCAATGCCATTTGGATAAGGCTCCAGCCCGATGCTTTATGATTTGCCTGTGTCCATGTAAGAAAAGTTTAAAGAACATTAAGAATAAATGATGTGACAAACGTGTGTGGGGGTTGTAAGATATAGTCACAATAAGACAGGCAGCACCGCTGTCAGATATAGGGAGGGGATAGGATTGTCAGAACAAAAGGAAGAACAGGGCGCTGTCTGCAGTCCTTTAAAGGAACGGGTACCCATAATCCAGGTGAAAAATTTATATAAAATTTACAGGGTAGGCGAAACGAAAGTCTATGCCCTGGGAGGCGTGGACTTTACCATGTATCGAGGGGAATTCTGCGCCATAGTAGGTCCTTCCGGATCAGGGAAGTCCACACTGCTTAATATGCTGGCAGGACTGGAGAAGCCCTCCAGGGGGGAGATTGTCATTGATAAGATTCATATTGAAAAGATGAAGGAAAATGAGCTGGTAGCTTTTCGAAGGGCCAGGGTAGGATTCATTTTCCAGTCATACAATCTGTTAAAAACTTTGAATGCGGTGGAAAACGTGGCCCTGCCTCTGTCATTTCGGGGAATGCCCAGGCGGAAGCGGAATGAGATTGCCAGAAAATATTTAAAACTGGTGGGGCTGGAGAAGCAGATGAACCATATGGCAAATGCCATGTCCGGCGGGCAGCAGCAGAGAGTGGGAATTGCAAGGGCGCTGGCAGTGAATCCCAGGATTATTTTTGCAGACGAGCCTACAGGAAACTTGGATTCCAAGACCACTATGGAGATTTTAAAGCTAATGCGCCGGATCGTCAGGGAGCAGAACCAGACTTTGGTTATGGTTACCCATGACAATCATTTGGCATCTTATGCGGACAGGCAGTTTCACATAGTAGACGGCAAGATCTTTAAGATCGAGGAATGCCAACATGATGAGGAAGAGGAGATTAAGTAATGAGAAAGAATTTTTTTGCCAGGGGAGCAGCATTCTTGTTAGCTGCCGCCGCTGCTTTATCTATGGCTGTGGCAGCTCCGGCGCCGGCTTGGGCGGAGCTTGTTAACAACGGAGATAATCACGTAGTGGTTACTCCCAATGTGCCACGGGGACGCACAGGAAAGAAGATGAGTGTTACCTTTACCCTGGAGAACAATGACGGAGAAACATGGGAAGATGTAGAAGTAGGGTTTTCCGAAGATCTTTCCTATATTGCCAGACCTGATGCGGTGGAGGGAGAGTATGTTTTTCCCTTTGAAGTAACTTCCGGCCTGTTTGATACGAAATATGTGGGTACCATACGCGCAGGCGGAAAGAAGAGCGTTTCCCTGCCGGCAAAGGTGCGGGCGGATCTGCCGGAAGGGTATTATCATGTAAATGTGGAGGTCAGCAGCAAAGATAACCGGGTAGTAGCCATAGAGGCTGTGAATATATGGGTGTCCAAGTCTACAGGCGCAGATGATGAGGACAAAGAAAAGGACAGGGATGTGGGGTTCGTTCTGGGCGAAGGACAGGCAACTCCTTACGGCGTATATCCAAATGTGGTAAATTTTGCTGTCAATATGCGCAACAGCGGTTATTCTGAGGCAGTGGACGTAAATGTGTCCATGGTCCTGGACAAGGACAGCACCGTATTCCCATTTGATATTAATGAAGGAAATTATGACAGGAACTTTGAACGGGTGGGGCCTGACGAGGTGGTGCAGCTGCCTTACAGTATGGCGATCCGCTCTGAGGTGTATTCAGGATATTACCCCATTAAATTTGAGATTAATTACCGGGAAACTGCAACCGGGGATCTTTTGAAGGAAGAGGAGACCTTTTGGGTTCGGATTAAAAATAAAGAGAAAGATGAGGACTCCAGCGGCGATTTCAATGAGAATGACAGGACAAAGGCCAGAATTGTGGTAGACAGCTTCCAGACCGTTCCCGAGACTATCATAGCAGGAGAGCCTTTTAAGCTGATTCTCAGGATGAAAAACGCATCCTCCAGTATTGCAGCCAGCAATATCCTGTTTTCTCTGGAATCGGAGAAGGTTGACAACAGCGCCATTTTTACAACAGCTTCCGGTTCCTCATCAGTGGTGGTCAATTCCCTTGCTGCGGGTGAAGTGACGGAGCTGAGCATTGATCTTCTGTCCAGGGCAGGCATTGACCAGCGCTCCTATGCCCTGAGCATTAAGGAAACCTATGACAGCCCGGAGTTTAAAAATGCCTCGGAAACAGTGACTATTGATATTCCCATTAAACAGATTGCCAGGCTTAATACGGGAACTATAGAAGTGATGCCGGATAATATTACTGTAGGCTCGGAAAGCAACATCATGTTCCCGATTAACAATACAGGCAAAGTGCTTTTGTATAATGTGATGGTAAAGTTTGAGGCGGATTCTATCCAGACGGCAGAAACCTATGTGGGAAACATAAAGCCTGGGGAGACGGGAAATGTGGATGTGATGCTGACAGCTGTTGCGCCTACTCAGGATGAAGGCAAGATAAAGGTGCTGATTACATACGAGGACGAAAACGGAGAGGTTCAGGAGGCTGAGGAGAAAGAACTGTCTCTGTTTGTGACAGAGGATATGGGGGAAGGGCTTGGCGAAGACATTGATGTGGGGGACTTTACTGACGTCCCCATGGAGAATGTATCACCCCTTGTAAAGTATAAAGTCCCCATTATCATTGGCATTGCAGTATTGGCTGCACTTGGAGGCTTTGGGGCAGTGCGCATAAGGAAGAAAAAGAAAGCCCGCCGGGAAGAGGAAGAGATAGACGATGAGATTTCTTGATTTGCTCGCTATGAGCGTCAATAATTTAAGAAGACGGAAGCTTCGTACAGCTCTGACGGTTTTGGGAGTTATTATCGGCGTGGCGTCAGTGGTAATAATGGTGTCTTTAGGAATTGGCCTGAACCAGTTGATGCTGGAGATGTATTCCTCTTACGGAGATATGACTACGGTAACCATTTATTCCGGCTCCCGCTTTGATTCTGGTTCCGGCGATTCCGATCCCATGTATTTGACGGATGACGTTATGGAACAGTTTAAGCGTTTGGATCATGTGAAGGGAGTTTCTCCCATGCTGTCGGTTTATGTCATGCTGAAACAGGGGCTTTATGAGACAACCACAGAGATCACAGGAGTCAGCCAGGAGTATCTGGAGAAGATTCCCTTAGGACAAGGAGAGATCCCGCAAAAGGGCGACCCTATGAAGCTGATTTATGGAAACTGTATTATCCAGTGGTTCCGCAACAGTAAGACCGGAGAAGGATACTGGGACACTCAGGAACTTCCGGCGGTTGACTATATGAATAAGCCTATGTTCGTGATTTTTGATATGGATGCCTACTATCAGTCCCAAGGCGGAGGAGAAAATGGAGTAAAACCGCCTAAAAAGTATATGATTGAAGCGGCAGGCGTGGTGGAAGGCAGCGTTGATGATTATAACAACTATGCATACTCCGTTTATACGGAGATTGAAGGGCTGAAAGCCCAGCTGAAGCAGATTTTTAAGAAGAGGCCTATTCCCGACCAGCCTACTAACAAGAAGGGAAAGCCATACCCATATTTTATTTACAATAGTGCTGTAGTATTTGTGGATGATATGGAAAATGTAACAGAAGTGCAGAAGTCCATTACCGATATGGGATATCAGGCCAACAGCCAGATGGAGTGGATTGAGCAGTCCCAGCAGACTTATGACATGATTCAGCTGGTGCTGGGAGGAATCGGCGCCATCTCCCTGTTTGTGGCGGCTATTGGCATTGCCAATACCATGATGATGTCCATTTATGAGAGGACAAAGGAAATCGGGGTTATCAAGGTATTGGGATGTGATATGGGAAATATCAGAAACATGTTTCTCATGGAGTCAGGGTTTATCGGATTTATGGGAGGCGTCATTGGCTTGGCCATCAGCTATGCAGTATCCTATGCCATGAACAATTTTTTGGGTCTGGGGCAGGCCATGATGGGAATTGAAGGCGACATTTCCAGGATTCCTTTGTGGCTGGCAGGGTCAGCAGTGGTATTTGCTATCTTTGTAGGCATGGCGGCAGGCTTCTTCCCGTCCCTCCGGGCCATGAAGTTAAGCCCGCTGGCAGCTATCCGAAATGAGTGACAAAATAAAGGCCTGGACAGACGGTTTTTCTGTTCCAGGCCTGATTTTATAAATTAGAAATTTACTGCGTTGTTTTCTGTAAGCCTCATCTCAAATTCATCTTCGGGTACAGGCTTTGCATAGCGGTATCCCTGAGCTATGCAGGCGCCGATCTCTCTCATCAGTTCCACATCTGCATCAGTTTCCACGCCTTCGCACACGATCTGCGCTCCCAGGTCAGAGGCAAGATCTACAATACTTTTCATGATTTTTACCTGCCGCATCCGGTCTTCCTGATTTAGCAAGAACGAACGGTCCAGCTTTATGACAGAGGCAGGTATTTTTTCAATTACGCCCAGGGATGAGTATCCGGACCCGAAATCATCAATGGACAGCCGGATGCCGTTGGCGTGAAGATCGTCTAAGGTCTGCTTGGCAGCTTTCTCCTGTATTTCTTCCATGACAAGGGTTTCTGTTATCTCCACTTCAATCAGTTCTTTAGGGATCTGATACTGCTCAAGAATGCTTTCAAATTGTCTGGCAAAGCCAGGCTTTATAAAATGCAGCCTGGAGAAGTTGCAGGAAATGGTCACAACGGATTCCCCATGGTCAAGGCGTTTGCGGAGCATTCTGCACACACACCGAAGGACAAAGAAATCGATATCAGTTACTCTGCCGGTTTCTTCATAATAAGGTATGAAAAAGCCTGGAGATCTTACGGCGCCGTGAGCGGTAGGATCCAGAAATCTTACCAGCGCCTCGGCTCCTACGATTTTTTCCGTGTTTACATCCGTCTTGGCCTGATAGTAAGTGGTAAAGTTGCTGTCAATGTCCACGGAATCCAGAAGGTTTTCTTTTTCATGGCGTTCCATTATGGATTTTTCCAGGGACTCATCATAAACTTTAATATTGTCTCCGCCGTTTTCCCGGATAAAGTCAATGGCCTGGCTTGCACAGACAATGGCTCCATGCAGGTCATCGCTTCCCTGAGGAATAAAGCAGATGCCGATCTGAAGTTCAATATGATATTCCATTTCCTGAAAAATCCGATCCTCAACGGATTTGGCCATATCCCTTACCCGCTGTGTAATATCTCCGTTTTCTGTGCAAAGCATAAGAACAAAGTGATCTCCGTCAGCCTTAGCGTAAACTTCCCCCTTGCCGCTGATGCTGTGTGACAGGGTATCTGCTATGGCTGTCAGGAGCTTTTGTCCATTGCTCCATCCATACATGACTTTGTACTTTTGGAAGTGGGCAATGTTCAGATAGGCAATGGCAAACTGAGGCTTCATCCGATCCGGCAGCAAGGCTTTCTTGCCCCAGAACAGCAGATGGTTTAAGTTCCAGATGTCTGTTTCCACATCTTTATACATTAAAGTCTGTATTTTTTTCGTGTCTTTGACTATATGCCGGGCTGCCAGAATCACAGCGGCAATAATAAGAAGCAGAAGGAGAATAATGATTGTGCTGTGATCCTGGATAAACTGAGCCACACTTGTCATGGAATACACATTATGCTCCAGCATATAATCATTGGCAGCTCTTGAATCTATTGTAAGGACTGTTTTATTCAGGATGCCTGCAAGCTGCAGATCATCGCTGCGCATTGAGATGGCAATGCCGTGCTCGCCGGCCAGCACGCTTCTGACTTCCAGGCTGTAATAACGCATCTCGGCGCTGAGCAGATACTCTGCCAGATAACCGTCGCACAGCACGGCATCGGCACTGCCGTTTTTTACGGCGTCCATGCACTCCTGCTGAGTAGCACAGGTTACCAGGGATATATGCTCCAGATTAACGATTTTGGCGGCCTCTGCGGTCAAATACGGAACTGTGGCAAGGGTCTGCACAGAACCCAGTTCTTTGCTTTTCTTCATAACCAGAACCAGGGGAATCTGCGCATAATCTTTCATCCTTACGAGGCCGGGCTGCTGGAAGTCCTCCTCTTCATGGACGCAGTAGGACATGATGTCAATAGTGCCGTTTGCCAAAGCCTGACTTGCCTGAGCAGGAGTATCGAATTTATGCCAGGACAGCGTCAGTCCGGCAACAGCAGCCGCACCATCCAGCAGTTCTCTGGTCAATCCCTTACACTCGCCCTCATCTTCATAGATAAACGGGTAATAGCCGTCATAGTATCCGACAGAAATTCTACCTGCATTGGCAATGTATTCTTTTTCTGATGTGGTAAATACAATGGTCTTGTCCAGCCGGCTCTGGTAATATTTATTCATAAGCTTTGATTCCAGTTCAGGGGCGCTCATTTTCAGATCTGTAATGGCATAGTTCAGCTCTCGTATTACATCATCATTGCCTGGATATGTAATATAGTAGAAAGGCCTGGGAGCAAAGCGTCCCACCAGGCGCTGACCCTCTTTAATTTCCATGAAAGTATGAACCATGGCATCTATCTGCCCTTTTTCAAGAGCATCTAAAAGTTCAGCCGTGGAATTGTATTCTCTGATTTTGGGGGAACGGATGCCGTTGTCTGCCAGATAATGGAGAAATTCACCTCTGCGCACATAAGTTTTCACCATCCCGAAGGTAATTCCCTTCATAGCCTCAAAGTCCTCATAAGCCAGGGAACTGTCAGGGGTGGTGGCTATGATGCCGAATGTGTAGCCGCTGGGGAGATCTGCATACTGATAGACAGAAGCCCGTTCTGCCGAGTATTGGGCAGTTCCCACCAGATCTATTTTCTTGCTCTTTAAAAGTTCCAGCGCCATGTCCCAGCTTTCACACTCTACATACTCTATATTCCAGTCTGTAAACCGGCACAGTTCGTCCAGATACTCTACATCCATGCCGGTAAAATTTCCGGCTGAATCTTTTTCATGGTACCCGTTCATGGGGAAGAAGGCGACTTTTACCGTTTTTTTTTCTTTCCCGTAAGCAGGGAGGGCATAGAACCTGCCTGATATACATACTGCAAGAGCAAAGCTTAAAAGGGCTGCCAGCCTTTTTTGTAATCGTGTGCCTTTCATATCCACATTCCTTTCCTGTGTATCCCGCTGCTTCTGTTAACCGGATTTCTGTCTTTATTGTACCAAAACACAGGCATCATTGCCACACCTTTTTCAAAAAGGACTTGCAATCCATGTTGGAATCAGATATGATTAGGGAAGAACGTGCGACTGGCGGAATGTGGAGAACCACAGGGGAGCACGTAGGAAAGCAAGCCGACCGCCTGGGCGCCGAAAAAAGGGCTGCCCAGGCTTTTTTTGCGTCGGCAGCGGCTGAAGGCCGCATTTCTGCGGGCAGTATACTCCAAAGGAATCATAAGGCGGAAATTTACGAAACAGAAGGAGGAAGTACCATGAAGATGTTGGATCTGGCAAAGGAACTAAGGGGCAATTCTTATCCGGGACGGGGGATAATTATAGGAAAAACCCCGGACAAAACCAAGGCTGTTGCGGCTTACTTCATTATGGGAAGAAGCGAAAACAGCAGGAACCGGGTGTTTGTGACAGAAGGGGAGGGAATCCGCACAGAGGCCTTTGATGCCTCCAAGATGGAGGACCCAAGCCTGATTATCTATGCCCCTGTGCGGGTACTGGGCAACAAAACCATTGTAACTAATGGGGATCAGACGGATACCATTTATGAGGGCATGGACAGGCAGATGACCTTTGAACAGTCTCTGCGCTCCAGAGAATTTGAGCCGGACGGCCCCAATTATACGCCCAGGATTTCCGGAATTATGCATATTGAACACGGGTCTTACAATTATGCCCTGTCTATTTTAAAGAGCAGCAACGGCAACCCAGACAGCTGCAGCCGGTTTACGTTTGCCTACAATAACCCTGTGGCAGGAGAAGGCCATTTTATCCATACTTATATGGGTGATGGAAATCCGCTGCCAAGCTTTGAAGGGGAGCCGAAATTGGTGGGAATCATGGATTCCATGGAGGAATTTGCAGACATGCTGTGGCAAAGCCTGGATCAGGACAATAAAGTCTCCCTGTTTGTGCGGTATATTGACATAAAGACAGGATCTTATGACAGCAAAATCATAAATAAAAACAAATGAGAGACGATTATGGATGAATCTAATATAAGCCTAAAGGAGGATGTTTACTCAATGAAAGAACTGGAATTAAAGTATGGCTGCAATCCCAATCAGAAACCGTCCCGAATTTTTATGAATGAGGATAAGGAACTGCCCATTACCGTACTCAGCGGTAAGCCAGGGTATATTAATTTTTTGGATGCATTTAACGGCTGGCAGCTGGTAAGGGAGCTTAAAACTGCCACCGGGCTTCCGGCGGCGGCTTCCTTTAAGCATGTATCGCCAGCAGGAGCGGCTGTAGGGCTGCCGCTTGACGAGACTCTGGCTAAGATATACTGGGTTGATGACATGGGAGAACTGTCGCCTTTGGCATGTGCTTATGCCAGGGCCAGAGGGGCTGACAGAATGTCTTCTTTCGGTGATTTTATTTCCCTGTCTGACGTATGTGATGCAGACACGGCAAGGATCATCAAAAGGGAAGTGTCTGACGGGATCATTGCCCCAGGGTATGAGCCGGAGGCTCTGGAGATTCTGAAGGAAAAAAAGAAAGGCAACTACTGCGTGATTCAGATTGACGAAAACTATGTTCCGGAGCCTTTGGAGCGTAAGCAGGTGTTCGGCATTGTGTTTGAGCAGGGGAGAAATGAACTGGACATTAATGAGGAGCTTTTAGCCAATGTGGTTACGAAGAACAAAGAGATTCCAGCAGCAGCTAAGAGAGATTTAATGATTTCCCTGATTACCCTGAAGTACACTCAGTCCAATTCTGTGTGCTATGTGAAAGACGGGCAGGCTATTGGCATTGGAGCCGGACAGCAGTCCAGGGTTCACTGCACCAGACTGGCAGGCAGCAAAGCGGATAACTGGTTTTTGCGGCAGGCTCCCCAGGTGCTTTCTCTCCAGTTTGTGGACGGCATAAAGAGGGCAGACAGGGACAATGCTATTGACGTATATATTGGTGAAGAGTATATGGACGTCCTGGCGGACGGGGTATGGGAGAAGACCTTTAAGGTAAAGCCGCCGGTGTTTGCCAGGGAAGAAAAAAGGGCATGGCTTGACAAGATGAAGGGCGTGGCTCTGGGCTCTGATGCGTTCTTCCCCTTTGGAGATAATATTGAGAGGGCGTATAAAAGCGGGGTAGAGTATATTGCGGAACCAGGCGGATCAGTCAGGGATGATCAGGTGATTGAGACTTGCGACAAGTACGGCATGGCCATGGCATTTACGGGAATCCGGCTGTTCCATCATTAGATTGTTCCTACCCTGTTAAGCCTGGACAGCAGACGGGAATCGAAACGTCAGCTTTTTCATAAAGAAGGTAAACCAGGGGAAAACGGAAAGCGGCGGGGGCGTCTGCTGCAAAGACAGATGCAGGAAAGATTCCGGGAGCGCCTCCATGAGGACAGGAAGATTCTGCTGGCAATAAAAATAGTATAAGCTGCATCAAAAGGTGTAAAAGCACTTTGAAAGCCGCCGAAGCATAAACTTTAATTAAGTTTTGCTTTTAGGTGGCTTTCTTTGAAGACCTTTGCCAAACCATTAAATGCCCGTGAGGAGCGGGAATGCCTGGAACGCTTAAAAGAGGGCGACCAGGAAGCCAGGAATGTGCTTATAGAACATAATATGCGTCTGGTGGCCCATGTGGTGAAAAAATATCAATACACGGATTATGAGACGGAAGACCTTTTGTCTGTAGGAACTATTGGGCTGATTAAGGCAGTGAATACATTTAAAGTTGACCGGGGATCGCGGCTTGCCACATATGCGGCTAAGTGCGTGGAAAATGAGATATTGATGCTTCTGCGGGCTCACAAAAAGTATTCCAAAGAGGTTTCCCTGTATGACCCTATTGGGGTGGATAAGGACGGGGAGTCTGTCAGCCTGGTGGACGTGATTGAGATGGAGACAAAAGACGCCCTGGAGGATCTGATCTTAAGCCAGGATATCCGGGAATTATATGAGGCATTTAAGAAATGCCTGAAGCCTACAGAACAAAAGGTGATCCGGATGCGGTACGGGCTGTTTGGAAGCAGAGAGTTTACCCAGAGGGAGATTGCAGGGGCGCTGGGGATCTCCCGGTCTTATGTGTCCAGAATCGAGAAGAAGGCGGTGGAGAAGCTGCGGACAGGGATGGAATGTTTGGGGCAGGAGTAAGAATTACTATGGATAAGAAATCAAAAATAAAATCATAGGAGAACATTCTAAAAGGAAGAAGATTATTTTAGTTATCATCAATATTTAATTAGGTAAAAAGCACTAAAGTTATCAATAGGCATATGTGCAAAGCTAAAATTGCGATACTAGTTATTTTTTTAGCTTATAGCCACGATATGGCATTGATTGTGGATAGTAACCAAGGGTGACAGGGATTTGATGTAATTTTCTTGTAGGTTACATGAGAAGCACATATAATGATATTGTTATGGAAGAAAGGAAAGTGAAGTTGTCGTTGCCATTTGAGTATAGTGTTTGGGGAGTTGGACTGGTATATATCTATGATAAAAATGCGGATATTTTGAGTATGGAGGATATATAACCATAGGAATAGGGATTCAGAGCTTTGAGAAACAAATAATGGAAGACAACTTTTCTGTTCCTGTCCTGCGGATACATGAAAGCAGAAAGTTATACGCTGAATGGGGAAACTGGGACAGACCTATACGAACTGGCAGTGACCAATGAGGAAGTACAGACCTTCTATAAAGATACAGCCGGAGAGGTTCTATCACGGCTTTATGCTGGGGATGGCCGTGGGGGTGGCGGATCGCTATATTATTACATCCAACCAGAAGAGTGGTTTTGGAAGATATGATGTGATGCTGGAGCCGAAGTACGGAATGACTGATGCGGTAATAATGGAATCCAAGGTCAGAGACTCGAAAAAAGAGAAATCATTGGAGGATACTGCAGACACTGCATTGAGACAGATTGCAGAGGTACGTATCCAGAACCGGGAGGAAGGTCTCCTGCGTTATCTCTGCATTTATGTTTGGAACTGCAATTTTATTTGGTAAATATTGGTTTTAATGATATAATGAAAGACATAGAACTGGTATTCTCATTACTACTTCCGAAAAAGGAGACGGAAATATGGCTATAGGTTGGAATTTTCCCAGCAACAATTATGGGACTCTCAATGGTATCGGTGAGGCAGGCATAGAAACCTTTAAAGGAACTCCCTATCGTTCTTTAGCAAGAGAAATCTGTCAGAATTCTCTTGATGCCAGAATGAGCGAGGACAAGCCAGTGATTGTAGAGTTTTCTTATTGTGAGATTCCCAGATCTGCAGTGTGGGGATACAGTGAACTAAAGGATGCCATAGAAAGCTGTCTGGATTTTTGGAAAAAGCAAAAGAACAAAAAGACCGTGGATTTTTTCAGAAAAGCAGTCAAAGTGGTCAGGCAGGAGACAATCCCTGTCCTTAGGATCAGTGACTTTAATACTACTGGATTATTAGGTTCTGCTCAGGACTACAACACGCCGTGGCAGAATCTGGTGAAAGCTTCTGGCGTTTCGGACAAAGAAGATGGTTTAGGAGGAAGCTTTGGCATTGGCAAGTCAGCACCATTTGCATGTTCGGACTTAAGGTGCGTATTCTATTCTACCAAAGATAAGGAGGGAGCAGAGGCTTCCCAGGGAATTGCAAGACTTGTTTCTTTTGCCATGAAAGATCACGCTGCGAAGAATGGTTTTTTCAAAAAGGAGCAGGATGCGCTTACTACCGGAATAGGGTATTATGGAGAAATGGTAAAAAATCGTGCAATACCGGAATGGCGCACTCTGGACAGGGGTTTTTGCCGTAAGAAGACAGGAACCGATGTATTTGTTTTGGGATTTAAAAATCAGAGAGACTGGGAGAAAGAGATCATCGCCTCGGCTTTAGATGACTTCTTGATTTCTATTTTTTTCGGCTTCCTGGCTGTAAAAGTAGGTGAAACCATTATTTCAAAAAAGACGCTTCCCAGGATGGTTGAAGAGTTTAAGGAAATTGCACCAATGGCTTATAATTATTACCAGGTTCTTGTCTCACCAGATACCGATGTGAGGGAGGAAGATTACGGAGGATTAGGTGCAGTTAAGCTGTACATTTTAGTACAAAATGGCCTTCATCGCCGGATACTTATGAGCCGGAGCAATGGCATGAAGGTGTTTGATCAGAAAAACTTTCCCAGTGCGATTCAGTTTGCCGGAATCTGTATTTTAAAAGACAGAAGGATTAATTCTTATTTTAAGGAAATGGAAAATCCCAGACACGACGCATGGGAGCCGGAGAGACATTCAAAACCTGGAGAGGCGAAGAAAATGCGGCAGGGATTATTTCGATATATGAAAGAGGCCGTGTTGGAATTAGGCAGGAAAACCACGGCAGAAGCAGTTGATGCAGAAGGGATGGGAGAGTATCTTCCCGATGAAGAGATTCCGGCTGATGGCGCCGAAAACCATGAAGATATTGCAGATACAACGAAAACCATAGATTTGAATCTGTCGTCTCTTCAATATGGACAAAAAGGCTTTGAATCTGCGCCAGGCGGCCAGGATGAAAGTACTGCAGATGAGATGGGAGAATCCGAAAATATGGATTTGGGAGGAAACGGCAGCAAAGACTATGGGGAAGAACAGCCAAACATGACAGCAGACGGAGAAGGATATGGAGCAGGAACAGGCATGGGACCGGGAGTCAGCGGCAATGGGGCAAACCCTGTCCGGGGAGGGGAACCATCAAAGGGAGAAAAGGCAAAAGTTAGAAAAAGAGTGGAAGTACATACAATGTGTGTCCGGCTTATACTTCTTGATGAAAAAAAGAACCGGTATCGCTTAAGCTTTATTCCAGAGCAGACAGTGGGGGACGCATACCTTGAGCTGAAACTTTCAGGGGAGCAGAGCAACCTTGAGGTAAATGTCAGCCAGGCGGCTGACTGCGCTACAAAAGAGAAGTTAGTTTCTAAAGATAATTTAATCTATATGCAGGATATTGCTGTTTCCTGTAAGAGGTCAGTGGAGTTTAATCTTGATTATGCAGAAAAGAGTTCTTTGGAGGTGAGTTTGTATGGATATAAAGCATAAATTGTATCCGTATCCGATGCTTATTTCTGAAGCTGACGATTATGTTAAAAGCACCTTTGCTTTCCAGGTTCGTGTAGAAAAGGGGATTCGGGAATTAAAGTTTTATTTTGAAATGGATCTAAAAAATGATGAGATGACTGATTTGATTAAGGGAGGACAGGCAGAATTCCTCATACATATCGAATGTCCTCGTACATGCTACCGCAGTATTGTTACATCCAGTAATAAAGAGTTTGGAGAAAGGATCTTAGAGAAAGAACTAAACGGAAGAGTTTCTCTGTGCGGCTTTGTTGTGGCAAAAGTCTATCTGGAAAGATACCAAAATTCCGATTTCAACAGGGATTATAACGGAATGAGTTTTGATATTGACAGAGGAAGCGTTTTGGCCATAGGCGGCCAGTATGATCTTGATATTACAAAGGAGACAGACGACTTAGCCAAAGTACCTTCCATTTTCACGATCTGCAGGTATGCGGCGGATACGGATAAAAGTATGCAGATCGATATGGATGGGGATAAGATCACAGTGGCTTTGTCTGATGAGAGTTTCCAAAATCATAAGGTTCTATGCGGCATGCCGTCCTACCTGCCGATTTTTCATGGAATGATTATTGTTCCTGCACTGATTTATGTATTGGAGACATTGCGCAGGGAAGGGATCGAGGAGTATGAGTCCCGTCGATGGTTTGCCGGTATCCGAAAGGCCCTGGCCAGATATGAAATATCCTTAAACTGTGATACCCTCAATGATATGGCATCCTATGATCTTGCGCAAAAGTTATTGGATCTGCCTATAGATCGGGCGCTACAATCAGTGCTCACCATGGGAGACCGCTGTGAGGAGGAGGAGTGAAATGGTTATTCATTTTATGAAAGAGGACTGTCTTGCAGCATTGAAGGTGAATGTTAAAGGAAATCTGAAACAATATGAGAATCCTACGAATGAATGGATTTATGAATTCTTTGAGGGAGATACCCCATTTGCAGAATATAAGATACCTATAGAATCTCTTCAACTGGATACAGGTCAATCTGGAGAGAAGGAAAAGGGCAGACAGGATGTGGAGAATGCGATTCGGCTGTACAGTGCCATGAGAAATTTGTCAGATACCCAGGCTGCAGATGAGCGCCTTTGGGCAGGGCTGTGCCATGGGGATTTTTGGACGTATATGAACAAGCGGTGGGAGGGGTTCAAGCCTTCAGGCGATCCGGTATCCAGTATTTTGTGGAGGTATTTTTTTAATGGGAAGAGCAGTGTAAGAAGGGCTCTTTTTAGGAATACCCTGTCCCGTCTCTGGTGGCTTGGCAGGCTTACTTATGATTCAGAGAGAAAGGACCCTTTTGAATTGACCCGTTATTGGGAGGAGGACTTTGCGACAAAGTCCCTGATCCTTTTCTCCAGCAACTATATGGGAAACCCAAAGCTGACCCAGGGGCTTATTTCGGCGCTTATGGAACTGGATAAGCAGGGGTTTGCTTATGGAGGCAGCAGGAGAGATGTCTATTATACTGCCAGCCAGTATCTGAATGTTTTCGGAGGAACCCATATTCTGGACTATTTTACTGCCGAAGAGATCAGAGAGAGAATTTTATATTATATGCGGGGGCTGTCCGGCGGGCAGGTACCAGACAATACATAGTCATTTTATATAGTTTCTGTAATAGCTGTAGGATTGAAGAAATGCATCTTGGGCAGAATCTGTCCAGCCAGACATTAAAGGAAGATGACAGAAATAACAGATTTCACAGCTGCTTATGCTTTGCAGGAACTTGCCTGCTATCTTTCCAGGCACTGTGGTTATGAGGCAACACGAAGTCATGAAGCGGCAGATATTTTATTAAAAAACAAAAGGAGGAAAAGCAATGGGGAAAGAAATGGTCATTGCATATATAGGAAACGGAAAAAGCGCTAATCGCTATCATATTCCGTTTGTTCTGACGAGAAAAGACAAAATACGCATTAAAAAAATTTTCACCCACAATCACAGGAAGAGCCCTTGGAAGGAAATACCAGGAGTGGAGTATGTGGATGATATTAAAGAAATTCTGGATGATAGTGAGATCCAGGCAGTGATCCTGTCCACCCCTCACAGCACCCACTATCCTCTGGCAAAGCAGGTTCTTATGGCAGGGAAGAACTGTGTTTCAGAGAAGCCCTTTACAGAAACAAAGGCCCAGGCAGAAGAGCTGTTTGCCTTGGCCAAACAAAAAGGACTTATGATGCAGTGCTATCAAAACCGCAGGTTCGACAGTGATTTCCTGACGGTGCTGAAGGTGATTGACAGCGGAAAAATCGGCGATGTGACAGAGATGGAGATTAGTTTTGACTATTATCGTCCCCAGGTTCCCCAGGGGGAAAAATTTGACCCATTTGCCAGTTTTCTCTATGGCCATGCTTGTCATACATTAGATCAGGTGATCTCCTGTTTTGGAAAGCCGGATCGGGTGCAGGCAGATGTAAGGCAGCTTCTTGGACAGGGGTGCATGAATGATTACTTTGATGTGGATCTGTTGTATGGCCACCGTCTGAAAGCCACTGTAAAATCCAGCTATTTCCGTGTAAAAGCCCGTCCGTCCATAACTGTATACGGCATGAAAGGCATGTTTGTCAAGGAGATAAAGGATAAGCAGGAAGAGCATCTTAAGATGTTTGTTATGCCCGGCCAGCCTGGATTCGGAGAAGATA
>CATLBO010000012.1 GCA_949879025.1 uncultured Hungatella sp. | reverse complement strand
GAGAGAAATTTTCGTCATGCTTGCATGTAAGAAAATTTCTCTCCGCCTTTTTTCATAGGGCGAAGCCCGTGAGCGAGATGGAGCGTAGCGGAATTGAGCTGCACTGCGGGGCAAAAAAGCGAAAATCCCGTAAGGCAGGCAAAGCGAAGCGAGCCGTCCCAGAGCGTGCCATCCTCCCCAAGTGCGAAGCCCGTAAAAGGAGTCAGAGCGAGAAAATAAGCGTCTCTCAATCCTCCTTCCACCAGCCAAAAAGGAGAACCATCCATGAATACAAGAAAAAAAATCACAGGCCAGTTAGGCTTTTACCTCCAATGGCCATTACTGCTGTCCATTATTATCATCATCATGAATGCAGTAATAGCCATCATAGATACCACAGCCGGCCTGGCCATGTTTGGATTTACCATAATCTACATTATTATATCTATTTTCTTTTACGTGTATAAACGAAAAAGCATTATGGCCGGATTAATAGAATTTTCAGCTGATTATGCGTGGATACAGCGAAAGCTGCTGATGGATCTTCACATCCCCTACGCCATTGTAGATGAGAATGGCCGTATTCTTTGGGCCAATACGCAGTTTTCTGCCATTATAAAAGGGGAAAAGGGGAACATAAAAACCATTACTGCCATGTTTCCTGACATTACCAGGGAATATCTTATGCAGCTGGAAGAAAGCACCAGCATTCACAGTACCTTTGCTGACAGTCTTTATCAGGTAGATTTAAGACCCGTTGTAATAGAAACCGATGACATTAAGCCAGGGACAGATCCTACAGTGCTACCTAAAGATAAACCTCTTGTAACGGTCTATCTGTTTGACGAAACAGAGATCCTTCGTCTGGGACAGGAGGTCAATGACCAGAAGATGGTTGCGGGACTGATATATCTTGACAATTATGAAGAAGCTTTAGCCAGCGTGGAAGAGGTGCGCCGCTCCCTTCTTATGGCTCTTATAGACCGGAAGATCAGCAAATATATCAGCAGAATGGACGGCATTGTCAAGAAACTGGAAAAGGATAAATACTTTTTTGCCATTAAGAACAAATATGTAGAAGAACTGCGGGAACAGCGGTTTTCTATCTTAGAGGAAGTAAAAGCCGTTAACATCGGCAATGAGATGTCCATAACCTTAAGTATTGGCCTAGGCCGCGGCGGTAGTACCTACAGCCAGAATTATGAATTGGCGCGTATGGCTATGGACATGGCTCTTGGCCGCGGCGGAGATCAGGCTGTTCTCAAAGAGCAGGATAAGATCGAGTATTTCGGCGGAAAATCTCAGCAGCAGGAAAAAACTACCCGTGTAAAGGCCCGTGTAAAGGCCCATGCCCTTCGGGAACTTATAGAAACAAAAGATCGCCTGATGATTATGGGACACAAACTTGGAGACATTGATTCTTTTGGAGCATCTCTGGGTATTTATCGCATCGCAACGTCACTGAATAAAAAGGCGCACATTGTTATCAACGATATTACCTCATCCGTCCGCCCTATGATGGAACGTTTTTTAAACAATCCAGATTACCCTGACGATCTGTTCCTGACAGGTGACAAGGCATGTGATATGGTGGATGCCAACACAGCACTGGTAGTAGTGGATGTGAACCGTCCAAGCATTACTGATGCTCCGGAATTGCTGACCCTGGCAAAGACCATTGTAGTGCTGGATCACCACCGCCAGAGCAGTGAGATTATTACCAATGCTGTATTGTCTTACGTGGAACCTTATGCATCTTCTGCTTGCGAGATGGTGGCAGAGGTCCTCCAGTACATTGCAGACGGCATCAAGATAAAGCCTCAGGAAGCAGATGCCATGTACGCAGGCATTGTCATTGATACCACAAATTTTACTAACCAGGCAGGTGTCCGCACCTTTGAGGCGGCTGCATATTTGCGGCGCTGCGGGGCTGATATCACAAGAGTCCGGAAAATGTTCCGGGAGGAGATGTCAGACTATAAGGCTAAGGCAGAGGCAGTGCGCCAGGCAGATGTGTATCAGGGAGCATTTGCTATCAGCGTCTGCCCCTCTGAAGGCATAGAGAATCCAACCATTGTGGCTGCCCAGGCTGCCAATGAGCTTTTGGAGATTAAAGGGATTAAAGCATCAGTGGTTATGTCCAGATTCAACAATACAATCTATCTCAGCGCCCGATCCATTGACGAGGTTAACGTTCAGGTAATGATGGAGCGGCTTGGAGGAGGCGGACATCGGACCGTTGCAGGCGCCCAAATGCCGGGAGCGACCATAGAAGATGCAAAAGAAAAGGTAAAACAGGTTATTAAAGAAATGATAGAGAAAGGAGAAGTAAGTTAATATGGAAATTGTATTATTAGAGGATGTAAAATCATTAGGAAAAAAAGGGGAAATTGTTAAAGTCAATGAAGGCTATGCCAGGAACTTTATTCTCCCTAAAAAGTTGGGCGTGGAAGCTACAGCAAAAAATTTAAATGATTTAAAGCTTAAAAAAGCTAATCAGGAAAAGATTGCCGCACAGCAGCTTGCAGCTGCAAAGGAGCTGGGAGAAAAACTGGAAAAGGCTTCTGTTACCTTGACTATTAAGGCAGGAGATAACGGCAAAGCTTTTGGATCGGTTTCCAGCAAGGAGATCAGCAAAGCAATTCAGGAGCAGCTTAATCTGGAGATTGACAAAAAGAAACTGGTTCTTTCCGAACCCTTAAAAACATTCGGAACTCATCAGGTTCCTGTTAAGCTTCACAAAGATGTGACAGCAAAACTGTCTGTAAAGGTTACAGAAGCCTGACACATATAGGGGAAAACAAAGGTTGTCCCTGAGGAGAATACAGGATGGAGAGCAGGATGGACGAAGCCCTTATAAAAAGGATACTTCCACACAGCATAGAAGCTGAACAGTCGGTAATCGGTTCCATGCTTATGGACAGGGATGCCATTATTACGGCGTCAGAGATTGTGACTGCGGAGGACTTTTATCAGCATCAGTATGGTGTGATGTTTGAATCAATGGTGGAATTGTTTAATGAGGGAAAACCGGTTGATCTGGTAACCCTTCAAGACCGTTTAAAGGAGAAGGATGTGCCTCCCGAGGTCAGCAGCCTGGAATTTGTCAGGGATATTATTACTACGGTTCCCACTTCTGCCAATGTGAAATCATATTCCAATATTGTCCGGGAGAAAGCCGTTTTAAGAAGGCTGATAAAAGTAAATGAAGAGATTGCAAATGACTGTTATCTATGCAGGGAACCTTTGGAAGTAATTCTGGCGGATACGGAGAAAAAGATATTTGATCTGCTTCAAAGCCGCAATTCCGGGGATTTTGTGCCTATTCGCCAGGTAGTTTTAAACGTACTGGAAAATATTGAAAAGGCGTCAAAGACAAAAGAGACTGTTACAGGCGTTCCTACAGGATTTATTGATCTGGACTATAAGACATCCGGGTTTCAGCCATCAGATTTTATACTGATAGCAGCCCGTCCGTCTATGGGAAAGACGGCCTTTGTGCTTAATGTAGTGGATTACGTAACAGTGAGAAGAGGAACCCCCTGTATGGTATTCAGCCTGGAGATGTCCAAGGAACAGCTGGTTAACCGTATGCTGTCCATGGAATCCAATGTAGATTCCCAGAAGTTAAGGACAGGCACGCTGACTGATTCCGACTGGGATGCAGTGGTGGAGGGCGTAGGCGTTATCGGCAGTTCAAAACTTATTATTGACGACACACCGGGAATTTCCATTACAGAACTGCGCTCCAAGTGCAGAAAAGCCAAACTGGAACATGGAGTGGGAATTGTGATTATTGATTACCTTCAGCTGATGACTGGAAGCGGGAGAAGCAGCGACAACCGTCAGCAGGAAATATCAGAGATTTCCCGCTCTTTAAAAGCATTGGCCAGGGAACTGCAGGCGCCGGTAGTGGCGCTGTCTCAGCTAAGCCGGGCCTGTGAAACCAGGACCGACCATCGTCCGATGCTGTCAGACTTAAGAGAATCAGGAGCCATAGAGCAGGATGCTGATGTAGTTATGTTTTTGTACCGCGATGATTACTATAATAAAGATTCTGAAATGAAGGATATGGCAGAAGTGATTATTGCCAAACAGCGTAATGGCCCAATTGGGACCGTGAATCTGGTTTGGATGCCGCAATATACCAAATTTGCAAATGCTACAAGACAGCCGGGACAGTAGATGTTCCGGTTTTTTTTATTTTTTGGCATAATATTCCGAAAGCATTCATATGATATTAATAAGGTATGCCCCCAAAAGACAGGGGATGAAATCATGGAGACAAAAGGAGAGGATGTTATGGCTGAGGTACATTATTTCATATCGGATGCATCGAAGCAGGTGGACGTGGAATCCCATGTTCTCAGATATTGGGAAGATGAATTGGAATTGGAAATTCCGAGAAACGATATGGGACACCGGTATTATACGGAATACCACATCCGCTTATTTCGCCAGATAAAAGAACTGAAGGAAAAAGGATACCAATTGAAGGCAATAAAAAATGCTTTGAATAAAATGGCAGGTGCTATGGAAGAGATTACCATCACCGAAGATTATATGGAGGAAGACATGAAGGCAGCTTGGAATGAGGGGCCTGCAAGGGAGAGGGCATCAAAGGCGGGCGCCAGGGAAGAGAGGACGGCAGGCGGACAAGCCGGCGACGCCTTAAGGGAAAGGCTGAAAGAGGCAAGCACAAAGAATGCTTCAGAAATGGGAAAAGCAGAACAACCCAGGCCGAAAAAGGGAGAGAACACGGAAGGAAAAGCTGTTTCCGAAGAACAGACGGCAGAACAAAAGGAAAGACTGCTAAAAGGCAAAGGGCAGACAGGAATGCCCAAAATGGATCAGAAGGCTCTGCCGAATCCGCCTCAGGTAAATCCCGGTGTAAAAGAAGTGGCAGCCCGCAAGGGGGAAAACATGGAATTGAATGCGGAGAAAATGGCACGTTTTCAGAGCGTTATGAACCACATTATCGGACGAGCCATGGATGCCAATATGGACAGGCTTGCACGGGAAGTCAGCGATACTGTCAGCGAGGATGTAACGGATAAGGTGATGAAAGAAGTTGAATACCTGATGCGGGTCAGCGATGAGAAAGAGGAAGAACGGTTTAAACAGTTAGACGAAACGATCCGCGCCTATCAAAGGCAGGGAAAAGGCCGCGCCGAAGCCGCTGCGACCAAGGTTCCCTTTTTTAAAAAGAAAAAATTCGGAAAAAGCGGAAAGAAAATGTTCTAATGTTTCACAAGGCAGGCATTTACAAAACTCTTAAACAGAAGTGCGGCAGCCTCATCATGTTTCCAGAGATATTCAGGATGCCACTGAACTGCTAAAAGCCATGGATACTCTGGCATTTCCAATGCCTCTATGAGGCCGTCTAAAGCATTTGCGCATGCTGTTAATCCAGGTGCAAGGTCTTTGACGGCCTGATGGTGCATGCTGTTGACTTTAAGCGAGGTGCAGCCGCAGACAGTGGCAAGGCGGCTTTTGGCATCAAGCATTACGGTGTGGGAAGGGATTTCATAATCGTAGGGCTGCGTGTGTGCTAAGGGAAAATCCGGTTTCTTTTCAGCACATCCGTAGTACTGGCTGGGTATATCCTGATATATGGTTCCGCCCAGCCCGATATTGATCAACTGAAGCCCCCGGCAGATGCCGAAAACCGGCTTTTTAGCTGCCATAACCCGGGAGAGCAGGGCCAGCTCCATAGAGTCGCGTTTGGAGGATGCATTGCCGCAGTGCTCATGGGTTTCTTCTCCGAACAGGAAAGGCTGAACATCAGGCCCGCCAGTAAACAGAAAGCCGTCAAAAGCGTCAGCTATTTGCTCATAATCATCAGAATAAGGCTCCAGAGGGAGCATCACAGGTATGGCTCCGACGGCAGTCAGGGCCTGCAGATAGGTGGAACGCAGAAATGCATCCTGGGTATCAGTATTATGCCCGGGAGTCAGGCCGATAACGGGTTTGTACATAATAAACTCCTTTCAGAGGCTGTTTAGTCATCAATTAAATTCTATTTATAATAATTTCAGTAAAAGAAATGCCTCCTCCGCAAACGGAAGAGGCATTTTAAAGGCTTTAAGTATCTATGGATACATCTTAAGCTTCGCTGATAGCGCCAGTTGGGCAAGCGCCTTCGCAAGCGCCGCAATCGATGCAGGAATCAGCATCAATTACATACTGTCCGTCTCCCATAGAGATAGCGCCTACCGGGCACTCGCCCTCGCAGGTACCGCAAGCTACACAAGCATCACTGATAACACGTGCCATAATTCTTACCTCCTTATATTCTATACATGTGTAATCATTTTATACCATAATCGGCGAATATTCAAGAGGAAATTCCAGGTGCAATTGTTTAAAATTGAAAGCAATATTTTTTTGCAGCTTTGGTGTCTGCTTTGCGGAAAAAGTGTCAATATTATATTGGGATGATTACCATTACAGAATAGCAGAAGGATTCTTTGCTTGCCAAGATTTGGGAAAAGTATTATAGTAGAGATAGTACATGGAAAGGAGGAATTACCCATGCAGATTAATAAAGAAATGCTTATCGGTCAGCTGGTGCAGATGGACGAGCTGATTCCGCAGATGCTGATGGGTGCCGGAATGCACTGTTTAGGATGCCCGTCTGCTCAGGGCGAAAGCCTGGAAGAAGCTTGTTATGTTCATGGAATTGACTGTGATGATCTGGTATCCAAGATGAATGAGATATTGGCTGATCGCTGATTCCTGTTAGGCATAGAACAGCAAAAGGGCCGCCTGCAGTCTCTGCAGACGGCTTTTTCCGATTATTCCCTCAGACATCTGTCGGCTGGCGGATCTATTTAAATAGAAGAAAATACCTGAAGTGCCTTATCCTGGCAGATAACTTCATAATGTTCCACATAATAAGCTTCACTGGCATATTCATGATGAAGCTTGGTTCCGTATTCAGCCAGAACATTACATACACGGCTGAATGCCAGGGAATCGCTGCCGTCATTTTTAATGACCAGGAAATATTGGCAGGTGTCCGGTTTTTTGTAAAGCGTGTTAATACCGTCAAAAAGGCCTTTCACTGCCCGGGCGGCTTCCGATATCATGTCCAGGCTGTCAAAAGTATAAATCCGCAGGGAAGGAGTATCTGACTGGGATGCCGATTCGTCTCCGGATAGGGTGCTGTCCGTAAGCAGGGAGGATAGATGTTCGCCCAGCAGCTTGGATAATCCGTCCGCACCTTCCAACAGCTCATTTGCCAGATTGGACAGCATATCGGAGGAAACTTCTGATGACGGCGAAAACTTGGAGAAACGAGTATCCAGTTCCTCCGGATCTTCGATCTTGGTAATCACCAGCATAATGCTTTCATTGGAAAGAGGAATGGCTTCCACCATTAGAGGAATATCCTCAACTTCAAAACCTACTTCATTGGAAGCCTTCTGAATCATTTCCCGGAACAATCCCCGGGCTTTTTCACTTCCATAAGCCAATTCTCCCAGATTCAAGTTGCGCACGCTTAAGTCAAAGCTGGTAAGGGTGCAGCGAATCTGGTTGTCATTAATCCGTTCTATTTTCATTTAGGATCACTTCCTTTTCAATGCCATTTTGCGAAACCACATATAAGAGTAAAAAACCTGATTTCAAGTATACTTAAACAGGAATAGAATAACTCAATAATAATATACTATAGAATACGATCAAATATCAATTGCTATGTAGAAAATTTAAAAAAAAATTTATAGAATTATCAATTAGCCATTGCCAAAAGGAGTAAAATGTATTAAGATATTCCCATAAGAGATGATATTGGACAAAGGAGGTGGGATGGTAGAGAACACCGTTTTGTTTGGAAAATATCAGTTAATACGTACATTAGGAAAGGGACAGAGAGGAACCGTATACCTGGCATTCCATCAGGAACTGAGAGAATACCGTGCCATAAAGCAGGTTCCAAAGTCTTCAGCCGGATATGGGCAATTTAAAAAGGAAGCCCTTCTTCTTACTTCCTTATGCCATCCGGGGATTCCCATCGTGTACGATCTGGAAGAAGATTGCAGCAACAGTTATCTCATTGAAGAATATCTTGAGGGAGATACTCTCTATGACCTGGTGAAAGACCAGGGACATCTGAACCGGGAAGCAGCGCTCCGCATAGGAATTCAAGTCTGTGACCTGGTCCATTACCTGCATTCCGCAGGAAAAACCCCTATTTTATATTTGGATTTGCAGCCTAAGAATCTGTTATTTTGTCATGGATATGTGAAATTGCTGGATTTTGACCATGCAGGCCGTATTTGTGAGGTCAATGAGTCATTGTTTCGATACGGAACCCCTGGTTTCAGTGCGCCTGAACAAAAGACTGGAGGCGTGCTGGGAACCTACACTGATATCTATCAGATCGGAGCTCTTCTATACTATCTTTCAACAGGGCATATAAAGCGTGGGGCAGAAACCATGAGTGATAAAGCCCTTGGCAGAATCGTCGAAATCTGCGTGCGGGAAGACAAGACCCGGCGCTATCCATCAATCCCGGAACTAAAACAGGAATTAGAATATCTGTATTCTCAAACAGGTGTTTTCAAAGAAAATCAATTATCATCTCTTATACTGGCTCTGGCAGGAAGCCGTCACGGCGTAGGGACGACACATGTTGCAATAGGGCTGGCCCAATACTTAAACCAGTCTGGCTGCAAAACACTTTACGAAGAAAGAAATTTATCAGGCGATGTGCGTGCCATGGCGCTTCGGTGCAGAAGCGCTTTGGATTCCTATGGGATTTATCAGATAAACCAGGTGGCTATGAAGCCTTTCTATGGGGATTCTGTCTATCTGAAGCCAGTGGAATATCCAGTGGTTATCCGCGATTACGGATTGGAATGGAAAGCAGTGCAAGATGATCGGGAGGCAAAGGCGCTGTGGCTGATCCATGGCGGAAAATGGTGGGAACAGGAGGCAGGAGGCTTGGCAATTCATGAGCTGAGAGACTGCCGGGAATTTGCGGTGCTTTATAATCGTACTGTCTCTGAAATGAAGCCAGATTTTCCGGAAGGAGTGGATCAAACCAGATGCCTGCAGGTGCCGGTGTTCAGGAACCCGTGGAAGATGGAAAAAGAGAATAAAGCTTTTTTTCAGGAACTGATAAGGATAACAGGAGTGTTGGACGGAGGCACAGGAGCCAGAAAGAAAAGAGCCGGAAACTGGAAAAAGGCTAAAGGAGGTGGAGATACAGGCATGTGGAAGAAACATATGAAAGAAAGCCACAGGCAGCAGGAATAAAACAGCCAGTTATGTTATAATAAATTTTTGACTGTGAGAGGCGGAAGAAAAAACGAAATTTTCATCAATGGGCTTTGCTGGGAGGGGAACAAAGCCGAGGATTACGGGGATTGCCGGAGCCGGCAGAGGGGTGGGAGTCACTCATCTTATATTGCTGGCAGCCAATTACTTACAGAGCGTGGAAAGAAAAAGGACAGCAGTGCTGGAATGGAACAGCCATGGAGACTTCAGTCGTTTGGGAAAAATGTGTACTGGTCAGCTTCAGGATGCCTGCTGCTATCAGATTCAGAAAGTGGATTATTATCCCAGGGCAGACAGCAGCAGGCTGATGGAATGCCTGGCAGCAGAATATGAGGAGATACTTATTGACTTTGGCTCTATGAAGAAGCAAGTGTGCATAGAGCTGACGAGATGCAGTGCTGTCTGGATCGTCATGTCCTTCAGCGAGTGGCAGATGAATGCATTTTGGGAGATTGCCGAATCGGAAGGGGACGCAGAAAAAGAAAGCTGGAAATTTTTGACAGCCTTTGGCAGTGAAGAATCCAGAAAGGAGTGGAATAAAAGGCGGAAACCAGAAGTTTGGAGGATTCCATTTTCAGCAGATGCATTTACGGTTACCCGGGAGCTGATTGGGTGGATGGAGACAACGCTCATGCAGGGTTCTTTTTCAGGCAGTGTGTCACGGAAAAACCTTCTATGGAGAATGAAAAGGGACAGCGGTTAAAAACGGAGGAGAAGATTGGATGGAAGGGTACAGTGCGGAGGAACAGAGGCAGTACGTAGACGGATTAAGGCGGTTTGAATCCAAAGGCATCCCGATTTACATAGACGGGGTAATAGCAGAGGATAAGGACTGGGATAAGATTTTCCAGGTAAGAGAAGATGGAGCTTTTTATATGTGCGACTACATAGGAGGTGATGAGGGAACTTTAAAGGAAATTCATTTTGATCGGGTTTATAATCGTTAAACAGCAATAAGATACCAGGTTCCGGGAGAATACCATATTCAGCCTGCAGCCAAAAGGATGCGGAACCTGGCTGCATACTTTATGTGGTGCCAGGCGGTCTGCTGCCTGGCGCCATTTTTTGCGTGGAAGCCTGCAGCGGGATTAAAGAAAAATTAAGATGCAGGACTATGAAAATATGCTATACTAAAGACATTATTGTGCAGACACATAAGGAGGAGGAACCTTGAGAGAAAAACGGATTCCAATTTTTATGGCCATAGCGCTGATTATCCTGATAGCGGCAGCAATTGCAGGCTGGTGGGCGGCAGGCCGGCTTATGCCTACGAAGGAACCTGCAGACTTAGGGCAGGTGCTGGGAGTCAGCGGTGAGAAGACAGCAGTTTTTTTTAATGAAGAACTGCAGAAGATAAAAGGGATCACCAGGGACGGCCAGATATATTTGCCCCTTCAATGGGTCAACAGCTCGGTTAATGAGAAATTCTACTGGGATGATACGGAAAAACTTCTGGTGTATGCACTTCCTGATTCCATCGTTTATGCAGACAAGAGAACTGAAGGCAGTACAGGGGCTCCGCTCCTGCTTTTAGAGGGAGATGAAGTTTACCTTTCCATGGGCCTAATCAACAATTACACGGCAGTGGATATGGACAGTTACACGGGGGGAGAGTATAAGAGGATTTATCTGGACAACCGATGGGAACCTTTCCGCACAGGAACTGCAGATAAGCGGTCAGCAGTCAGGGTGGAACCCAGTATTAAGAGTCCAGTGCTGACTTACGTGGAGAAAGGCGGGAATATAATTATTCTGGAGGAGTCAGAAGAATGGACGAAAGTCCGGACAGATGACGGGCATACAGGATATCTGAAAAATAAGATTATTAAGGACATAAAAAGTCAGGAGCATCCATGCACTGCAGAGCTTCCGGAGTACACAAATATTTCCATGGATGAAAAGGTTTGCCTTGTGTGGCACCAGGTAACTGGCGATAATGCCAATGATGCTATGGAGCAGCTGATTGCCAATACTTCAGGGGTTAATGTCATTGCTCCCACCTGGTTTGCTTTGACAGATAATAACGGTACATATCATTCCTATGCCAGCCGCAGCTATGTAGATAAGGCCCATAGTATGGGGATGCAGGTATGGGCGGCGCTGGATAATTTTAACATGGGGGAGAATGTAAACTCTGAGATCCTTTTTGCAAAGACATCGGTTCGCAAGAAACTGATCAGTTCCCTCATGGAAGATGTAAAGACTTATGATCTGGATGGAATTAATTTGGATATTGAAGGAATTAAACCGGAAGCAGGCCCCCATTACGTCGAGTTTATTCGGGAATTGTCAGTATCCTGCCGCAGGGAGGGCATTATCCTTTCAGTAGATAACTATGTTCCGGCTGGATACAATGCTTTTTATAACCGGGCGGAGCAGGGGCGCGTGGCAGACTATGTGATAATTATGGGGTATGATGAACACCATGCTGGAGGAGAAGCCGGATCGGTGGCATCTTACAATTTTGTGAAAGAGGGAATCAGAAATACTTTGGAACAGGTTCCCAAGGAAAAAGTAATTAATGCGGTGCCGTTCTATACCAGAATCTGGACAGAAAAAGACGGTATGATCACCACATCTGCTATGGGGATTAAAGATGCCTTGAAGTGGGTTGAAGAAAACGATGTGGAATTGTACTGGCAGGAAGAATTGGGACAGTACTATGGAGAACTTGATTCGGAAGCAGGCCTGAAGCAGATCTGGATGGAGGAAGCCACTTCTTTGGGCCTGAAAATGGATCTTATCAGAGAATATGATCTAGCCGGAGTAGGGTGCTGGAAGCTGGGTTTCGAGCCGGCATCGATATGGGATGTGGTAAAAGTAAACGAATAGATGACAGAGGCGGTTACATGAGAGGGATAGTAATACTATGTCTGTGTACAGGGGCACTGATGCTTGGCGGATGTTCTTTGGCTCAGCAAAATCGGGGCGAACCGGTAGCAGGTTCAGACATTATTATTGAGAAGAATACAGTAGAAGATATAGAGGAAGGCCCTACAGCCCCCAATCTTTCTCCGGAAGAGACCACCATTGAGGCTCTTCAGCTGCCGGATCTGGGCACGGAGACAGGGACGGTGAATCCGGAGATCGTGATTGCATCGGATATTCATTATCTGGCTAAAGAGCTGACTGATTTTGGTATTGCTTTTCAGGAGATGGCAAATAAGGCAGACGGAAAAATGGCAGCATATGTGTGGGAGATTACCGATGCATTCTTGGATCAGGTTATTGAGCGGAGGCCGCAGGTACTGATTTTGACCGGAGATTTGACACTTAATGGAGAACGTATCAGCCAGGAGGCACTGGCTCAGCAGCTGCAGAGAGTGGAGAATGCAGGCATTCCTGTAGTGGTGATTCCCGGAAACCATGATATCAACAATCATAAGGCATGCTCTTATAAAGGGGAAGAAAGGGTGCCTACAGAGCTTACCACTCCTGAGCAATTTGCAAAAATCTATGAAAACTTCGGCTATGGGGAATCTATAAGCAGAGACCCGGCTTCTCTCAGCTATACCTACGAACTGGCAGACGGAACATGGCTGTTGATGCTGGACAGCTGTCAGTATGAAGACGGTGCACTGGTAGGCGGAATGATCAGGGGAGAGACGTATCAGTGGATTGACGAGGTGATGGATGAAGCCTGGGTTCAGGAACGGCGGGTCATTGCAGTAAGCCATCATAATCTGCTGGATGAAAGCCGGATTTATGAGGAAGATTGTACAATTGAACATGCAGAGGAACTGGAGCGGAAATTGGATGAGTGGAATATAGGGCTGTTTCTAAGCGGCCATCTGCATGTACAGCATTACAAGTCCTCCCAGAAATATGCCATTGACGAGATTGTCACATCGGCATTGTCAGTATCGCCGTGCCAGTATGGAGTCCTGCAGTTTTTTAACTCTGAAAATTATTTTTACCATACGGAAGTAACAGATGTAACAGGGTGGGCAGACAGAAAGGGGAATCCGGACAGGAACCTTCAAGATTTCAGACAATATGCAGACGAATTCCTTCAGGATATTTTTTATAGTAAGGCCAGAGACGAGCTTGAGGGAAAAGAAGTAAGCCCGGACGAGATAAGAGGCATGGCGGAAGTATATGCAATGCTGAATGTACGGGCAGTTGGCGGGAGAGCCTATGAGATTAAAGATTATATTATGGCAACGCCATATTATGAGCTGTGGCAAAGGTACAACCGCACCAGCATTTTATCGATGTATATGGATGAAATACTGGAGGATGCGGTTGTAGACTATAATAAGAGATCCAGGCCATAAGAACAGAAGAAAATTAAAATACAGATATGAGAAAAACGGTACGGCTTAGTAAAGGCAGTACCGTTTTTTGCTTCGGTGGCCTGTAAAGTTACTGCGTATTTAAATACTCCATAATGCCCATATGAATGGTCCACGCCAGACGATCTTGATATTCCTCTGTGTTCAGCAGGGCAGCTTCGTTCCTGTTGCTTAAAAACCCGCATTCCACAATCACAATAGGGGAGCGGACATGGAGAAGGAGGTAATAGTTGTCATTGGCTTTTGCAGTGCGCCGGTTGTTTTCTCCCAGGACAAAGTCAAACCGCTTCTGCAGGATCTCCGCAAGGCGTTTGCCTTGTTGGGAATTTTTATAATAGAATACCTGACCGCCGCTTATAGGTTCCTGGTGGTAACTGTTTTGATGAATACTGACTGTAAGAACCGGCGAAGCCTGGTTAATAAGGCTACATCGCCCTTTCATATCAGCCATTTTCTTGTTGCCGTCGCCTTCATCATACAAACCTGCGTCACCATCCCTGGTCATAATCACTGTCACATCGGATTTTTCCAGGTAGTTCTTTACCTTCTGTGCAATCTGCAGGTTTATATCCTTTTCCAGACTGCCGTCAATGCCGATTTTTCCTGGGTCCCTTCCGCCATGTCCGCTGTCAATTACAACAACAGGATTAGAGGTTTTCTTGGCAGACGGGGAGGCAGTGACGGAAGTCAGCATGGCGGCCTGCCGGGACAGATGATAGATAAAAAAAAGCAGCAGAATTGTCATGATCAGTTCTGTGCCTGACAGCAATGAGGATTTTTTGGCTGGAGACGGAGTTTGGTTCGTATTGGTAGGTTTCAAAGCCTGCTCCAAAGAGAATTCTTGTTTTAAATATATCCCGAAAATATAAAAAAAGAACTGCTGCCTGGTTAGTTGCAATCAGGGACTTATTTATGGTAAAATGTCCCGTGATATAGGAATTATGACAAAAAGAAGGATTGTACATGAAAACCAGGATGATTTCGATCAATAGAACAGAGCTGGATAATGCCAGCCTTGAGGAAGCCGCCGCAATTCTTCGCACAGGAGGTCTGGTAGCTTTTCCCACGGAAACAGTCTACGGTCTGGGGGCCAATGCCCTGGATGAACATGCAGCGGCTAAAATCTATGCGGCAAAAGGAAGGCCGTCAGATAATCCTTTAATAGCCCATATAGCAAAAATATCAGATCTTCAGCCTCTGGTATCCGGGATTCCGGAGGCAGGACAAAGATTGATGGATGCATATTGGCCGGGGCCTTTGACTATGATTTTTATGAAGAGCAGTCTTGTGCCGCATACCACTACTGGTGGTCTTGACACAGTAGCCGTAAGGATGCCGGATGATATCATAGCAAACCGCCTGATTGAATTGGCAGGTATCCCTGTAGCGGCTCCCAGCGCCAACACTTCCGGACGTCCCAGCCCTACGACGGCAGGCCATGTGCTTCAGGATATGGATGGACGGATTGAAATGATTGTGGATGGAGGGCCGGTGGAAATCGGGGTAGAATCCACTATTGTGGATGTAACAGGAGACATTCCCATGCTTTTACGGCCTGGGGCAATTACTGTGGAAATGCTTCAGGAAACTGCAGGCCGGATAGAAATTGATCCAGCCATTGCAGGGCCTTTAAAATCCGGCATAAGGCCAAAAGCGCCTGGAATGAAATACCGCCACTATGCACCTAAGGCAAATCTGACATTGATAGAAGATAGAATTTGGGAAGGGGGCGCCGTAAGCGCCAAAGTGACAGATACAATTATAAGACTTGCTTCCGAAACCGCAGCAAGAGGACAAAAGGCAGGGATTATCTGCACGGAGGAAACGAAAGCTTTATATCCGGCGGAGGCAGTGATCCGAAGCCTGGGCCATCGGAACAGGGAGGAAAGCATTGCACACAGCCTGTTTGCGGTGCTGAGAGAGTTTGACAGCCTGGATGTGGATGAAATTTATTCGGAGAGTTTTTCCGGGGACAATCTGGGAAGGGCTATTATGAACCGTCTGACAAAGGCAGCAGGGTATCACATTATGAAAATTTGATTACTATAAAAAGTCCCGCCGCCAAATAGGCGGCATAAATTCAGGTATGCCAAATGTGCCCGCCGGACTTTCATGTGCGGCGGTGGGTCCGCAGGCAGGCGCATGGAGGGTAATATGAAAATACTGTTAGCAGCTGTCAACGCAAAATATATTCATTCCAATCTAGGGGTTTACAGTCTGAAAGCCTATGCAGAAAAAGCCCTGGCCCAAAACAGTAAAGAGAAGGGCAGAAGCCGGATTGAGATCGGAGAGTACACCATTAACAACCAGATGGATGGCATTTTACAGGATATTTATAAAAGGAAACCGGATATAGTGGGATTTTCCTGTTATATTTGGAATATTACTTATATAAAACAGCTGGTGAGAAACCTTGCAAAAGTGCTGCCAAAGACTAAAATATGGCTGGGCGGGCCGGAAGTATCCTATGATGCAGAAACTGTTTTGGCAGAAGAGCCAGCGGTTACAGGAATTATGGTGGGGGAAGGGGAGCAGACTTTTTCTGAATTGGCAGATTACTACGAAAAGCAGGAGCTACTGTCAAAACAGGCATCCAGCAGCGAAAACGCCCAATCAATTTCAGATCATGAGCATGAAAAGGATACAGGATTAAAGGAGATTTCAGGAATCGTTTTGAGGGATCAGTCAGGGCGGATAAAAGCAACCCCCATAAGGCCGCTGCTTCATATGGACGAAATACCTTTTCCTTATAGGAACCTGGATGGAATGGAGCACAGGATTATCTATTATGAGAGCAGCAGAGGATGCCCCTTTTCCTGCAGCTACTGCCTTTCCTCTGTTGATAAAACGGTGCGTTTCAGAAGCATCAGCTTGGTGAAGAAAGAACTGGGATATTTTTTGGAAAAGAAAGTGCCTCAGGTAAAATTTGTAGACAGAACATTTAACTGCAGAAAAAGTCATTGTCTGGAAATCTGGAAATTTTTGCTGAACAATGACAATGGAACTACAAATTTTCACTTTGAAATTTCGGCAGATCTTATAGACGAAGAACAGCTGAAACTGCTGAGTAAAATGAGACCGGGGCTTATTCAGCTGGAGATCGGGGTTCAGACAACGAATCTGCAGACTATCCAAGAGATCCGCAGAAAGACGGATTTGGAAAAATTAGAAAAGGCAGTACAGGCAGTCAGGGGATTTTCCAATATTCACCAGCATCTGGATCTGATTGCCGGACTGCCATATGAGGACTTTTCCAGTTTCTGCCAGTCATTTGATCGGGTATACGGCATGCGGCCGGATCAGCTTCAGCTGGGATTTCTGAAAGTATTGAAAGGATCATATATGGCGGCCGCTGCCAAAGATTACGGCCTTTGCTTTCATGAAGAACCGCCTTACGAAGTGCTTTTTACCCGGTGGCTGACGTATGGAGAGATTCTTGAACTTAAAATGGTAGAAGAAATGGTAGAGGTTTATTATAACAGCTGTCAATTTGTCCATACACTGAGGGAGATGGAGACATTCTGGAAGACTCCTTACGCCATGTTTCGGGACATAGGAATGTATTATGAATGCCATGGCCTTGCCGGCATAAGCCACAGCCGGCTGACCAGGTATGAAATACTTTATGATTTTCTGAAAGAGAAAGACCCTCAGCGAATCCATAAATATTGTGATCTTTTAATGTACGATCTGTATCTGCGGGAAAATGTCAAAAGCCGTCCCAAATTTGCCAATGATCAAAGCAGATATAAAGCTGCCATACGGGAGTTTTTTGAGGAGGAGAACAAAAACCCTCGATATCTAAAAGGATATGAGGCTTACGATTCCAGACAGATGGGCAAAATGGCTCACATTGAAGTAATGAGTGACGGAAGGATGATATTGTTTGATTATAGAAACCGGAATCGTGTAAGCCACAACGGAGAAGCTGTGACAATCGGCATATGGAATGGAAAGGAAGGCATAATTTGGCAGAATGCAGCCGAAAAAGGCGAAAACAGGTCTTGCATCAATGACTAAAATAGCATAGAATATACCTTATGGGAATCAGAAGGTATGATTCCTGCAGACATACAATGCTATAAACTGTGCAGATGAGTTCCGCAGCCAAAATAAAAGTTTCAGAATGAGGGATAAAATCAGGTCACAGTACGGAAGAATAATAAAGAGGTGAATAAAAATGATGTTTGATTTCAACAATAAAAAGAACAGAAAAATCGTGTCTTCCATTATTGTGATCCTTCTGGTTCTGGCGATGGTGGCACCTATGGTTTTAAGTGCCCTGAACTACTAAAGCGAGATACAAGGACAGTAGCTGAGGGAGAGATTATGAAGAAATGGATATGGGCAGCAGGATTTACAGCTGTACTTTTCGGCCTGGCCTGGGGATGCCCTGCCACGGTGCAGGCAGCTGTGGTGCCGGAGGGGATTTCGGCAGGCGGCCAGGATCTGGGAGGATTTGAGGAGGAAGAGGCAAAGCAGAAAGCGGAGGAGATTGCGGCAGCCATGAAGGCGCAGACAGTCACTCTGGATGTGGACGGAACTGTTATAGAGACTACTGTGGAAGGGCTGGGATATTATTGGGACAATCCGAGTGTAGTGGAAGAGACAGTAAAAGAATATCACACCGGTAATATTATACAGCGCTACATGAAACAAAAAGATTTAAGAAGAAATCCCGTTGAGCTTCCACTGAATTTGAAGGCAGATGAAGGCACTATGCAGAGTACTTTGGAAATATTGTGTCATCCTCTGCAGAGAGAAGCCTTAGATGCTTCCATTACCAGAGAAAACGGTCAGTTTGTGATAACCCCGTCTCAGAACGGGCTTATGGTGGATCTGGCACAGACCATGGAAATGCTGCGTCAGGGAATACAGGGAGACTTGCAGCAGCCCGTCTATGTAAAGGCGGCAGTAGCGGTTTCGGAACCGGCAAAAACTACAGAGATGCTGTCACAGATACAGGATGTGCTGGGAACCTTTTCTACGGACTTCAGCAGCAGCGGCCGGGCAAGGGCCACAAACCTCCAGGTAGGATCTTCCAAGATTAACGGCCATGTACTGATGCCAGGAGAAACACTGTCCGGTTATGAATGTATGCAGCCGTTTACTACAGCCAACGGATATGCCACGGCAGCTGCCTATGAGAACGGCCAGGTAGTGGACAGCGTAGGCGGAGGCGTCTGCCAGATTGCTACTACCCTGTACAATGCGGCGCTGTTTGCAGAACTGGAGATTACCCAGAGGCAGAATCACTCTATGATAGTGACCTATGTGCCGCCGTCGAATGATGCAGCAATTGCAGGAACTTATAAAGACATAAAGGTGACAAATCCCTATGATACGCCGATTTATGTGGAAGGCGGAACAAGTGGGAGAACACTTACATTTACAATCTATGGGAAAGAAACCAGGCCAGCAAACAGAACCATAAAATTCCAGTCCGAGACACTGAGCGTTCAGAGCGCAGGGGAGCCAATTACCAAAGTAGATCCGTCTCTTGCTCCAGGTGCCAGGGTCCGGGTGCAGTCAGCTCACCAGGGACTGAAATCAAGGCTTTGGAAATGTGTCTATATAGACGGCGTGGAGACAGAGAGAACGCTTCTCCACACAGATACTTACAATGCGTCTAAAGCCGTATACCGGGTAGGCCCTCCGGCTCCCGCCGCTCCGCCGGCGCCTGCCCAGCCAGATCCCGCAGAGGGAATTCCGGCGGAAGGAGAGGGAACGCCTGCCCAGACAGCTCCGGCGGAAAGCATTCCAGAACAGTCTCAGCCGTCAGCGCCCATTGAAGGCATTGACGGAGGGCCGGGATATACAAGCTGACAGCCTTATATACACAGTGAAAGCAGGTTATTGCCATGTTAATGATACAGCGGGAGCCTAAAGGGATCATGACGCCTGGCCAGGACCTGGTGGCGGCTGGCTATGCAGGCCGGGAAGGCGCCAGGCGAATAGGCCTGATTCGGGAGAAAGAGCTTCTCACCTGGTTTTCGAAAGAATATCTTCAACAGATACAGCAGAATGACGAAATTCAAATAGACGGAATATCCATACCATGGCAGAAGTACGGTGCCACGGAATGGGAAGAAGTCGGCAGGGGCGGTATTTTTACCGCCCTTTGGAATCTGTCAGGTGCGTACAGGCTGGGGTTTGACATAGATTTGTACAAAATTCCGGTTAAACAGGAGACCATAGAAGTCTGTGAAAGATATGACTTGAATCCGTATCGTCTGCTTAGCTCCAACTGCATGGTTGCAGCGTCAGATCATGGGTGGAACCTGTGTGAGAAATTGGCGGCAGACGGCATAAAAGCATCTGTCATAGGAAAGATCCAGGCAGGCATTAAACGGCAAGTCCGCCACGGCCACATAAGGGGCTATATGGAGCGGCCAAGGGAAGATGAGATTCAAAAGATTATACAGGAGGCAGCATTATGAGAGAGAAAATTTTAGCAGTGATAGAGAAGAACAGCAGAATTGATATAAAAGATCTGGCTATTCTTCTGGGAGAAAGTGAAGTCGCAGTGGCCAACGAAATTGCGGATATGGAAAAAGAGAACATTATCTGCGGATATCACACCCTGATTAACTGGGATAATACCAGTGATGAAAAAGTGGTTGCCCTGATTGAAGTAAAGGTGACGCCTCAGAGAGGCATGGGATTTGACAAGATCGCAGAGAGAATATACCAGTACAGTGAAGTAAATGCCGTATACCTGATGTCAGGCGCCTATGACTTTACTGTATTTATTGAGGGAAGGACCATGCGGCAGGTAGCTCAGTTCGTGTCCGAGAAGCTTTCCCCTATGGAATCTGTCCTCAGCACGGCAACTCATTTTGTTTTGAAAAAATATAAAGACCATGGAACTGTACTGGTGCAGGAAGTTCAGGATGAAAGGATGCTGATTACCCCATGAGAAACCCTTTATCAGATGTGATTACAACCATAGAGCCATCTGGAATCAGAAAGTTTTTTGACATTGTCAGCGAGATGAAGGATGCCATTTCCCTGGGTGTAGGCGAGCCGGATTTTGACACGCCCTGGCACATCAGGGAGGAAGGAATTTACTCCCTGGAAAAGGGAAGGACTTTTTATACGTCTAATTCAGGATTAAAAGAGCTGCGCACAGAGATTGCCAATTATCTGCAGCGCCGCTGCGGCCTTACATACAATCCGGATAAGGAACTTTTGGTAACGGTAGGCGGCAGCGAGGCTATTGATATTGCATTAAGGGCCATGCTGAATCCCGGAGATGAAGTGCTGATTCCCCAGCCCAGCTTTGTGTCCTATCTGCCGTGTACGGTTTTGGCAGGCGGCAAGCCGGTAATTATAGAACTGGAGGAGAACGACCAGTTCAGGCTTACTGCAGAGAAGCTGAGAGAAAAGATCACGGATAAGAGCAAGATTTTGATTATGCCTTTCCCCAATAATCCTACAGGGGCTGTCATGAGAAGAGAGGATCTGGAAGCGGTTGCAGAGGTTATTTTAGAGCATGATCTGTTTGTGCTTTCCGATGAGATTTATTGTGAGCTGACTTTTGGATCAGAGCGTCACGTATCTATTGCGTCTCTTCCCGGAATGCAGGAGAGAACCGTGCTGATCAACGGATTCTCCAAGTCCTATGCCATGACTGGCTGGAGGCTGGGCTATGCGGCGGCTCCCCATGTGATTCAGGAGCAGATGCTTAAAATTCATCAGTTTGCCATCATGTGCGCCCCTACTACCAGCCAGTATGCTGCAGTTTCCGCTGTCAGGGATGGAGATGGGGATGTGGAAATGATGCGGGAATCCTATGACCAGAGAAGGAGATTTGTGCTTCATGCTTTTGAAGAAATGGGACTTTCGTGTTTTGAACCTAACGGCGCATTCTATGCGTTTCCCAGCATTAAGCGGTTCGGCATGACATCGGAGGAATTTGCCAACCGGTTTTTGCAGGAAGAAAAGGTAGCAGTTGTGCCGGGAACCGCATTCGGCGCCTGTGGGGAGGGATTTCTTCGGGTGTCCTATGCATATTCCTTAAAGAGCCTGAAAGAGGCTTTGGGGCGCATGGAGCGGTTTGTGAAGCGGCTTGACGGAAAGGCTTAACATGAATATTGTACTGTTTGAACCGGAAATACCTGCCAATACAGGGAATATCGGAAGAACCTGCGTGGCAACCAATACAAGGCTTCATCTTATAGAACCCTTGGGATTTAAGATCAACGAGAAGGCCAGAAAGCGGGCAGGACTTGATTACTGGGATATGCTGGATGTAATCGTTTACTGCAATTTTGAAGATTTTCTGGAGAGAAACCCGGGGGCCAGGATTTATATGGCTACCACCAAGGCCAAAAAGGCGTATACGGATATTTCCTATGAACCAGATTGTTATTTGATGTTTGGCAAAGAAAGTGCAGGGATTCCGGAGGAGCTTCTTTTAGAGCATCAGGAAAACTGCGTGCGGATTCCCATGTGGGGCGATATCCGTTCCCTGAATCTGTCCAATGCAGTATCCATAGTACTTTATGAGGCTCTGCGGCAGAACGGATTTGAAAAGATGAGTATGGAAGGCAGCCTGCACCGGCTTAACTGGAGGAAGTGATTCATGGCAGAGCAAGTGGAATTTACGATTGAGCTGGCTGATGCTGCGGATTATCAGACGTTTGCGGATATTATCCAGACTGTGTGGAATGATCTGGATAACAAGGAATGGTTTGTGGCGGACAACGCAGATTACACCTATGAGATGCTGCAGGGCGGCAAAGGCCTTGGATACAAGGCTGTAGCCGCAGATACCGGCCGTGTTGCGGGAGTTTTTATGGCAGCAATACCAGGAACCAGCCCCAATAATCTGGGATATGATGCAGGATTGGAGGAAAGGGAACTTCCCCTGGTGGCCCATATGGATTCCATAGCCATACTTCCCAAATACCGTGGACATAAGCTTCAATACCGATTAATGCAGGCGGCAGAAAAGGACTTGCAGAAAAAGGGATTTAAGTATCTGATGTGCACGGTTCACCCGGATAATTATTACAGCAGGAACAACATTGTCAGCCAGGGTTATGAGCCGGTGGCGGTAAAAGAAAAGTACGGCGGATATATAAGGGAGATTTTCCTTAAAAAAATCGGCAGGTTGTCCACAGTAGGATAACAGTGACAGTTGGTTTTTAAACAATGCAGAAAAGTAATTAAGTATATGTCTTGCTACCTGGCTGCTAATAAAATCTAAATAAATATACTGCTGCAAGGGCTGTCAAAGGACAGTCCTTGTTAAATTACATAGATATTGATGTAACAATACTTTCTATATGAGTACAGCTTTTTAAGAGCAATGGTTTAATAGTTCTACTATGGCCTAACTCCCTATGCTGATAAACTGGCCTGTATATTGACAAATTTTTACATATGTGAGAAGATTGAATCGAGGGGGGATATAAGATGTCAGTAAACGGTCCTACTATAATATCCATTCTGCTTACCGCTATAGGCGCACTGGGATTGCCGATAACAATTTTCCTCATTTTTTTTGAAGTGAAACCATCTCAAAAGAAAAAGCTTTCTGTGCGTGAGATGACTTTCATACTTATGTGGCTGATGCTGCTGGTTCTCGGCCTTGTGAATCTGCACTTTGTAGTTGATATCAATAGTAACAACAGCAGTGAACAAGACAATAATATTCAGAGTGAGAGTTCTCAGGAGTCCAGTGAACAGGATAGTGATGATACCGTTAGAGATGATGAGAAGGCGGAGCTTTCTCCAGAAGAACTGTTAATCAGACAAAATTTTGATTTGATTCAGCAGCTGAAAGATGAGTATTCAGAGGCAGACACAACAGCCATTGAAAGTGAGAGCGGCAGCGTAGAATTTTATATAAATGAGAGAGCTGGCCGCATATACCATGATTTAATGAATACTGAGAACTATGATATACTGAAAGGCAGACCTATCTCATCTGCTAAGATGGTGATCATGGATTATTCCAGCGATGAAATAATCTGTACCCTGACTTCTTCCGACAATATACGTTATTCGCCTGGAAATCAAAATAAATTCTACTGTGTTGTCTTTCATGATGATTATGATCTTTATGTTACATGCCCAATTCAGGTAGTTAGCGGGGAAGAGAGTGGTAATTTTTCTATGAATTTGGAAAAGAAAGACTGTCAATATACTCCTTTGTTTCAACTCCGTCTCTATATGACAAGCCCGGACGAAGACAAGTCATATTGCATTGCTTCCTCTTATAAAGACGCTATATTTACGTGCAGGAGTTTACATGATTCTAAAATTGTCAATACCTATTATGGTATTACGACGGAGTCTGGAATATTGTCTTGGGGTACTCAAACATACTTTAGCTTAAATGCGGACTACGTAATGGACATTTACCTTTCCCCTGAGTCTAACCGTGAAATAAAATCAACTCATTGTACATTTGATGGCTCTGTTACAAATTCTAACCAGATAGATCTTTACTTCGATTTTAATGATATAGGTGATAGTTAGTGTATAGTGAAAGAAGTAAACTTAGTTTGACAGCTGGAGGTTGATATAAAAATTTTTTGCGGCCGGAGAAACCGGGCGTTCCAGGACAAAACTGAATCTTTCATCATAGGTTCACTTGGAGATAAGAGAATGGGAGGCATATAAAATCAAAATTAAAAATAGCTTGGTTATCATTATAATAGCATTATGTATAAGTGCCGGTATTTTCTATAATCAATGCGAAAATCAAAAAATGCCTGCGTCCATATTTCCTCTGCAGAGAGAAGTGCTGGAACAGGTGCTGTCAGGGAGCGGATTAGGATGGAATGCTGCAGAAGAGAATACCCTAAGAGAAGACCATGTTTTATATGTGATTAACAATCAGGAGGGGCAGCCGGTTGCAGAAATTTCCAGCGTAGGCGGTAATGAAAAAAGAATTCTCCAGATTAACTTTCTCGCATTAAAAGGGACGCAGGCCAATATTTCTCAGAAAGACTGGGAGAAGGCAGTACGTTTAGCAACTATTTTATATGGCGGATTTAAAAATGAAAATCAAGTTTATAAAAATTTTCAGGAAACATATGATGAAAGGGTGATAATAGACAGGGTTCCCGGGTACAACCCTGAATTTTGCGAGAGAATCCGATGGGAAAATGAAATAGGTGGCGTTAACTGCTTTTTGGGATTCGGCGGACAAGAAAAGGGCGGAGGGCTGTCAAAGGCACAACTTGTAACAATTATTTTTTCCCAAAAGCCAGAGACAGGCATGTAAATCCGATGCCTGTCTCTGGCCGTATATGGACTTGACGGCGCACATTTCCACTTAAAGTGACATCTCCACCAGATGGGCTACGGCAATCTCATCATCTTCCCGAAAGCCCTGGGCTGACACCTGAATATCATACACATACTGCGGTTCCAGATTAAGCTGGGCGGCGATTTCCTGGATGGTTTTTCCGGTTTTAGCCAGAGCCAGTACGCAGTGTACGTCGTCAGCAATTTTTTGGAACCGCTGGGCCTGCTCCTGGGAGAATTTTCCAGAAACAGATTCGGTTTCCCCCTCATCCATAAAATCTTCCAGCTTAAGTTCCGGCATATCTTGTCTGTTCTGATAATAGTCTTCAGTTAATTCCCAATCTACAGGCGGTATATCTTGTGACTCCATAAGAAAGAACCTCCTTCTTTAAACTTAAATCGTAATCAGAGTATAAGGTATCTGGTTGGCAGTCAGCATCTGGGCTTCCCGCTGGTGGCAGGTAAAAATAATGATTTGTCCGGTGTAGGCAGCAGACAGCCATTTAAGAGCGCTTTTTAGCCGATCTTCATCATACAGAACAAAACTGTCATCAAAAATCAAAGGCATCTGTTCTGCGGCCTCTCTCTGAAGAAGCTTGGCAGCAGACAGCCTCAGGGCAAGATAAATCTGATCCATGGTACCGCTGCTTACCTGATCCAGAGGCACCAGCTTGGAAGGCGTGTTCATAAAAGCATTAAGATTTTCATCAATACTCATACTGGTGTAGATCCCCCCCGTGATTCCCCCGATAAGTTCAGAAGCAGTCTTATTGAGATAGAAACCAAAGGAATCTCTGATGGAAGCAGACAACTCTGTCATAGTATCCCGGGCCAGATCAATGGCGGCAATTTCCTGGGAGATCCGGTCGTTTTCTGCCAAAGTGCTGCGGAGAACTTCCATCTGAGTTTTATAGTTGGATAAAAGCTCCAGCTTTTTCTCCAGCTCCCATTGAAGCTTCTGCTGCTTCTCAATGACTTCACTGCAGCTGTTTTGCTTTTCCTGCAAGGCAGATATGTCATTGGTCAGCTGCACAATAGTTTCCTCAGATTTATCCATGGAAGCGCTTAATCTTTGAAATTCCGCCATCCGTGCCAGGAATGCATCCAGGGCTTCCTGAGAGATAGTTTTGTCACCTAAATGCCTGGAAAAAGATTCCTCAAGAACCTGGGCTGACAGAGCCAGCTCCTTTTTCAGCCGTTTCCCCTTCCATAGAGAAAGAAGCCCAGCCAGAAGGAGAAACGCCGAAAACGCAGCCATAACAGCAAAGACAGCAGCATCAGGGAAATCAATATGATAGTCAAGCAGAAAGTCCGTAACAGGATTCCAATCGCCCAGCGTATAAAAATATACGCCGCAGGCAAAGCATAAGGCGGCTAGGATAAACGCCCCAATGCCAAAAATCCGGCGGGATTTTTTTTCAGATGCCGTTTTTGTGTTCTGATAGTCATTATACAGGCCCTGCGTTTTCTGCTGATAATTTTTAATCGACAGAATATCTGTAAATTGATTTTGGCTCAGAACCTGACGTCCCCTGGCGGCTTTCTGCAGAAGAGATTCCTTTTCTGCCTGCTTCTCGTCGATTTGAGAGCGGGTGCCGGCCCGCATCTGCTGATAGGCAGGAAGCTGGTTTTCATATTCCGGGGCGGATATTTCCCGCTCGAGAGTCTTAATTTCCCCTAAAAGGGAAGTATAGGAGCGGGCAGCCTCAGGAACCAGCTGGGCCTCCAGCTCTTTTTTCTGCACTTTCAGATAATCTGTTGCCTTGGTGATATTGAGAGCCATATTACCGGTATTGTTCATATTGGCAATGTAATTTTTCAATTCCGTAACCATGCCGGCATCTGTGGCGCACTTTAACTGACCGATACTGATTGTATTATTGTATGCCGTTTCACTGAGGCCGCACAGCAGCTCATCCATCAGGGCCTTTTCAGGGGGCAGGGATTTTCCTAAGGTCTCATCAATAAGGCAGAATTCTTTCTTGGTCTTTTGGAATGTGCGTTCGATCCGGTAGATGTGCCCCCCATGTTCCAGCCGGAGCGCCCCCTCATAGGTTCCGCTGTTTTCCCATGGCTCATATTTGTTGTACAGATCATTTCTGGAGGCCTTGCCCCGCATAGGCTGGATGCCGAAAAGCATGCCCCGGATAAATGTATGGATAGTGGATTTGCCGGCTTCATTTTTTCCGTAGACAACATTAAGGCCGTCCTGAAAGGTGATGGTGCGATCATGAAATTTTCCAAAGCCCTTAATATGAAGTTCGATAAATCTCATGCTTAACTCCTTTCATCCTTCGTGCGAAGCAGCGCATTGATTCCATAGTAGAGTGCCTTTTTTTCTACAGGGCTCATGGAAGGTTTCTGAAGAGCCCGGATATAAAAACCGATCATATCGCTGGAATGCTCGGCAAAAAGAGCGCTGAAGTCGTACTGAGGCTCCGATTCATCCATAATTTCCACAATGCGGAATTTGGAAAGGAGATTTTCCATATCGAATTCCATCTGAGGATCACGCATACCCCGGATGCGGAACCGATAAATATGGTGGCGTCCCCGCCGTTCAATCTCCTGTGCGATTTTCATTTCCAGTTCCATGTTGGTGGTTGCCGGGGAAACATTGACCGCCAGCGGAACATACTGAGAGCGGCATAAGGGAAGGAACTCCAACGAAGTGACTTTCTTTGTGCCGGGATTAATCTCTCCGATCAGAATGCCGTGGACTCCGGTTTCCGTCTTATCCAAAGGCTCCGGAGAGCCGGGATAGGCCATTTTGCCGGGAAACAGAATCTCCGGCTTATGAATGTGGCCAAGGGCAATATAAGAAAAATCCGAAGCAGCCAAAGCGCTTTTATCAAAAGGCAGATGATTGGCATCCCCGCCGTGAATCATGAGGATATGAATCCGCCCATCCAGAGGAACAGATAAGTGATCCACCCGGTTTTCGCGGATCTCCGACGTGGTATAGCTGAATCCATGAACCTCTACATTGCAGTCTTCAAAGTAAACGCTGCTCATTTGGTCTTTCATAAAAAACGTAACATTGGAACACCAGGAAAAACTCAGGAGGGCAGAGGTATTGCGGATGCGGTCATGGTTTCCGGCAATAATAACAATATGCACAGACGGTATGGTGGTAAACAGGTAGTTAACCTCTTTCAGATCTTTCTGGAGAGGCTGCCTGTGAAATAAATCCCCGGAAATAAACAGAAAATCAACTGCCATCTCCCGTGCCTTGGTGACAATCTGAGAAAATGTATCCTTGACAGACTGAGTCCGCTCCCGGCACCAGGGCTTGTCGCTGTCCGGGGTCATGCCCCAGTGGATATCGGCAGTGTGGATGAATTTCATGTCAGTTCCTCCTTGGATATGGAATGTACTTTCGGACTCTTTTCTGCTGATTCGCTGTCAGACAACAGGCGGCCGGTTGGATAATGATCACCGGCCGGCTGATTTACAGTTCACAGTTATTTACAGTTCTTGGGAACGGAATAACATCACGGATATTGGACATTCCTGTAAGATACATTACGCACCGCTCAAAGCCCAGGCCAAAGCCGGCGTGGCGGGCAGAACCGTATTTACGTAAATCAAGGTAGAAGCCGTAATCTTCTTCCTTAAGCCCAAGTTCCTTCATCCGGGCTGTCAGCTTCTCATAGCTGTCTTCACGCTGGCTTCCGCCGATGATCTCTCCAATGCCCGGAACCAGACAGTCCATGGCAGCTACGGTTTTGTTGTCATCATTTAGTTTCATGTAGAAAGCCTTGATCTCTTTTGGGTAATCCGTTACAAACACCGGCCTCTTAAATACCTGCTCCGTCAGATACCTTTCATGTTCTGTCTGTAAGTCACAGCCCCAGAACACCTTATAGTCAAAATTGTCGTTGTTCTTTTCCAGAATCTCCACAGCCTCTGTATACGTTACATGACCGAACTGAGAGTTCAGCACACCATTTAACCGATCTAAAAGACCTTTGTCCACAAACTGGCTGAAGAAATTCATCTCTTCCGGAGCATGTTCCAGAACATAGCGGATAATATACTTTAACATCCCCTCGGCAACAGCCATATTGTCTTCCAGATCAGCAAAAGCCATCTCTGGTTCAATCATCCAGAATTCAGCGGCATGGCGGGTGGTGTTAGAGTTTTCTGCCCGAAACGTAGGGCCAAACGTATAGATGTTCCGGAAAGCCATGGCATATGTTTCACCGTTTAGCTGCCCGCTTACAGTAAGGCTGGTGGGCTTACCGAAGAAATCCTGGGAGAAGTCCACAGTTCCCTGGGCCGTCTTAGGAATATTGTCCAAATCCATGGTAGTTACCTGGAACATCTCCCCTGCGCCCTCGCAGTCACTGGAGGTAATCAGTGGAGTGTGAACATAGACGAAATCCCTCTCCTGAAAATACTGATGGATGGCATAGGCAATTAAAGAACGGACCCGGAACACTGCCTGAAACGTGTTTGTCCTGGGACGCAGATGGGAAATAGTCCGCAGATACTCAAAACTATGGCGCTTTTTCTGAAGGGGATAGTCAGGAGCCGAGACTCCCTCCACGGCAACCGTATCCGCTTGAATTTCAAAAGGCTGTTTGGCCTGGGGAGTACTTACCAGAGTGCCGGTAACGATCACGGCAGCTCCCACGTTTAACTTTCTGATCTCATCAAAGTTATCCATGGTATCATGATAAACAATTTGGAGAGCTTCAAAATAGGAGCCGTCACTAAGGACAATAAATCCAAAAGATTTAGAATCCCGAATGCTTTTAACCCAGCCGCCTACGGAAACCTTCTGATCCAAAAATGATTCTCTGTTTTTATATATTTCCCTTACCGTTATAAAATCCATATCAAATAAATCTCCTTTTCCCTTTCAATATAAACAGAACTACGTCGATTATACTGTATTTTTTGCATGGATTCAAGGCTTTCCCTTTTCAATTTAGTTCTTTTTAAATAGAGAAGGCACAAGTTTTCAGACGCAGAATCTATTGAAAAGGAAAGAAAAATTTTTTTGCCGGAAAGTGTCGGAAAATGCATAAAAAAAACCATGAATACCATAAGAATTTATTCACTATTTCTAAAATGTGTGGTATAATGTCCATGTAAGCAATGAGCAGTGCGAAATAAAACAAAAGCCGGTCTTGGCTGCGTTTTATTTTATAGGGCACGGTACGTGGCCGAGCCGGGGCAAGACAACGAGAAAGCGCCGGCGAGTCCGTAAAAAAGGTAAAAAAGCGGACCCTTCCAGGGCAGCCGCCCCTGAAAGGGAAAGGGAGGTAACTGCAACAACCCTCTTATCCCGCCTTCTGTCTTCCTTTCGGTCTCACAAGCCGGCAGTGAAGAGCAGCGGTTCCGGCTTAAGATTCCGGCGTTCCCTTGCCGGTGAAAGCCGTTCATATCTACAGATTCACGTCCCAGCCCATGCCCCAAGCGCAAGCGAAGCCTTAAGCGCATTCGGCCTTTGAATTATCAGACTCGCATAGCTAAACACACATCCGGCCCGTCCGCCTACCGCTTCCCTGCCCGCCCCAGGCCACTGCACCACAGAAAAATACACAGCAAGAGGTGATAATGTGATCAAGAAAGAGATGATCGCCATGCTTTTGGCGGGGGGACAAGGCAGCCGTCTTGGAGTCTTAACCCAAAAAGTTGCAAAACCAGCAGTATCTTTCGGCGGAAAATACAGAATTATTGATTTTCCCTTAAGCAACTGTATCAATTCCGGCGTCGATACCGTAGGCGTATTGACCCAGTACCAGCCATTACGACTGAACACCCACATCGGAATCGGCATTCCGTGGGATCTTGATCGGAACGTAGGCGGAGTTACCGTGCTCCCTCCATACGAGAAGAGCAAAGGCAGCGACTGGTACACCGGAACGGCCAATGCCATTTACCAGAATATGGAGTATATGGAGCAGTACAATCCGGAATACGTTTTGATCCTGTCCGGCGACCATATTTACAAGATGGATTACGAAGTTATGCTGGAGTATCACAAGGCAAATAACGCAGATGTCACCATTGCTGCCATGCCTGTTCCTATTGAGGAAGCCAGCCGGTTTGGTATTGTGATTACAGATGACACAAACAGGATTACGGAATTTGAGGAGAAGCCGGCTAACCCGAGAAGCAACCTGGCATCTATGGGTATTTATATATTCAGCTGGAAGGTTTTAAAAGAGGCCCTGGTTCAGCTGGCTGAAGTTCCCAGCTGCGATTTCGGCAAGCACGTAATCCCATACTGCCATGAGAAGGGGCAGAGGATTTTTGCCTATGAGTACAACGGCTATTGGAAAGATGTTGGAACCCTAAGTTCTTACTGGGAAGCCAACATGGAACTGATTGATATTATTCCGGAATTCAATCTTTATGAAGAATACTGGAAGATTTATACAAAAAGCGATATCATACCGCCTCAGTTTATTGCTGCAGATGCAGTCATTGAGAGAAGCATCATCGGTGAAGGCACGGAGATCTACGGCAAAGTGAGCAATTCCGTTATCGGCGCCGGTGTAACTATCGGCAAGGGAACCGTGATCCGGGATTCCATTATTATGAGAGGCAGTGTCATCGGCGAGAACAGCATTCTTAAGAAAGCCATCATTGCCGAGGATGTGGTTATCGGCAGCAATGTAGAGCTGGGGGTAGGCGAGGTTGCACCCAACAAATACGATCCCAAGGTATATCAGTCCGATTTAGTTACCGTTGGTGAGCGCAGCGTGATTCCTGACAATGTAAAAGTAGGCAAGAACACGGCGATCTCCGGCCAGACCACATCAGAAGATTACCCAGAAGGCTTATTGGCCGGCGGAGACTACATTATGAAGGCAGGTGGCGCAAAATGAGAGCGATCGGTATCGTTTTAGCAGGCGGCAACAGCAAAAGAATGCGGGAGTTATCCAATAAGCGGGCCATAGCGGCTATGCCAATTGCCGGAAGCTACCGCAGCATTGATTTTGTTTTGAGTAACATGTCAAATTCCCATGTTCAGAGCGTAGCAGTGTTTACCCAGTACAATTCCCGCTCACTGAACGAACATCTGAATTCCTCCAAATGGTGGGATTTTGGAAGAAAGCAGGGAGGACTGTTTGTATTTACACCGACGATTACAGCAGAACACAATGACTGGTACCGGGGCACGGCTGACGCTTTGTACCAGAATCTGACATTTTTGAAAGACAGCCATGAACCTTATGTGGTGATTACTTCCGGCGACTGTATTTACAAGCTTGATTACAGCAAGGTGCTGGAATACCATATTGAGAAGAAGGCCGATATTACGGTAGTGTGCAAGACCATGCCAGCGGATGCGGATGTGACCAGATTCGGAGTTCTGGGAATTAATGATGACGGCCGCATTATGGATTTCCAGGAAAAGCCCATGGTGGCTGAGTCCAATACAATTTCCTGCGGAATATACATTATCCGCCGCCGTCAGTTGATTGAACTTCTGGAGCGCTGCGCACAGGAAGACAGGTATGACTTTGTCAATGACATTTTAGTACGTTATAAAAACATTAAAAGAATCTATGCGTATGAGCTGGGGACTTATTGGAGCAACATTGCCTCTGTAGAGTCTTACTATACAACAAATATGGATTTTTTAAAGCCGGAAGTAAGGGATTACTTCTTCCGTCAGTATCCGGAGGTTTACTCCAAGGTCGGCGATCTTCCGCCAGCCAAGTATAACCCCGGCGCAGATGTGAAAAACAGCCTGGTAGCCAGCGGAACCATTATCAACGGAGTGGTGGACAGTTCCGTGCTGTTTAAACAGGTTTATGTTGGAAATAACTGCGTGATCAAGAATTCTATTATCTTAAATGATGTTTACATCGGGGATAATACGGTAATTGAAAACTGCATCGTGGAAAGCCGCGATACCATACGTGCTAATACTACCTATATTGGTACTCCAGATAATGTTAAAATTGTTGTAGAAAAGAATGAGCGCTATACGTTATAGGTTTCAATTGTTTCATCGTTACAGAGGAGAAACAGAGAGGGGAACAGGATGCAAATTACAGATGTAAGAGTAAGAAGAATTGAGAAAGAGGGAAAAATGAAAGCCATTGTTTCAATCACGCTGGATAATGAATTTGTAATTCATGATATTAAAGTGATTGAAGGAGAAAAAGGACTGTTTATAGCAATGCCAAGCCGGAAAGCGGCGGACGGGGAATACAGAGATATTGCCCATCCGATTAATTCCGAAACCAGGGATATGATTCAGAGAGTGATTCTTGACAAGTATGAGAGTACCACCCTGGAAAGCGAAGCAGCACAGTAACCCTTATACTGTCTTTGTGGCCTGACCATGAATACAGAGAGGTTCCCGTGCCATCCAGGGGGATACACATGGAATGCAGAACCGCATTCCCGCAGTCTGCGTACAGCGTATCTATGCGCAGGCCAGCCATAATCATTGGATATTTTCAAATAGGGAACAGCAAAAACGGCGGCCAATAGCCGCCGATTTTGCTGTCAGAATCATTCATACGTTAAACTCCAAACCACAATTTAAAAATTGCAGCCAGGATTGGGATAGTAGCCATGGAGCACAAGGTCGAGAGAACAACGCTGATGGAAGCAATGCGCCCCTGTTTTTCGTACCGGCTGCTGGCCATGGCGACCATGGACGCCACAGGCATGCCGATGGTCATAGCCGTCATGCAGATAAGAAGAGAGTTATCTGTAAAGAAACTCATGTATAATGCAGTAAGCAGAGGCATAACAAGCAGGCGGATAATGGTTACTGCATAGATTTTCCCTTCACTGAAAATATCGTGAAGAGGATAGCTGGCCATATTGCTGCCAATGATAAGCATAGACAATGGCGTAGTTACATTTCCGATAAAACTGCAGGGCTGCTGGAGCATATCAGGGAGAGCAATTCCGGAAAACGGGATAATAAGGGCCAGGACGGCTGCTGCAGTTCCGGCGTTTAAAAGACGCCTGGGCTCAAACCGGGATATACGGCCTGCATCCCTGTCAAACAGGAACATGGTGTAAGTATAGATAAGCAGGTTAAACCCCAGATTGAAAATTGTAGTATAAAATATAGAAGATTCCCCGTACAGCGCCTGAACTACAGGATAGCCCATAAATGCAACATTGGCATGCATCAGCATGGAACGATAGGTTCCCTGGCAGTCTGAAGGTACATGAATCAGCCGGATTATAGCTGCGGAAATCCATGGAAGAGCGGCATACAATACAAGTCCTGAAGCCAGCAAGAGAATAATATCTCCCTGGCTGTCTGCAGATACTTGGCCCGCAGAACTGATAATCAACAGCGGGGAGGTAAAGTTTACAATCATAGAGGAAAGCTTTTTGCAGGTTCCTATGTCTAATATGTCTTTTTTGTTCAAATAGAATCCTACTGCAATGGTAACCAGCAGTTTCGTCATGGTAACTGCAATTGTCATGAGAGTTTTCCTCCATATAATATTAAGATATCTTTCCTTTGCAGCACTGCAGAATACTCCTGGCCACACTGATGCCGTTGGCAGAAGCCTGCTGAAGCCCCCTGGTTACGGAGGCGCCGTCGCCGATTGCCCTTAGGCCGCAGATACTGGTTTCAAAGTCTCCATTGACAACGACTTTATTGGAATAGAACTTCACTTCCACGCCATACAGGAGGGTTTCGTCGCTGGCAATGCCAGGAGTTACCTTGTCAAGAGCCAGAAGCATTTCCTTGATGTCTACCATGATGCGGTGAGGGAATACCAGGGAAAGATCCCCTGGCACAGCATCTTTTAATGTAGGAATCAGGTTATTGCGGCATAGACGCTCTTCCGTAGTTCGTCTTCCTCTCTGGAAATCTCCGAAAGTCTGAACCATGATTTTCCCGTCACACAGCATGTTGCTTAACTGCGCAATATGTTTGCCGTATTCAATGGGCGTTTTAAAGGGCTTGGTAAAGTTTTTGGACACAAGCAAGGCAAAGTTGGTGTTGCTGGTCTTATAATCTTTTGATTTGTAGGCATGGCCGTTGACTACTGCCAGGCCGTTTTCATAGTATTCTGTGGCCACCTCTCCAGAGGGATTGGTGCAGAAAGTACGGACCTTGTCATCAAAGGTGGGGGTATAGTATACCAGCTTGGCCTCATAAAGATTTTGGTTGAGGAATTCCATAACTTCATCCCGGACTTCCACCCGTACGCCGATGTCCACAGTGCCTACTTCCGTTTCAATGCCATGGCGTTTACAGATTTGGCTGAACCAGTCAGACCCTTCCCGGCCAATAGCCGCTACTACTTCCGGGGCATAACAGGTCTCGCCTTTATCTGTAAGCACACCTTTTGCATGGTTTTCTTCTATTATAATGTCTTCCACCATAGTATTAAATTTCATTTCAATACCCTGGGCAAGAAGATGTTCCTGAAGGCGGGTGTAGATTTTATATCCCTCCTCGGTGCCAAGGTGCCGGATGGGACACTCAATCAGCTTCAGGTTGGCATTAATGGCTTTCCTGCGGATTTCCTCAATCTCTTTTTGCTTGTCCACACCATATACGTTGGTGTCAGCACCGAATTTCAGATAAATATCATCAGACTCCTTAATCAGTTCCACTGCTTTGTCATAGCCAAGAATATCCGGCAGATGGCCGCCTACGTCTGGTGACAGGGAAAGCTTTCCGTCGGAAAATGCCCCTGCGCCTGCAAAACCAGTGGTTATAGAACAGGGCTTGCAGCCAACGCAGGTCTTGGTGGTGCGCTTTGGGCAAGTGCGTTTTTCAATGGGCCGTCCCTTTTCAATCATGAGTATTTTCAGGTCAGGATTTTTGGCAATCAGTTCATAGGCACAGAAAATGCCGGACGGGCCGGCACCGATAATGATGACGTCAAACTGGCTGGATGGATTCATTCAATCACTCCTTTGATTTAAAATAAGATGTAAAGCAAGTAAACTTGCATGCGCCAACAGCGGACACACCACTACATTTTATTATACTATGAATTATGCCATACAATCAAGTGAAAAACAGAATGTTAGAGCTATTTACTTCTGCCTTAAAAACTGATATGATAAAAGCCAAATCAGCGTTAGCAGATTTAACAGACAGATGATACCCCCTGCCTGCAATTCTGTTAACGCTTAAAGTGCTGTAAAGAATCATCAGCAATGAGAATAAGGAGTAAGAAAATAATGTATATTATAGCAGGACTGGGGAATCCGGGGAAACAATACGAAAATACAAGACATAATGTGGGATTCTGTGTGATAGATATTCTGGCTGACCGCATGGGCATATGCGTGGATGAGAAAAAGCATAAAGGCTTGTGCGGGAGAGGCGTGCTTGAGGGGCAGAAGGTTGTATTGCTGAAACCCCAGACGTTTATGAATTTAAGCGGAGAGAGTGTCCGGGCGGCAGCGGATTTTTATAAGGCGGATCAAGAACATATTCTGATAATATATGATGATGTAAGCCTTGAGCCGGGGCAGCTCCGCATTCGGGGGAAAGGAAGCGCAGGAGGCCATAATGGAATAAAAAATCTGATTGCCCACTTGGGAACCCAGGAATTTCCAAGAGTGAAAGTGGGCGTGGGGGAAAAGCCTAAGGGCATGGATCTGGCGGATTACGTGCTGAGCCGTTTCTCGAAAGGAGAGCAGGAACAGATGGAGACAGCTTTTCGGGACGCTGCGGATGCGGCGGCTATGATTATCGGACAGGGCATCAATGAAGCTATGAACCATTTTAATGGAAAGCGGAAAATAGAAGAATCATAACAGTTATATTTTGGCAATTGCCGCAGAAACTGGGAAACGGGAAAGGGGAAGACATGAGCAGGGTATTTGCGAATCCGCTGACAGAACTGGCGGAATATGAGGAAATGAACCAAGACTTAAACCGGGGCAGGGGACCAATTCAGATAAGCGGCTGCATGGATTCACAGAAAGTCCATTTAATAGAGGAAGCCGGGGAGTGCTATCCATGGAAACTGGTGGTGACCTATGATGATTCCAGGGCAAAAGAGCTCTATGAGGATTTTAGATGTTTTCGAAACAACGTGTATCTGTACCCTTCCAGAGATCTTTTGTTTTACACTGCGGATATTCATGGCAACCTGCTGACCAAACAGAGACTGCAGGTGCTGAAACATCTAATAGAAGATAATGAGGGCGTAGTGGTCACAACTTTGGACGGGCTGATGGACCATCTGCTTCCTCTCGTCTACTTAAAGGAACAGATCCTTACGGTAAAGACCGGGGAAACCATTGATGTGGAGAAATGGAAGCGGCTGCTGGTGGATTTGGGGTATGAGCGAATGGCTCAGGTGGACGGCATGGGGCAGTTCTCCATACGGGGCGGGATTATCGATGTGTTTCCCCTGACGGAGGAACTGCCGTTTCGAATTGAACTGTGGGATGATGAGGTAGACTCTATCAGAACTTTTGATCTGGAAAGCCAGCGCTCTGTGGAGCAGGTGGAAGAGGCAGTTCTCTATCCCGCCTCGGAGCAGGCGCTGAAGAGAAAGGATCTGGAACATGGAATACGGCGTATAAAAGAAGCAGGACTAAAGCAGGAGAAGCTTTTCAGGAAGCAGATGAAAACCGAGGAAGCGCACCGCCTCTGTTCTATTGTAAAGGAATTTACTGAAGGGATGGAACAGGGATACAGCGTCAGCGGTATGGACAGCTATCTCATGTATTTCTGCCAGGATACAGTATCCTTTCAGCAGTACTTTCAGGAAAATGCCACCGCTATTTTCCTGGATGAGCCAGCCAGGCTGAAAGAGAAGGGAGAAACTGTGGAGGCGGAATTTCGGGAGAGCATGGTTAACCGTCTGGAGAAAGGATATCTTCTGCCGGAACAGACCAGTCTTCTGTACACAGTAAAAGAAACTTTTGCCAGGCTTCAGACCCCCCGCACTGTCTTGATAACAGGACTGGAACAGAGACTTTCCGGAATGACGGCAGAGAACCGCTACGGCATCCAGGCCCGGAATATTAATTCCTATCAGAATGGCTTTGAACTTTTGATTAAAGATTTAAAGCGGTGGAAACGAGAGAAATATCGGGTGGTGCTTCTATCCGGCTCCCACACCAGAGCGAAGCGCCTGGCAGGGGACTTGAGAGAGTACGAGCTCAGTGCCTTCTTTTCCGAGGAGGAAAGCCCCCAGGTAAAGCCGGGGGAGCTTTTAGTGACTTATGGCAATCTTCATCGGGGATTTGAGTATCCCCAGATTAAGTTTGTGGTCATTACGGAAGGTGATATGTTCGGTGCTGCCAGAAAGAGGCGGAGACGGAAGCAGACCTCCTACGAGGGGAAAAAGATACAAAGCTTTTCTGAACTGTCTGTGGGAGACTATGTGGTTCATGAGGAACATGGCCTGGGCATTTACCGGGGGATCGAGAAAATCCAGCAGGATCACATTGTAAAAGATTATTTAAAGATTGAATATGCAGATGGTGGGAACCTGTACCTTCTGGCTACCAGGCTGGACGGAATTCAGAAATATGCAGGTGCAGATGCGAAAGCTCCCAAGTTAAACAAACTAGGCGGGGAACAGTGGAAAAAGACGAAAGCCAAGGTTAAGGGAGCGGTTAAACAGATTGCCAAAGAGCTGGTGGAGCTGTATGCAGCCAGGCAGGAGACGGCAGGATTTCAGTACAGCGAGGACTCGGTGTGGCAGCGTGAATTTGAGGAACTGTTTCCATATGAAGAGACAGACGATCAGATGGACGCCATTGAGGCTACCAAAAAGGATATGGAAAGCCGGAAGATTATGGATAGGCTTATATGCGGTGATGTGGGGTATGGAAAGACGGAGATTGCCCTGCGGGCTGCATTTAAGGCCATCCAAGACAGCAAACAGGTAGTCTATCTGGTTCCCACCACCATTTTGGCCCAGCAGCATTACAATACTTTTGTTCAGAGGATGAAGGATTTTCCGGTGAGAGTGGATTTGATGTCCCGGTTCCGAAGCAGTGCAGAACAGAAAAAGACGTTGACAGACTTAAAAAAGGGGCTGGTGGATGTGATCATAGGCACTCACCGGGTGCTTTCAAAGGATGTTGCGTTTAAAGATCTGGGCCTGCTTATTATTGACGAGGAGCAGCGGTTTGGGGTGGCGCATAAGGAGAAGATAAAGCAGCTGAAAGAGAACATTGATGTGCTGACCCTGACTGCGACGCCGATTCCAAGAACGCTTCATATGAGTCTGGTGGGAATCCGGGATATGAGCGTGCTGGAGGAGCCGCCGGTAGACAGGGTGCCGATTCAGACCTACGTGATGGAGTACAATGACGAGATGGTAAGAGAGGCCATTAACCGGGAACTGGCCAGAAATGGGCAGGTATACTATGTCTATAACCGGGTTCATGACATTGACGAGGTGGCAGGCCATGTGGCTCAGCTGGTGCCTGGCGCTGTGGTGGTATTTGCCCATGGACAGATGAATGAGCGTCAGCTTGAAAAAATTATGTTTGATTTTGTCAATGGGGATATTGACGTGCTGGTATCAACAACCATTATTGAAACCGGGCTGGATATTCCCAATGCCAACACTATGATCATCCATGATGCAGACCGCATGGGTCTATCCCAGCTGTATCAGCTGCGGGGACGGGTAGGGCGGTCGAATCGGGTGTCTTATGCGTTCTTAATGTACAAGAGAGATAAGATGCTTAAAGAGGAGGCGGAAAAGCGGCTTCAAGCCATAAGGGAATTTACAGAACTGGGCTCTGGCATTAAGATTGCCATGCGTGACCTGGAGATCAGAGGAGCAGGCAATGTCCTGGGAGCGGAGCAGCATGGCCACATGGAGGCTGTAGGTTATGATCTGTACTGCAAACTGCTAAATCAGGCCGTACAGGCTTTGAAAGGCAAAAGGACTGAAGAAGAAGATTTTCAGACTGTGGTGGACTGTGATATTAATGCCTACATTCCGGCAGGATACATTAAAAATGAATATCAGAAGCTGGATATCTACAAACGGATTTCTGCCATTGAGAATGAGGAAGAGTATATGGACATGCAAGATGAATTAATTGACAGGTTTGGGGAACTGCCTAAGGCAGTGGAGAATCTTTTAAAGGTGGCATATTTGAAAGCTTTGGCTCATCAGGCGTATATGACAGAGGTAAATATTAACCGACAGGAAATCCGCATGACATTATATTCCAAAGCCAGATTGAATACAGAAGCTCTTCCTCAGCTGATCTCTCAATATCAGGGAGCGCTGCGGATACGGACTGGGGAAAATCCCGGACTGCTTTACCAGGAGAGAAATACAAAAAACCGGGAAAGCATGAAAATGATAGTGAAGGCGGAAGAAATTCTAAGCAGTATAGGGAAGCTGGCGGAACCGGCTATTTAGAGACAGAATGGAACATATGTTATCCGCATGCGGATCTGCCGATGGAAAAATGCCAACCTTGATGCAGATAAAGGCTGGCATTTTTTAAATCAGATGAAATTATTTATTCTTTGCGTAGTACTCATCAAAGAGCTTGTTAACTGCTTCATGGGTATCGCCGCAGATAGACGGAAGGGAACCGCCCCAAGCTTCCTCAGCCTGGCTGAAGCCCTTCTCCACAGCATCCTGATATTTCTTCATCTTCTCAGGATCATCCCCTGCTAAAGCAGAAGCAAAATCAAAGATTCTCTGTGAAGTGTTCTTAACGCCCCAGTAACCGTCCTCGGAGATAGCCTCCTGAGCCTCGGCCTTGGTCTTGGCGTCTACAGTGTAATCGCCGCTGGCCATCATTCTCCAGAAATCATTGCCATTAGCCATGGACACATTAATGCCCTGCTTCTGGAAATTCTGAACCATCATGTTGGTGAAGCGGGTCATCTGATTGGTAAGGTCGTCTTTCAGACTCTTAACCAAAGCGGCTCTCTCAGAGTCACTCATTTTAGATGTCGCTTTGGCATCGCTGCTAAGCTCCACGCGGTCTACGTCAGGCTGCTTCTCAGTGGTGGTGCTGGCGGCATCAGTGGCCTGCTTATCAGCAGCAGCCTGAACAGCTGACATTGACTTGGCTTGTGTCGGCTGGCTGTAAATTCTTGTAGCTAAATCCTGATCAACTCTCATAATATCCTCCTTTTTCATATAGATGAATCAATGTACAGGTAAGTGCAGGTAAAGTGAGTTTATATGAATTATATCGGCATTTGAGAAGGAAAAATAAGGATAGCATAGGAAAAATGTGGATAGAGGGCTGGAATTTGGATTTAAATGTGGATAAAGGATAATAAGCTTAAGCGGCAAAATATAACTTTGGAGAAAGTTTAGAATGATTTTAGAAATGCGTCAGATGAAATATGTTATAATAAAAACGTTAATGAGTTTTTCTGCAGAAAGGATATTTCCGTCATGAAAATCAAGACCCGTTTAGGAATTGCATTTCTTACTATAACGCTGGTTCCCATGCTGTTGATTTATTTGGCGTTCAGTGTCCTCAGCAGCTACCAGATGCGGGCCTTCAGGGAATCCCATGGCCTTACGGAACCAGTGGATCTTCTCTCCGGCAATACGATCCAGATATTTAACCGCCTGACTCAGAGTAATCAGATGGCGATTCAGGAGAAGCTGGAGAACGATCCTGATAGTTTTATGGATCTGGCCTACCTGGATAGCGTTAATCAGGAGTTAAAGGAAAAATATGCTTATCTCATTGTCCGAAAAGGCGATCAGTTCATATATTCAGGTATAAGTCCGGATAACTCTGAAATCTTCCGCCATCTTTCCAACTATGACGATACAGAAACCTCCTTTTTACAAGGAGGGATTTATTTGGACGGAGAAACGCAGCATCTGATCAAACAGATGGATTTCAAATTTAGTGACAATGAGGAAGGAACCGTATTTATCATTTCCAGCATAGATGATTTTATTCCTGAAGTCAAATCCATGTTTACTGAGATTCTGTTTTCAGGAATTATGATTCTTATATTTACGGGGATTATGCTTACAGGCTGGGTTTATAAATCCCTTCTGGCTCCCCTGAACAAACTGCAGCTGGCAACCAATGAGATAAAAAACGGAAACCTGGATTTTACGCTTGATGTGGATATGGATAATGGGGATGAGATCAGCCAGCTGTGTCAGGATTTTGAAGAGATGCGCATGCGGCTGAAGGAATCTACGGAAGAAAAAGTTCAGTATGACAAAGAAAGCAAGGAACTGATCAGCAATATTTCCCATGATTTAAAGACTCCCATTACTGCCATTAAGGGATATGTAGAGGGGATTTTGGACGGGGTTGCATCTTCGCCGGAAAAACTGGATAAATATATCCGGACCATATATAATAAAGCCAATGACATGGATCGTCTTATTGATGAACTGACATTTTATTCAAAGATTGATACCAATAAGATACCATACACATTTTCCAAAATCAATGTGGCTAACTACTTCCGCGACTGCGTGGAGGAGGTAGGACTGGAGTTGGATTCCAATAATATCGAACTTGGCTACTTTAATTATGTGGATGAAGACGTGGTGGTTATCGCTGATGCGGAACAGATGAAGCGGGTAGTAAACAATATTATCAGCAATTCTGTAAAATATCTGGATAAAAAGCGGGGAATTATTAACATCCGAATTAAAGATGTGGGCGATTTCATTCAGGTGGAAATTGAAGATAACGGACGGGGAATCGGAGCTAAGGACCTTCCTAATATTTTTGACAGATTTTACCGAACCGACTCTTCGAGAAACTCCTCAAAGGGCGGAAGCGGAATCGGGCTGTCTATTGTCCGCAAGATTGTTGAAGACCACGGCGGAAAGATTTGGGCTACCAGTAAAGAAGGAATCGGCACAGAGATCCATTTTGTGCTAAGAAAATACCAGGAGGTTATTCATGATGAAGAAGATCTTAATCATTGAAGATGAAGAAAGCATTGCCGAATTGGAGAAGGACTATTTGGAACTGAGCGGCTTTGAGGTGGAGATAGATAATGACGGGGAGACAGGACTTTCCAAGGCGCTGCAGGGAGAATATGATCTGTTTATTCTGGATTTGATGCTTCCTGGAGTGGATGGGTTTGAGATTTGCCGGAAAGTGAGAGAGGTTAAAAATACGCCTATTATTATGGTATCAGCTAAAAAAGAGGATATTGATAAAATACGGGGGCTGGGCCTGGGGGCTGATGACTATATGACTAAGCCTTTTAGCCCAAGCGAGATGGTAGCCCGGGTGAAAGCCCATCTGGCCAGATATGAAAGACTTATTGGAAGCGGAATGCCGGACAATGAAATTATCGAAATAAGGGGGCTGAAGATTGATAAGACGGCTAGGCGAGTGTGGGTCAACGGGGAGGAAAGGAACTTTACTACCAAGGAATTTGATCTTTTAACGTTCCTGGCTCAGAATCCTAACCATGTATATACGAAAGAGGAGCTGTTCAGCAAGATCTGGGATATGGAATCTATTGGGGATATTGCCACGGTAACGGTGCATATTAAGAAGATTCGGGAAAAGATAGAGTTTAATACGGCAAAGCCTCAGTACATTGAAACTATATGGGGAGTAGGCTACCGGTTCAAAGTGTAAAGCGGGAACCATACAATTGGCGCCGATTATAACAAAAATCAGTAAATTTGCTGATTGACATATGTATAGAGGTCTGTTATAGTTTACTAATGTGCAAAACGAGAAGATTCAGGGTCTGTCTTGAATGTTCTCGTTTTTTTCCCTTATAGACTTAGACGATTTCGGGTAAAGGCAGAGAACTATATTCTGTAAAGGGGAATTTATAAAAATATGCAGGACAGTGCAAGTACTGCCGGCGGTCTGACGGCTGGCGGCCTGAAAGAAAAGTGATGGATGTATTTCCGGCAAAGGGCAATCCCTGCCGGCATGGAAAGGAAAATGAATGGAAACAGTAAGATTTGACCAGTTGGAATTGGACGAAAGAATTCTCAGGGCAGTGACAGATATGGGTTTTGAGGCGGCATCGCCTATACAGGCTCAGGCAATCCCGGTACAGATGGAAGGCCGGGACGTGGTAGGACAGGCTCAAACAGGAACAGGAAAAACAGCGGCATTCGGTATTCCGCTTTTACAGAAGATAGATCCAAAAAGTAAGAAACTGCAGGCCATTGCCTTGTGCCCTACCAGGGAACTGGCGATTCAGGTTGCAGAGGAGATCCGCAGGCTTGCAAAATATATGCATGGAATTAAGGTGCTTCCTATTTACGGCGGACAGGATATTGTAAGGCAGATCCGGGGATTGAAGGATGGTACCCAGATCGTTATCGGGACCCCCGGCCGCATTATGGACCATATGAGGAGAAAGACCATCCGATGCGACCATGTGCATACCGTAATTATGGATGAGGCGGACGAGATGCTGAATATGGGATTTCTGGAAGACATGGAAACCATTTTAAGCCAGCTTCCCGAGGAAAGACAGACAGTCATGTTTTCTGCTACTATGCCCATGGAGATTCAGAATATTGCCAAGCGGTTCCAGAGAGAGCCTGTGACAGTAAAGGTGGTAAAGAAGGAACTGACGGTACCTAAGGTAACCCAGTATTACTATGAGGTAAAACCAAAAACCAAGGTTGAAGTAATGTGCCGTCTGCTGGACATGTATGCTCCCAAGCTATCCATAGCGTTCTGCAATACGAAAAAGCAGGTGGATGAGCTTGTTCAGGATCTCCAGGGCCGGGGATATTTTGCGGAAGGCCTTCATGGTGATTTGAAGCAGATGCAGAGGGACCGGGTAATGAGCAGCTTCCGAAGCGGGGCTACAGAGATACTGGTGGCTACAGACGTGGCAGCCAGAGGAATTGATGTGGATGATGTAGAGGCAGTATTTAATTATGACATTCCTCAGGATGATGAATATTATGTGCACCGCATTGGACGTACAGGCCGTGCCGGAAAGGACGGCATTGCATTCAGCCTTGTGGTAGGAAGAGAAGTTTACAAACTAAGGGATATTCAGCGGTACTGCAAGACTAAGATAATTCCCCAGGCCATTCCTTCTCTGGATGATATTACCACCATTAAGGCAGAAAAGATCATGGAGCAGGTTATGGATCTGATCAACGATACGGACCTGACGAAGATGGTAAATATTATAGAAAAGAAGGTTTTGGAAGAAGAGGAATGCACCTCCCTGGATGTGGCAGCCGCCCTTTTAAAGCTGGCTATGGGCGAGGAGAATGAGGACATTATTGACTGCAGCCGTCCTGCCCGTTCTCTGGATGATCTAGACCGGTATGGCCGTGACGGAAGAAACAGCCGGGGAAGGGGAGGCCGCGGAAGCCGTGACGGGAGAAGCAGCCGCTTCGGACGGGACGGAAGATATGACAGAGACGGAGAAGAGGATATGGCGCGTCTTTTTGTCAATATAGGAAAGAACCAAAACGTCCGTCCCGGCGATATTCTGGGAGCCGTGGCTGGAGAATCAGGAATTTCCGGCAAAATGGTTGGAAGCATTGACATGTATGACAATTATACGTTTGTGGATGTTCCCAGAGAATATGCGGATGCAGTTTTAAGAGCCATGAAAGATGTAAAGATCAAAGGAAAAAATGTTCATATGGAGAAAGCCAACGGAAAAGGAAGATAATTTCTTCTTGCCTTGCATTTTCCCTGAATAATGGATATACTGATGGTATAAAAATAGACAGCGTCTGACCACAGGGGGAGGCAGATGCTGCAGAAGGGAGAAGGCGATATGATATTACAAAGCAAGAGGGTATGGATCTGCGGCCAGTTTTTGGAAGCGCAGATAGAGATTTCGGAAGGAAAGATTCAGGCAGTATATCCTTACGGGACAAAAGCTGCAGATGAGGATTATGGGTGCAGGCGGATGGTTCCGGGGTTTATTGATGTTCACACACACGGCGCTTACGGGTTTGACACCAATGACGGGGAGCCGGAAGGCTTAAGGAACTGGATGAAGCGGATTCCGGAGGAGGGCGTTACAGGGATTCTGCCTACTACCGTTACCCAGATGCCGGATGTCCTTATAAAAGCGGTTGCCAATGTGGCTTCTGTAGTGAGAGGGGGATATGAGGGAGCCGAGATTTTGGGAATTCATTTTGAGGGGCCTTATCTTGACATGGACTATAAGGGGGCCCAGCCGCCTGAGGCCATTGCCGAGCCTTCCGTAGAACAGTTTAAGATGTATCAGCAGGCAGCAGAGGGGCTGATTAAATATATTACTATGGCTCCAGAGCATGACCCGGATTTTAAACTGACCAAGTATTGCAGGGAGACAGGCGTCGTGGTCAGCATAGGCCATTCATCAGCCACCTATGGGCAGGCTATGATGGGAATTGCCAATGGCGCCACATCCATGACCCATGTATTTAACGGAATGACTGCATTCCACCACAGAAAGCCTGGACTTGTGGGCACGGCAATGAGAGTCCGGGATATTTATGGAGAAATCATCAGTGATGGATGCCATTCCCATTTGGCAGCCCTTAATGATTACGTGACAGCCAAAGGGCGGGATTATACGATTATGATCAGCGATTCCCTGCGTCCGAAACATTGTCCGCCAGGAGGGGATTATGAACTGGGAGGCCATCCTATAGAGATCAGCGAAAGCGGACTGGCTTATTTGAAAGGTACAGATACCATTGCAGGAAGCACTCTGAATATGAACAGAGGGCTGAAGATCATGGTTGAGGATGCTATGATTCCGTTTGATACAGCGCTGAACAGCTGTACCATCAACCCAGCCAGATGTCTGGGAGTGGATAACCGGAAAGGGAAACTGACGGCAGGTTATGATGCAGATATTGTAGTGCTGGAAGATAATTATGACGTGTGTCAGACTTATTGCCGGGGAAAGAAGATGCTATAGAAAAGGGGGGAACTGGCTGGTTAAGCCTGTTCCCTCTTCTTTGTATTTAGCTGGCAGCCCTTTTAAAGATGACATTTCAATGTTAAATCTTTTATCACCTAAAATAATTCGAAATAGTAAGTGACCTCGCCAATAGGAAGGAACAGATAACTTTTCTACAGAAAATTATTGGTGAATTTAGATTATCTCTTTAGAAGTTCTTATATGTCGGTATAGCCCGTATTTTCGGGCTTTCCCGGCATTTTAGATATGGGGAGAAGTTCTTATATACCCTCATAACCTTTTAGG
>CATLBO010000011.1 GCA_949879025.1 uncultured Hungatella sp. | reverse complement strand
TTGGTTCGTATACTTTCGTATTCGTTCTGAATTTTCTCAAATCCGAGGCCTTCAAACCAGGCCTTTTCTTTTGGAATTTTCAGGGTCTTACATACTGTTCAATCTTTGATTTTCAAGGTTCGCTGCTGTTTCTTTTCTCGAAAGCAGCTTGTTTATGATACCATACTGTTTTCGGATTGTCAACAACTTTTTTCATTTTTTTGGATTTTTTTAATCCGTTTTGTTTTGTGTTCCCCGTTCTCACGGGGCGAGTCTTATAATAACAAATCTATTTACAAAAGTCAACACCTTTTGAGGAATTTTTTGGAATTTTTTTTAACAGCTCAAATAACCCTTAAATTATTACTGCATCCGGCCAAACTGTTGCGATTTTTTCAGTTCTGTGAATCCACAGTGAACCAAAATTCCACTCCATCCTGTACGTTTTGTACACCGCACTCTTTATGGTGGGAATCCATAATAGCCTTCACGATAGACAGGCCAATTCCACTTCCTCCATAAGCCCTGGTTCTGGCTTTGTCTACTTTATAAAATTTGGTCCATACGTTGGGCAGCGCCTCCTGAGGAATGGCCATTCCCATATTTCTCACAATTACTTTTGCAGTTTCATCCGCCTCTTCTATTTTAATGTGTATCATCCGCTCTCCGTCTAAATGATTTAATGCATTGCTGACATAGTTTGTCACTACTTCCTCTATTTTGAACTCATCAGCCCATACATATACCGGATGGTCAGTAGGGAACACGATATTTGCCTGCTTTTGCTCGATCAGTATTTTTGCAGCTCCCAGAACTCCTTTAATCAGTTCCACCAAGTCAAACCGCTCCATAGTCACCATATCATTTCCGGATTCCAGAGCATTGAGGGTCAAAAGCTGCCTTACCATAGTATTCATCTTATTTGCCTCATCCATAATGACTTCGCAATAATAGTCCCGGCTTTCCTTATCCTCTGCCATGCCTTCTGTCAGCCCTTCTGCATATCCCTGAATCAGAGCTATGGGGGTTTTTAATTCATGGGACACATTGCTGATAAACTCCTGCCTCATTTCATCTATCTGTTTCTTCTCTTCTATATCTTTCAGCAGCTGATTATTCGCTGATTTCAATTCCCCGATCGTTTCTTTCAGCTTATCAGACAGAGTATTCACGCTGGTTCCTAAAACCCCGATTTCATCTTGGGCATTTCCTTGATATTTTGCCTCAAAGTCCAGATGCGACATCCGCTCTGAAATTTCTGCCAGCTGTAAAATAGGAGAAGTAACCTTTTGGGTGGTAAAATATACTACAATACTGCCCAGGAATAAGGCTGCAATTCCTGCATAAGCTAAAAATCGGTTTGACAGCTGCACACTCTCCCGTATGCTGGCCAAAGGAATAGACATAATAAATATGGTCCGGTTGTCAGAATAATATCCCCAGCTTTCCAGATAAAATGATTGGGAACGTGTATCATATGTTTTCTGAATCGTATAATTTTCCTGCTCCAGAATAAGTTCTGTCTTGGGGTTGCTTCTTCCTACCATGTATTGAAACACGCGATCCATCATAAACTTCACATCCCGCGTCGAGGCCACAATGGGAGTGTTGCTGAAGCTGTCAATAATCAGAATGGTAATATTATACTGGTCACTAAATTTCCTCAGCAGTTCGATGGCAGGTGTCTGCACTTCCTCTCCCAGGCTGTCTGTAGCAAATTCATCGTTAATGCTTCCGCCTGCCTTCCACTTTTCCATCACCAGTTCATCCATTTCAGCATATCCCAGCTGAAGTGCGTCCACCTTCTGATTAATATAAAATCCCTCCAGCATCCAGGTATTCACACACCAAATTCCTGCCAGAATCGCTGCTATAAGCCCTATAAAAATCATGGTAAAACGAACTCTTATGGATTGTTTCATACTGCACCTCTGCTATTCTGCAACCTCAAACTTGTATCCCATGCCCCAGATGGTTTTTATATATTCTCCCTTACTGCCCAGTTTGCTGCGCAGTTTTTTTACATGAGTATCAATGGTTCTTGCATCCCCGAAATAATCATAGTTCCATACATTATTTAAGATCTTCTCCCTGGACAAGGCAATCCCCTGGTTATCTACAAAATAAGACAACAGTTCAAATTCTTTAAAACTTAGTTCCACTGGCTTTCCGTCAATGGTTACCTGGTGAGCAACCTTATTAATATCAATTCCTCCCACCTGAATCCCGCTGCTGGCTGCAGCATTGCTTCTTCGAAGAATTGCTTCCACTCTGGCTACCAGAATTTTAGGACTAAATGGCTTGGAAATATATTCATCTACCCCCAATTCAAACCCCTGAAGTTCATCCCTCTCCTCCCCCCGGGCCGTCAGCATGATAATAGGCGCCTGAGAATACTGCCGAATAGCCTTGCATACTTCCCATCCATCCATTTTGGGCATCATTACATCCAGAATCACAAGAGAAATGTCTTTCTGTTTGAAGAAAATGTCCACTGCCTCTTCTCCGTCTCCTGCTTCTATAACCTGAAACCCTTTTATCATCAGGAAATCTTTTACCAATTTTCTCATTCTGTCCTCGTCATCTACAACCAGAATCTTTAAATTTTCCATGGTAAAGCCTCCTTATTTTCTGTATTAATGCCATTTTATCAGATTTTAATACATATTTCCACGTTTTCACACAGATTTCACAGTTGAGCCGAAACTGCTTACTTTTATTCACATGGTCTATGGGAAATGTACACTGTGGCTGTACTCTGTCTGTTTTCTGCAAAAACGGGACTGCCGCAAAGCGGCTGCTTTATACAGTATATCCTGTAAAGCCGCCACAATCGCTGCCGTCCCGTTGCTTTCTATTTACTGTGCCTGAGAATCTGAAATCTCAATTCCCAGTTCCTCAAGCTGTTTTCCGTCCACCGGCGCCGGAGCCTCTGTCATAAGACAAGAAGCGTCTTTTACCTTGGGGAATGCAATAACATCCCGGATGCTGTCTGCTCCAACCATCAGCATAGCCAGACGATCCATACCATAGGCCAAGCCTGCATGAGGCGGCACACCAAATTTAAACGCCTCCAGAAGGAAGCCGAACTGCTCTTGAGCCTTCTCGGCTGTAAATCCAAGAACCTCAAACATTTTTGCCTGTATATCCGCCTGATGAATACGGACAGAACCGCCTCCCAGTTCTGTTCCGTTAAGCACAATATCATAGGCCTTGGCTCTCACTGCACCTGGGTCCTTATCAATCTTTGGCCAATCCTCTTCCATGGGCATGGTAAACGGATGATGCATGGCCACATAGCGCCCCTGCTCCTCAGAGTATTCCAAAAGCGGGAACTCTGTCACCCAGAGGAATCTAAAGTCATCCTTTTTCAAAAGATTCTGCTGTCTTGCCAGTTCAAGACGAAGATTACCCAGCACATCCCACACAATCTTGTTCTTATCTGCTGCAAACAGAAGCAAGTCTCCTGCCTTGCCGTCCATGGCATCTGCCAGCTGGCGGAGCTGTTCCTCAGTCATAAATTTGGCAAAGGACGATTTATAAGAACCATCCTCCAGTACTGCAAGATATGCCAGCCCTTTAGCTCCAAAGCCCCGGGCAAACTCCACCAGGGCATCAATCTTTTTGCGGGGCATGCCACCCTGGCCCCGGGCATTGATTCCCCGGACGCTTCCGCCCTGTTCCAGAGCATTTTTAAACACTGCAAAGCCGCAGTCCTTTACGATCTCAGATACATCCTTCAGTTCCATCCCAAAACGCAGATCCGGCTTGTCAGAGCCAAAACGATCCATGGCCTCCTGCCATGTCATTCTGGGTATGGGCATAGGAATTTCAACATTTAAAAGCTCCTTAAACAGCTTGTGCAGAAGACGCTCATTAACATCGATCACATCATCCACATCCACAAAGGAAAGCTCCATATCGATCTGGGTAAATTCCGGCTGCCTGTCAGCACGGAGATCCTCATCCCGATAGCATCTTGCCAGCTGGAAATAGCGGTCATAGCCAGAACACATCAGCAGCTGCTTAAACAGCTGGGGCGACTGGGGAAGCGCATAGAATGCGCCGGGATGAACCCGGCTGGGCACCAGATAATCCCTGGCCCCTTCCGGTGTGCTCTTAATTAATGTAGGTGTCTCAATCTCCAGAAACCCTTCCTCCGCCAAAAACTGTCTGGTTAGAATGGCAATATTGCTCCGAAACATCATGCTTTTCTGCAAATCCGGCCTTCTTAAATCCAGGAACCGGTATTTCAGCCTAAGTTCTTCCTTTGTCTTTGAGTTCTCCTCAATAGGAAAAGGAGGGGTTTCGGACTCGGAAAGAATCCGCAGGCTGTCTGCACGCACCTCAATAGCACCAGTAGCCAGATTCTCGTTAATGCCGCCTGAACGAGCCTCCACCTTTCCTGTAACTGCAATGACAAACTCACTTCTCAGTTTTTCTGCTTTTACAAAGCTCTCTTCCCCACAGTCGCTTTCTTCAAAAATAATCTGAAGAATACCGCTTCTGTCCCTTAAATCCACAAAAATGATTCCGCCTTTGTTTCTGCTTTTCTGTACCCAGCCCATGACGGTAACCCTTTCGCCGACATTGGCTTTGCCAAGTTCTGTGCATCTGTGGGACCGTTTCAGCCCCATCATTGACTCTGCCATGATTTCCTCCATTCTACGCATGTGCCTATGCAGGCATTCTTAGCCCGCATGACAGCTTGTATCTGTTTTTGCTATACTTATTTTAATCCTTCTTTATAAAATTCCTTAAACTGGCTGTATCCATCCTTTTGAAGCTGCTCTTTCTGGAATTTTTTGTTCTTATTCATCTGTGCAACCAAAACCTGAGTACCTTTGGCCCGCTCTTTCATAGCTTCATGAATAACTTCCCCAAGCCGTCTGCTGTCCAGACCTTTCTCAAAAAGGTATGCAATCTTGCTTCCCTGGACAGGAACCTGGAAATTCTGATCCATCAGAATCGTTACAATCCGCTCAAAACCAATGGAAAAGCCACAGGCCGGAGTCTCCATGCCGGTAAATTTACCGATCATTTTATCATACCGCCCGCCGCCGGCAACAGAACCGCCGAATCCTTCCATAGCCACTTCAAAAATCGTTCCTGTGTAGTAAGACATCCCTCTTACCAATGTAGGATCAAATTCAATCTTAAACTCTGCCACCGCAACATCTCTTACGGTATCCATTATGTGTGCCAGTCCTTCTGAAACACTTTCCGCCATGGAATCCTTTAAAATCTCCCCTAATTTACGAACCCCTTCTGCATCCCGGGTTACAGTGGTAAATAAATTCAGATACTTATCTGTCTGATCTGACCCATAGCCTGCTTCCAGAAGCTCTGATCTGACTCCCTCCATGCCAATCTTGTCCATTTTATCCAGCGTAATAAATACCTGATCATAGGATTCTTCCGGGAATCCGCAGTAAGCAGCCATGCCCTTTAAAATTCCTCTGTCGTTGATCCTTACTGTAAAGGAATTATTGGGGCAGATCTTCCCCAAGGCCGTGGTAGTTGCCAGAATCAGTTCTATCTCGGCCAGAGAGGTGGCATCTCCCAGAATATCAATATCGCACTGTACAAATTGACGGAAACGGCCTTTCTGAGGACGGTCAGCCCTCCATACGCTTCCCATCTGCAGCGCCTTAAACGGCGAGGGAAGCCCTGCCGCATTATTGGAATAGTATCTGGCTAAAGGCACTGTCAAATCATAGCGAAGCCCTCCGTCAACCAGATCCGTTTCTGTCTGGGCATGTTCCAGACTCAGTTTCTCTCCCCTTTTTAGGATCTTAAAAATCAGTTTCTCATTATCCCCGCCCTGCTTGCTGGTCAGATTTTCAATGTGCTCCACACATGGTGTCTCAATCTGAGAAAAGCCAAATGCCCGGTATGTCTCCTGGATCTGGCTCATCACATAGTTGCGGATCTGCATCTCCGCAGGCAGAATATCTTTCATGCCGGTTACTGGCTTTTTTTTCAATGCCATAGGTTTTCCCCGCTTTCTTCCTCTTAATCCTTTTTTGTGTAAACGATTATACTATTCCTGCCTGTAAATGGCAATGATTTTATAGCAGCTTTCGCTTCCTCTCAATCATCTCATCTATTCGGCTAATATATTGTTCCACATCTTTTACGTTCTCCGCCCGCTCGATTCGGTTCTCTTCCCGGTGCAAAACCTTTGTGGTGCTTCCGGCTCCGCATGCAGCGATAGTCTGCTGTTCCTCCATAATAAGAATATTATACAGGCATGCTTTTCCCGGCTTTGCATATCCTACATTTTCAAAATTCCCTGCCATGTTTTTCTGCCGGTAAAGATAATACGGTTCCATCCCCATATCCGCCGCATATTGGGCTGTCAGATCAATCATTTCCTGAGTACCGGTAATTTTTAAATCCTTATACACCTCTTTCATGGTGTTAAGCCTGGCTGCCCGCTTAATTGCCAGAGAATGAACCGTAACGCTGTCAGGGCCAAGCCTGCGTATCTCTTCCATGGTATTCTGCACATCCTCCAGCCTCTCTTCCGGAAGACCCACAATCAAATCCATATTAATATTGTCAAATCCCTCTTCCCTGGCCATGGCAAAACACTCTTTCACCATGTCCACAGTATGATGTCTGCCAATAAGATCCAGTGTTCCCTGCTTCATGGTCTGCGGATTCACGGAAATCCTAGTAACCCCATGTTTTTTCAATACCAACAGCTTCTCCCTGGTAATGCTGTCCGGCCGTCCGGCTTCCACAGTCAATTCCTTTATCCGGCTTAAATCAAAGGTGCTCTCCAGTTTTTCCAGAAGCCAATCCAGATCCTGGGCTTCCAGTGATGTAGGAGTCCCGCCGCCGAAATACACACTGTTCAAAATCTTTCCTTTCATGCTCTGCGCCACTGACTTCATCTCATGACACAGTGCTTCCAGATAAAGCCTGGTACGCCCTTTCCACTGGCTTATGGGGAAAGATGTAAAAGAACAGTACAGGCAGGTAGTAGGACAAAAAGGAATTCCTATGTATAAACTGTAGCCGTTCTCATAATCCAGCTGTTTTAATAGCTCCTTTTCATGAACTGCCGTCTTTACAGCCAGTGCAATCTTCTCTTGGCTGGTATAATACGTTTCTTTCATATAGGCAGTAATCTCTTCCTCTGTCATTCCCTCTTCCAGCTTTGTCATAACTATTTTCGCAGGACGGATTCCTGTCAGAGTCCCCCAGGGAAGCAGGCGCCTGGTGCGAAGTACCAGAAGGGCATAAAGCCGCCTTTTAATGCGGCTTTTGGTTTCCGTCCGGTTCTCATAATGTACCTCAACAGGCTCCTCTGCCTGCTCCATCTCAGCTTCTATCTCTTCTCCCATGTCTGCCGGAAGGGCAGGAAAGCCAGTACGTTTATGGCTGATTATTTTCAGATAAAAATATTTTCTGCCGCTGTCCACCATGCCTTCTACTGAGAAATCCGACCCGGATACAGGCTCATAGGAGAATGTCTCACCGGGATAAAAAGCCATGAGAAGTTCCCTGATATCCTGCTCATATGCTTTATCATTCAGCAAAATCTCAATCATGGCCTTCTCCGTCCTCTGTAGCGGGCAATAATATTATACTTTTGCTCATGGCCAATGGTGCTTGTGCTGCCATGGCCCGGATACACTTTTGTCTCTTCAGGAAGCACAAACAGTTTTCTCACAACAGAGTCTATAATTTCTCCCGGCCTGGCCGTAGGGAGATCGGTCCGTCCCACCGACTCCTGAAACAGGGTATCCCCGGAAAACAGTGCTCCTTCATCTTCAATATAAAAACAGAGGCATCCTGCAGTATGGCCCGGCGTATGGATCACGTTCCATTTCTTTCCTATAAGCTCAAGAGTTTCCCCGTCCGTCAGCCACCTGTCGGCTGCCACAGACATAGGCTCCTCATAATTTGCACTAAGGTTCATATCCGGCTCTTCCAAAAGCTCCATCTCCTTTTCGCCGGCCAGTACCGGAATATGGAAAGTCCTGCGGATGTCTTCCGCTGCCATGATATGGTCAAAATGTCCATGAGTCAGCAGAATTGCTTCCGGTTCCACTGCCAGTTCCCGGCATTTATTAAGGATATATGGAGCATTGTCCCCTGGATCAATAATCACTCCCGGCTTTAGGCCCTGGTGTTTTCCTTGTTCTTTGCTTTCTTTCCTGTATACAATATAGCAGTTGGTACTGACCATCCCCAGCACGCAACTTTCGATCGTTAATTCTTTCATGAATTCCCTCCTGCTGCACGTGTTCCCAATCTCAATCATTTAACGAAGAAGAGAGAAAGCAGGCTATCCCGCTGTTCTCTCTATGTCTAAAATTCCCTCAATCTGTCTTAATTTGTCCGTCAGACGGGTCAGCTCTTCCTTGCCGTGGATGTCAAAGGTCATGATAATCGTTGCCTTTCCCTGTTTGCTGGTACGCACATTCATAGATGTTATATCGATCTGGCGTTCCGTAAATACCTTGGAAATATCCACAAACATTCCGATACGGTTATTGGCATAAATCTGAATTTCCGTGGAATACCGCTCTTTATTCCCCGTGTTTTCCGAATCCTGCCACTCTGCGTCAATCAGCCGCATCCTTTCACTTTCCGGCAGATTGATAATATTAATGCAGTCTGTGCGGTGAATCGACACGCCACGTCCCCTGGTAACAAATCCCACAATCTCGTCTCCCGGAACCGGGCTGCAGCATCTGGAAAACCGTACTGCCACGTCATGGATTCCTCTGACCACAATCCCGCTTTTTGATTTTTTCGCCGCAGGCACTTTATTGGTCATCTCTTCAATGCCGTCCAGGATATTGGCGTCTGTTACTTCCCGCTTCAGCTTTTTATCCCGGGCCTCCAGCATCTTGTTAATAACCTGGCCCTCTTTCAGTCCGCCGTGGCCTATGGACGCCAAAACAGAATCCCAGTCCTTAAAAACATAGCGCTTCATAACCTTTTCCATAAATTCCGGCTTATTCAATTCCAGATAGTTAATGCCCTTGGCCCTGCAGTATTTCTCAATCATATCCTTGCCGCGGATAATATTATCTTCCTTTAGCTCTGTCTTAAACCACTGGTTAATCTTATTCTTGGCCTGAGTGCTTTTCACCAGCTTAAGCCAGTCTCTGCTTGGCCCTTTGGAGTTCTGAGAGGTAATGATTTCAATTCTGTCACCGTTCTCAATAACGTAATCAATGTTTACCAGTTTTCCATTGACTCTGGCCCCCACCATCTTATTGCCTACGGCACTGTGAATGGCATAGGCAAAGTCTATGGGTGTGGAACCGCTGGGAAGGGCTTTCACATCGCCGGTAGGAGTGAAGCAGTATACATTGTCGGAAAACAAATCCAAATCACTCTTAATCAGGCTCAGAAATTCCTTATTGTCCGACATGTCCCGCTGCCATTCCAGAATCTGACGCAGCCAGCTGAGCTTTGCCTCCTCATCCCCGGCCGCCACCTGGCCGCTGCCGCTTTCCTTGTACTTCCAGTGAGCAGCAATTCCGTACTCTGCAGTGCGGTGCATCTCATAAGTACGGATCTGAATCTCAAAAGGCTGGCCATTGCTGCCGATAAGCGTAGTGTGCAGGGACTGATACATATTTGGCTTTGGCATGGCAATATAGTCTTTAAATCTGCCGGGAATCGGTTTATACAGCTCATGAATCACCCCCAGCGCCCCATAACAGTCTTTTACGGAATCCACTATAATCCGTACAGCAAACATGTCATAAATCTGATCCAGAGTCTTATCCTGTTTCACCATCTTTTTGTAGATGCTGAAGAAGTGCTTCACCCGGCCGTCTACTGTAGACTCAATCTCCGCATCTGTCATGTGCTGTTTTACTTCTTTTACAATATCATTGACAAATGCTTTTCTGGCTTGTTTATTTAAGGAAATTTTTTCCGCCAGATCTTTATATACTTCCGGCTTTAAATATTTTAAAGATAAGTCGTCCAATTCAACTTTTATCTTGGAAATACCCAGGCGATGAGCGATAGGAGCATAAATATCCATTGTCTCCCTGGCTTTCTCTTTCTGCTTCTCCGGCTTCATAAATTCCAGGGTACGCATATTATGGAGACGGTCTGCCAATTTAATAAGGATTACCCGGATGTCCTTTGCCATGGCAAGAAACATTTTCCGCAGGTTTTCCGCCTGGATCTCCACCTTATCCATGGACCAGGACAGCTGGGTCAGTTTGGTAACGCCGTCCACCAAAAGGGCTACCTCCGGCCCGAATACCTCTGTGATCTCTTCCAGGGTCATCACTGTATCTTCCACCACGTCATGTAGGATGCCGGCTACGATACTTTCTTTATCCAATTCCAAATCTGCCAGTATAATAGCAACACAAAGAGGATGAATAATGTAAGGCTCTCCTGATTTCCTCTTTTGATCTTTGTGGGCATCTCTGGCAATCTGGTATGCCTTTTCCACCAGGGTAATGTCATCAGAAGGATGATATTTATAGATGCTGCAGATTAAGTCTTTATACAAAATTTCCGGACTGGTAAAAGAAGCTGGCGCTTCTAGTTCTCGTTCCAACCGTTCCTCAGAATGGTTATTGGTCATACATTCACCTTCTTAAGCGTATACAATTTGAGTTTTCAGTAACGGTTCAGCCAAGTCTGCGCATTACCTGAAATGCGCTTTTATATGCTGCGCCGGCCATGCGCTCCGATTATTTTTATTATTATAAGTTTTCTTATTGGAAATTGCAAGAGGAAACAAGCGGAATACTCTCCCCCTTTTCCTCCAAATGTGCTATACTAACTGCAGAAATCTACAAAACAAGGAGCAAACCTCTATGCATTTTCTCAATCGAAACAATCCCTGCTGGTGCGGCAGCGGACTAAAGTACAAAAAATGCCATTATGATTTTGACCAAAAAATCGCACTGTACCGCCGCCAGGGACATATAGTCCCCTCCCAGGACATGATTAAAACCCAGTCCCAGATCCATGCCATCCGGGAGAGCGCCAAAGTGAATGTTGCTGTCCTGGATTATGTGGCCCAGCGTATTAAGGAAGGCGTCACCACGCAGGAGATTGATAACTGGGTCTTTGAGCAGACCGCAAAATATCACGCCACACCGGCACCTCTGAATTTTGAAGGTTACCCCAAAAGCGTCTGCACCTCTATTAATGAAGTGGTATGCCACGGCATCCCCTCCCCGGATGTGGTGTTAAAAGACGGGGACATTGTCAATGTTGACTGCTCTACGAATTTAAACGGATACTACTCTGATTCCTCCCGCATGTTCTGCATCGGCAATGTATCGCCGGAAAAAAGGAAATTAGTAGACGTTACGAAAGAATGCATGGAACTGGGATTAAAAGAGGTAAAGCCCTGGGGCTTTTTAGGCGATATGGCACAGGCTGTCAATGATCACGCCAGAGCCAACGGGTTCCGGGTGGTAGTTGACATCGGCGGCCATGGAGTAGGCGTTGAATTCCATGAAGATCCATGGGTCAGCTATGTAGCCAGAAAGGGCACAGAGATGCTTATGGTTCCTGGCATGATGTTTACCATTGAACCCATGATCAATATGGGGACAGAGGAAGTTTATGTGGATGAAAAGGATGACTGGACCGTATATACCGCAGACGGAAAGCCTTCTGCCCAGTGGGAGATTCAGGTGCTGGTAACAGAAGATGGACATGAGGTGATTTGCTGGTAGCTTTTTAATTCTGCAGCAAATCATATTCCCGCTGCATAGATTTTGATTATGCAGCGGGAATGGGGGTATATGGTTACGGCAGAAACTTTTTCTTGTAGATTTTCTGTCGATTGCTCCATAGATATTCTGCAATAGTTCCTTTCAATATAGAACTTAAAAAGCAGGAACTGCCTTTCCAGGCGAATCCCTGCTTTAAACTCATCTAAAAATCATCTTATGTCCAGCTTTATGCAAGCGCCGTTTTTTTCCACCGTCCCATCCGATAGCATACTGCTGTCATTACTGCACCCAGCACCCAGGAAATCAACAGCGATATCCAGATACACTCATACCGTCCCTACGGCAATTCTGGTGTTCTTGTAATATATGCAATCCCATAAGCTAAAGGCACCCGGATAATGACCGTAGTAATCATAGAAATCCACATGGGAGTCATGGTATCCCCGGCGCCCCGCATGACCCCTGACAAACTCTGGGTCACTGCCATGCCAATATACCCAACTGCCAGTATTTTCATCATATCAGCGCTTAAATTCACCAGCTGGGCTGTGTTGGTAAATATCCCCATTAAGAGATGCCCGAACAGCACAATAATTCCGGTAATCACTGCAGAAGTTCCCACCGCAATCAATGTCCCCTGCTGCGCCCCCTGTTTCACTCGCTCCAGCTTCCTGGCTCCCACATTCTGTCCAGCATAGGTAGTCATTGCCGTACCAAAAGAAAAATTCGGCATCATGGCAAATCCATCCACCCTCATGATAATAACATTGGCAGCTATGACAATCTCCCCAAAGCTGTTGGTTAAAGACTGAACCACTACCATAGCCAAGGAAAATATTGCCTGTGTTACTCCTGACGGAAGTCCCAGCTTTAACACTGTCAGCAGGTTTCCCTTGTCCGGCTTCAGGTACTTCAGACTCATATCAAACAGCGCTGTCATTTTCCGCAGTTTAAGCACACACAGCACGGCAGAAATCACTTGGGCGATCACCGTAGCCAAAGCTACTCCGGCCACCCCCATATTAAGCCCGGCCACAAACCATACATCCAAAATAATATTAATCACTGTAGCAATAAGCAGATACACCAAAGCTGACAATGAATCTCCCAGCCCCCGCAGCACGCCGCAGAGAATATTGTAATAAGCCAGCCCGCCGATACCCATCAACAAAATAAACAGGTATGACGCACACCAGTCAATAATGGTATCCGGCGTGTTAAGCATGTGCAGAACCGGCCTGATCAGCGCAGCGCCGAAAGCCATAAGAAAAACAGAAGCAGCTGCCGTCAAAGTTATGGTGCTTCCAATAGTCCGGGATAAATTGTCCCTGTCCCGGGAGCCGAAATACTGGGATACCATGATACTGGCCCCCATGGAGATCCCTACAAACAGCACCAGAAGCAGGTTCAGCATGGGACTTGCGCTTCCCACCGCTGCCAGCGCATTATCCCCCACGTACTTTCCCACTACAATGCTGTCTACTGTATTGTAAAGCTGCTGGGCAATATTTCCAATAAGCATAGGTATGGTAAATGCCACAATCTTCTCCCAAGGCCGTCCTTCTGTCATATCTACCTGAGCAAATAGCTGTTTGAATTTTGATAACATAATTTCCCTCTCCCCTTCTCTTATGTTTTATGTCTTGCAGCGTCCCCTTTGCCAAATCCGCCAACATGCGGCTCCTTTTATTCTAGCATATGTGCACATTTACTTGCAAGCGGATCTCCTGTTGTCAAAATATTTCGCAAAATTACTGTTACATTTCAGGCAGACCTGCTGCAGTCTTAACAAAAGACAAACTTCCGTTAAAAAACACGGCCTCTGCCGCATGTCTCCATGCCTGCAGAAAGCCGTATTCATCTCTTCCTATAAACTGTATCCCAGCATCAAAGGCAGCCAAGTCGTAAGCGGTCCCCACAGGCTGATAGCCAGCAGAATAATAATATTGCACACCAGATATGGCAGAGCCCCCTTAAATATGGCGATAATGGGCATTCGGTTAATCTTATTGCACGCATTCAGACACATGCCCACAGGCGGAGTTACCAAGCCGATGGCCAGCCCTGTAATCATCATGGCCCCAAACTGCAGTGCAGAAAATCCATAGTTCTGCATAACCGGAAGCATAATAGGCGTCAAAAGAAGAATCGCCGGGCTTACGTCAATAAATGTCCCAATCATCAAAATCATCACGCAGAACACAAGGGCAATTCCCCATGCCGGCATATTGAGTCCGATAAAGAAGTTTGCCACGATCTGCGGAACCTTCTGCATAGTCAGCACCCAGGTAAAAATAGTGGTAAATCCGATAATGATCATAATAGAAGAAGAAGAAATCAAGGTCTTCTTTAAAGCCTCCAGCACCGCCTTCCAGGTCAGCTCCTTATAAACAAAAAATCCCACAATAATCGAATACAGCACTGCAACGCCTGCACTCTCTGATGCAGTACACACGCCAAAAGATACGCAGACAATAATAAACAGCGGCATCAAAAGCGCCGGAATGCCTGACAGGATTGCAGAAGCAAATTCCTTAAATACAAAAGGCGTCCTTTTTGGATGCCAGCCCTTCTTATGGCTGATAATGTATACCATAGCAAGCTGAGTGACCCCAATCAGAATCCCCGGCACTGCGCCGGCCATAAACAGAGCTCCTACAGAAGCGCCTGAAATCATGGAATACACAATCATAGGCGTAGAAGGCGGAATAATCATTCCCATGGTAGATGATGCCACAGTAATTCCTGCCGACGCATCCGGAGGATACCCTAAGTCTTCCATAGCAGGAATCAAAATGCTCCCTAAAGCAGATGTATCAGCCACCGAGGAACCGGAGATACCGCCGAAAATCATGGAAGCCACAATGTTAACCTCTCCAAGGCCTCCCCGAAAGGGTTTTAGCAGCTGCAGGCAGAAATTGATGATCCGCTTAGTAATTCCCCCGGTATTCATCAGTTCCCCTGCCAGCATAAACAGCGGCATGGCAATCATAAGCTCGCTGTAAGCACCGTTCCAGATTCTCTGGGGAACCATAGACATAAACGTAGGGGCATTGGTAAAAATGTATGTAACGCAGGATGCGCCGATAGCAAATGCTAATGGCACTCCCAGGACTGCAAAGAAAATCAGCAGTATTAAAAGTATAATCATTGCCATAACAGATACTCAGCTCCTTTCTGGAATTATGGGGTTTCTTTTGTCAGCACCTGGTTTTTAGGCGCAAAGTAAGAAATATCCGCAGTGACAAACTCAACAATCTTAATAATAATGCAGAGTGCGCAGATTGCGCCGCACAAAGGCATGATGCCGTACATATATTTCATGGGAATCTCCATGCCCTGGCTGATCTGTTTTCCTGCAACACCTACATACTTAATGCCCTGCCAGGTAAATACCAGGTCAACCACCAGCATAATCAGATAATTCGCCACTGTAAGCCATCTCTTTACATCTGGCCTTATCCTGTCATAAACAATGTCAATAATAACGTGCTCTCCTTTCAGCACGTTTATCCCCATGCCCCAGAACGTGGTAAACGCAAACAGCGTTACATTAAACTCTGACAGTTCCTTCCAGCTAAGCGAAAGGAAATAACGCGCAATTACCGAAAAAATAACCAGCACTGCCAAAAGTCCCATGGCTGCCACGCCGATTCCAAAATATACCTGAAATACCTTCTCTCCGATTTTTTTCAGCTTTTCGATGATAACCAGCCCCTTTCCCGCTTCCGCCTCAGAAAGAGGCGGTTATTTTCACATCTGAAACCAGGAAAACTCCCGGAATACACCGGTACAGCCGATTCCAGGAGTTTCTCAGTTTCAAGTCATTTTTTAATTATTTCGTGTTGGCTACAATATCCAGCATCTCCTGCAGTTCATCAGCAGTCATAATGCCCTCTTCCACGCACTGGTCGTAAACAACCTGGACAGCGTCCTGGAACGCCTTCAGCTCCTCTTCGCTGGGTTCATAAACCTCACAGCCTGCATCAATAACAGCCTGCTTTGCAGCTTCCTGATTTTCATCGATCAGCTGGTCATTGTAAGTTCCCATCTCAGTTGCACACTCAGAGATAATATCTTTGTACTCCTGGGGAAGCCCGTTCCACCATGCCGCATTTACATAGAATGGATCTGGGTGGAACTGGTAGTTAACCTCTGTGAAATACTGCTGTACCTCATAGAATTTCATGCCTTCCACGTTAACCCACGGATTTTCCTGGCCGTCTGCGACACCGGTCTTAAGGCCCATATACAGATCAGAATAGGGAATGGTAGTTGTAGTGGCGCCTAATGCAATAAAGGTCTTATCAATGGTATTCATACCATTAGTACGCATCTTCAGCCCCTTTAAGTCATCCGGCTTCGTAATAGGATGCTTGCTGTTGGAAAACTGTCTCCAGCCTCCTGCATCACACAGATTGATGATTACCGTACCAGTCTCTGCTTCTGCCTCTGCACAAACCTTCTTTGCCAGGTCACTTTGAAGAAGCGCTGTAACCTGGGCACGGTTCTGTGCCAGGAACGGAAGGGTAAACATCAGCAGGCGGGGGCTAAAGTCAAACTGGCCGCCTCTCATGCCCTGAACAGTTCCTGCAACCACCTGCTCCAGCATCTCTTTCTCTGTTCCCAGCTGGCCGTTTCCAAACACTTCCACAGTTACATGGCCGTTAGTCTTGGCAGCAACGTCCTCTGCAAACTTCTCCATGGAAACATAACGCGGATTACCCTCTGGCTGTGCATGACCCACCATCATGGTAAAATCGCCAAGGGAGGCAAAGGCATCTTCTCCGGATGCTGCCGCCTGAGTTTCCGCCGCTGCACCATCTCCGCCTGCTGCTGTCGTCTCTGCTGCAGGTGCTGCCGTCGTCGCCGCTGTATCTTTGCCGCCGCAGGCTGCCAGGCTGGATGCCGCCAAAGCCAGTGTCAATAACATCGCAATCTTCTTTTTCATAAAACCCGAATCCTCCTTAACTGTTTTTACATTTTACTTGTATACATCATGTTTGAATATTAGCACATAACTGTCTTATTGGCAATAGTTTTTTACGATTATTCTTATGTATTTTTTATTCTTTTTTTGTTCTTTATATATATATTTAATTATTTTCTACTGTTTATTTTTACTTTTTTGTGCATTTTCATATATATTTTGCTTTTAATTCCCCCTTACAAATAGTATAGTTGTAAATATAGCCATATTATATCAAAAGATTTCGTCATGCTGTATACAAGCTCTTCTGATTTTTTTTGTTTTGGATTTGACAGTCTGGGCATTTCCACCTATAATATAAAAAATAAAGGTGTGCGGGGGAAGGGGAGATCTATTTGGAGGCCAATCTGACAGGCAGCGAAATTTATGACATACTGGAAAATGAAATTGCTCAGCTGGAGATTCTTCCAGGGGAGGTTATCAGCGAAAATTCACTATGCAAACGTTTTAATATTTCACGGACTCCCATTCGCAGCGTGCTGCAGCGCCTGCAGCTGGCTGGCTTTGTCCAGATTGTCCCTCACAAAGGAACCATTGTCACCCCTATCAGCCTGAAGCTTGCCAGCCAGTGGATTTTCCAGCGTATGGCTGTAGAAACCATGGTTTTAAGGGATTTTATTACTATTTCTACCCCTGCAGACGTGGCCCGCGTTCATTACTGCCAGCAGCTGCTCCAAAAGTTTGTAACCCAGATGCATCAGAATCCGCAGCAGCTTGACATTAATGAATTTCTCCGGATTGATTTATCCATGCACAGAATCTGGTTCGAAATTACGGACAAATTGCCTTTGTGGGATAACCTTACCCGCCCTCAGGCTGATTATTCCCGCTTTATCCGTCTGGATATTGTAGGCGGACGCAATGTGCCGGATGTTATATCAGAGCATCAGGAATTAATTGATGTTATCGAAACCAGGAATTTCTCCGCCATCGAGCCTCTTTTAAGGCGTCATCTTTACGGCGGCGTGCGCCGTATGGGCGGCGACTTATTTTCAGAAGAATACCAGCGTTTCTTTGTGCCGTAAAGGCAAACAGGCAGCCTGGAAGCATGTGTTTCTGTTTCCAGGCTGCCTGCTCTGATCTAGTATTCTTCCAACAGTCTTTTTACCTTCTCTTCTGCTCCTATTCTGCTGTCAAACTCCACTGCCAGATACTCGATTCTGCCGTCTGCAACAGGAGCCATAAGAATCTCCCCTTCTTTCTCAATCACCCCTGCTACCATCATTGTTCCATCCTCCGTCTTTACGCTTTCTCCCGCCGCATCCGTACTTCCGAACAAATTCCTGGCCAGTTCTTCACTGATTACGCAGTAGCCCTTTTCTAATTCCAGTCCGAATCGACCCCACAAAAGCTCTGCACTGCCTGCCAGCTCCATAGAACCATATACCCAGATCACATAGGCTGTCCTCTTTCTTTTCGTACTTATGGAAATTACTGCCTGCTCTGTTCCTATCCTCCACCCTGCCATTCTAATAACGCCCAGGTCCTTCGATTCCATCCGCTCCTCCCACTGCCTCATATTTTCCACGCAGAGCCTGAGCCCCCTGCAGTCCTCATATACACGGTAAGGCCTGTAAGACAGCTGATGCCATGCTGCCCCCACTGCAATTGCTGACAGAAGAACGGCCACAAACCATGAAACTATATTCCTTTTCTGTCCTTCCACTCTCTTTGCTCCCTTAAAATCATGATACAGGCCTTACCCGGTCACCCTGGCTTATGGTCTGGTTTTCCCTGATAATTACCCGGTCTTCTTCGAAAACAGAGCCGTCCACGGCTACTTCTTCGCTTCCCTGACAGATAACACGCACCTCTACCCGTTCCGCCCGGAACTCTTCCCCTAGAATCGACGGCCGGCTTCTTGCCACCAAGCAATAATACCCTTTCATATCCTTTCGAAGTCCTTCAACAGGTATTACCTTTGCAAATATATCAGATTGCTTTCTGCATTGGTACTGGGTCACAGTTCCAAGAGCCAGTTCCAAGTCACCCAAATCCGCCTGAAAAATACCTTCTCCATCTCCTAAAAGGTTAATGCTGTCTATCACGGCTTCTTTCGTTTTAGGTGTTCCGGGAATTGCAATTGTGACAATGTCCCCCTTGAAAAGCTGCTGTTCCTCTTTTTTAAAAGTTCCCTCAAACCTGCTTCCCCCAACTGCCAGTGTAATAAGCTCTTCGCCTGCAGCAGTCTTTCCAGCTGTAATTTCCACATCAACTGCCACGCCATGTTCTTTTGCCAGCACCTGTCCTCCCTGTTCCGCCAGCTTCTCCAGCTCCATAAGTTCTTTCTGTTTCAATTTCCGGTTATTTTCAAGCCCCCGGACAGTCAGGGCAGACAGCTGTCTCCCTTGTTCCTCGGAGAGCGCTGCAGCCGAGTCCTCTTTCTGAGCAGCTGTTACCTGCCACTTGGCTCTTTCCACTGCCTTTTTTAGATTTTCCAGATTCTCTCTGGCAGCTTTCAGCCTATCCTCCTGCTGCTTTACGGCTGCCTCGTAAGCCTCTTTCCTGGCTTGCTGAGCTGTGGTCTGTCCTGCCGCAATCCTGTCCTCCTGGCTTTCTGCAAAGTCCATCTGAAAGCTTGCAGAGGTAACCTGGTCTTCCCAAGACGACCTTAGATCCTCCATATCCTCTCTGGCCCTCTTCAGGCTTCGTTCCAGTTCCTTGGCTTCCTCTTCACTCTCTGCCCCGTTTAGCTGCTCCTCCAAATCTTCTATAGTTCTCCGGGCGGCACGAAGTTCTCGGTCTCGGGCACTTTTTGCAGCATCCAGGCTGTTTCTTGCAGCCTCCCAGTTACGTATCTGCTGTTCCCACAGTTCCTCTTCTGTCAGGCTTAAGCTGTCCTCATACTGATTCTTCAGACGTTCCAGTTCCTTATTATGTTCCTCCGTGGCTTTGTCATACTCTGACTGGCCTTCCTCCAGCTCTCTCTGAGCCATAGCCAGTTCCCATCTGGCTCCCTCCGCCTGAGTCAGATGGGAATACGTTTCCTGCGATACATGCTCCTTTTCAATATCCAGATCAATCTGTTCCAGTTGTCTGAGAACATCTTCCTTTTTATCCGCTATGGACTGACTGTCATAAGAAAACAGAATATCCCCTTCTTCCACCTGGCTGCCTGGTAAAACCATGACCTGCCCTATGCGAAGCCCTGCTTCTGTCCTGTAGAAAGACTTTTCCTTCACCTTTACCGTTCCGGTTCCTTCCGTCACACTTTCCACAGACTTTCGCTTTGCAACCGTTGTCTGGACTTTTGGAATCGTAATGCTGTCATAGACCCTAGAAATTGCGGTAAAAGCCCCCATAAAAAGAAAGAACCCCAATAAAGCCCATCTTTTGGCCGAAATTCTTTTTTGCCGTATAGGCTGCTGACTTCTTCTCACTGCTTCACCCCCGACGCAGCCACTCCCTGCTCCAGCTCCTCCTGGCAGTTAAGATAAGTCAGCACAGGCAGAAAGCAGGTAATAAGAGCTGCTGCAAATGCCACAGATGCTTTGTCCCTGGCAATATCAGGGAGATACAGGGACACAGGCCATAAGGTCCTGTCTTTTAAAAAGGTAACAGGCTGTTCCAATGCATTCCACCTGTCTACAAAGCTTAACATCAGCGCCGTGGCAATTCCAGGATACCCTAAGGGCACCCCTATGTGAAAAAATGTATAAAGTTCTCCTGCACCGTCCAAATATGCCGCCTCTACCAAAGCCTTCGAAATCGTCTCAAAGGATTTTGTCATAATGTATACAGGCAGCGTAGACCAGATTCCAGGCAAAATCAGCGCAAAGTGGGAATTCAGAATTCCCAGCTTGTCAAGAACCAGGTAGTCAGATACCTGGGTAACCTGAAAGGGCAGCACCATCAGAACTGCATATGCCCCAAACAGCTGCCTTTTCCCCGGAAACTGAAATTTGGCAAACGCCCATGCTGCAGGAGCTGCCACAGCCAGCTGCCCAAGAAGCATGGGAAAAACCTGGATACAAGAATTCCAGAACATTATAAAAAAGCCTGGAGAGCGAACCAGCAGTTCCAAAAGAGAGTCAAGAGATGGATAGGATGGCAGGAACGCCGCCCTTACCCGATCTTGACCAAGTCCCAAAGGAGAAAGGTACCTCCAGTACAGCTCATCTTCCGGCATCAGCACCGCTGCTGCCATAAGCAGCAGCGGCAGCCACACCAAAAGACATGCTGCAAAAAGCGAAATGGTAATAGCCGTTTTCCGCTTTTTCATGCCATGTTTCACGTCTCCCTTCTTTTCATGCCCAGTGTTCCCATTATAACAGCCGGAATCAAGGCAATGACAGTCATCATTGCTGCCGCAGCCGTCATCTTCTGGATATCCAAATTTAAAAACCAGTGGGCGAACAAATGAGGTATCAGATAAATGGAAGCATCCGGGTAGGGGCCTGCCAAAAGATACGCTTCCCGGTACACCCGGAAGGAATTGACCACTGACAATATTCCTACCAGCCCGAAGGTTCCTTTAAGGCCCGGAAGCGTTATATACCGTATTCTGGCAAAGACTCCTGCTCCATCCATTTTTGCTGCCTCATACAGTTCTCCTGAAATTCCCTGAAGCCCTGCCAGCCACAAAATCATGTCATATCCTGTGTTCTTCCAAAGGTAGGTAGCTGTCAGAACCGGAAAAGCCCACCGGGAAAAGGCCCAGTCAACCTGCCAGGCCTGTCCGCTGACTCCGGACAGAAACTGGTTCAGCACCCCGTCTGGACACAAGAGAATTTTCCACACCAGCACCATGCTGGCCGCCGGAATCGTCATGGGGAGTACCAGAGTAGTTCTGAAAACACTGTATCTGTCCCCTGTATCCTCTGCCCCCTTGCTTTCTCTGCTGATGTTTGAACCGCTGGAAATTAAAAGCGCCGCAGTAAAGGACACAGCCATTAAAAGCGGAATGCACACCGCCAGAAAATGCACAGTATTTCCTGCTGCCAGACGGAAAGCAGAATTAGCCAGCACTGCCTGGTAATTATCCGTTCCCACAAACCTGGTTCCCATGGCATCCTGAAAGGATCTTTTCACCACATCCAGGAACGGAAGTCCTGTAAACAGGATTACGCCGCCAAGGCTGGGGGCCAAAAACAGCCAGGGAACAATTTTCCTTCTCATACTGCTACTCCGTCATATATATAGACAGCTTCCTCATAATCCCGTCTGCCGCCTGCTGCACGGTTTCCTTGTTGTCATAATAATTTCTTGATCCTTCTACTATCATTTTCATAACCGTTTCATCCACTGTCACAGGCACAGTAAGCTCCTTTAGCATGTCCATAATCTCCTGGCGCACCTCGGCTCCAGGCCATTGTGCCGAAATGCTGTAATCCCCATAGCCGACTCCTACAGAGAATCCCTCTCTTTCAGTTTCTGCCCAGCTCTGCAAAGCCCTTTTATTCACCGGAAATCCGTCAGAAAGGTCTTCTTTCTGCACTTCATAGGACAATAGGCAGCGAATAAATTGCTTTGCCTCCTCTTTATGGGCCGCAGAGCTGTTGATTCCTGCCATTACAGACGGCAGATAAATCTTCCCTGCAGTCATAAATTTGCTTTCCGGATGACGGTTTCTCACTTCCGCAGCAACGCACAGTTCCCAGTACCCGTCCAGATACTCAATCCCGCTGCTGCATACACCTCTGTCATACTCTGTTGCGCTGCCTAAGATCCCATTCGGCAGTACATAATTGCTGACAAAATACTTCTCCCCTTCTTCCTCTGAAAATATGGTTTTCGATCCATTGGCATCTCCAATGGTTTTTACGGTTTCCAGATACTGAACCAGATTATCCCTTTCTATGACGCCGCTTTCCGGATCAAACAGCTCCTCATGCCTAAGGTGTGCTATTTCCCGCAGAAGGTTTTCATAATTTGTTATTCTCATCAGCGGTTCCTCTCCCTGATAGTTTGCCATGGTTTCCAGACTGAAATAGGCCTGCAGCGCCTCTTGTTCCCCTATGAGAAGCGGGAATGCCGCCCTTGCCGGAACCTGGTACATCGCCTCATCTTTTTCTTTAAACCCATCCAGAAGATTATTCAGCATTTCTCCTGAACCTTCCGCCGCTTCTACCACATCACTTATGTCCATAAGAATGCCTTTTTCTATATATGACCTGGCCGGAAGGCCATCCAGGATCAAAATATCAGCGCCCTTCCCGCTTAGAAGCTCCGTATTCAGCCCTTGTATCATCTCCTCTGTCACAGTGCCGCCATTCTCTACCGCTGTGCGTACTTCCACCCGCACATTGGGATGTTCACTTTGGAACAGAGATGCCGCCTGCCTGACAGTTGAATTATCCTTCAGACTGTAAACCGTAAGAGTCAGCGGTGGAACGGTTTCCAGATCAGGATCATATTCATAATGAAACATCTCCATCCCCGTTGTGCCGCTGCCAGTAAATACCCCATAAAAATCCCTGTTGTCTCCTTCCAGGAACCCCCGCAATATCAGGCTGCGCATTGCCAGATGATTCAAAGTGCCGTCAATCAGGATCTCCCATAAGGTTCCCCCCTTGTTGCTGTGGGATACCCCTATTTCGTTTACTGCGTAAATTCCTCCGCTGCCGTCTCCCAGCAGCTTTACAGTCTCCCTGCTTCCCTGAATTTCGCTGTAATCCATATTTTCCACAATGGTTCCGTCCTGCAGGCTGTATCTTACAATCTCGCCCTCATATACAGTTACAAACTCATCATTTGTACAAAATCCCCGGCTGTCTCTTGTATCACCGGAAAAGTCTTTTGCCATGGCAAATAAACGTTTTCCTGAAGCGTCATACAATACCACCTCCCTGTAATCATAAACTGCGGTTCTGCCATCCTCCAGAACCTCGAATTTCGGCGGTACCAGCCCATACTCTTGTCCGTTCTTAGGTTTAAACTCGTCTTTCAGCAGCTCCTGCACCGAACCGTCCCCTTCCAGTCTGAAAAGATGATAGGAATAGTCCCGGTCAGTTCCCCCTGCATAATAATTCCCATCCATTCCAAAGACTATATCGGTTAAACTGATTTCTAAGTCTTTCATGGCCTGATTGCCGGCCCAGTCCTGATCCTGCTGCCAGCTTCCGTCCTCATACACATATCGGAATGTCTCCAATACTGTTCCCGTATCAGGAACCCGCTCTGCAGTATACAGTTCCATTCTGTCGTTTTTTCCTCTGATAAACTGGATGAAGCTCTGTTCCTCTATGTTTTGGGGAAGTTGGACTTTTGTTTCCCCATAACGCCCCATTGCCCCGATCTGTGTCTCATTCTGGCCGTAAATTGGAGAGCGGACCTGAGTCTGGCTTTCTCCTCCTGTGCCGTCTTCTGATGGCCCTGTCTTTTTCCGGCACCCTCCAAGGGCAGACATTATGAGGCAAATAGCCAGGCCCCACGCCGCCCCACGCATAAGACGATTTTTGCTGTTCTTTTTTATTACCTTCATGTTTTCCACTTCCCTCCTAAAGATATCACCTATCATACCATCTGATTCTCTAAAAAACCTGTAAAATAAAAAACTCTGCAGATTTTCCGATGCAGAGTTTTTCTAATACCTGTTTTCAAGATTTTTTAGAGAAATGTGTGATATAGTATCATTATAAATATCCCATTAAAAAACAAGGAGAATCCTTTTATGCGAATATTAGTAATCGAAGACGATCCGGATCTGTCCCATCTGATCTGCCTTGCCCTGAAACAAGCCGGCTACAGCGCTGACAGCTGCAGCACGGGAAGTGAAGGCCTTTTCTATGCCAGAACCCAGGTCTACGATGCCATTATCCTTGATCGAATGCTGCCGGAAATTGACGGCCTTACAGTTCTGGAATCTCTCCGCCGCCGCAAAATTCTGACGCCGGTTATTCTGGCCACAGCCCTTGACGGGCTCCATGACCGCATAAGCGGCCTGGACGCAGGCGCCGATGATTATCTGGTAAAGCCTTTCGCAGTAGAAGAACTAATGGCCCGCATTCGTGCCGTCACCAGAAGGCCCGGCAATCTGCAGACTTCTCCCTGCCTGTCTGTCTTCGGCCTGACACTGGAACCTGACAGCCGCCGGCTTGACTGCGGCAGTTCCTCTTTGACTTTGTCAAAAAAGGAGTCTGCCCTTCTGGAATATTTTATGAAAAATCCCAGCCAGACCATTCCCCGCCCAATGATTCTCTCCTATGTCTGGGGTGCTTCCAGCGAAGTCGAAGAAGGGAATCTGGACAACTATATTTACTTTCTGCGAAGGCGCCTTAAGTCCTTAGACGCTCCAGCCAGGCTGACCACGATTCATGGCATAGGCTACCGTCTGGAGTCTGTAAAAGGCAGATAAGCTCTGCTTTGCCTGGGTAAAGGCAAATCTTGGCTGCAAAAGCGCTACCTTCCCCGGTTTCAGTTTTCTCAATCCCCTGCCCCCAGTGCCCCTTTAAGTGCCTCGTAATGATGATATGCAAACTTCAGCCTCTCATATCCAAACTGCCCCTCCAGTCTCCGGGCTGACTGCCACAAAGCCTCCATCCCTTCATTGGCATAAGTATTAATCTCCTCCAGTTCATGGCGCCCCGGCGGCTGAAGTTCATATATGCAGATAATATCCTTGCCATATTCCCTGGCATACCCTGTCTCTTTTGCCATTTGCCCATATTCATCTCTCCGGCTGTAATTCATTACTGCAACGCCGTCACACCCATTGGCAATCAATTCTTCTAATATCTCTTCATTGGACGAATCATAAAAAATAGGAATACACACCAAAAATTTCAGATCCTTTTCCCCTGCATATGCATACGCATGTTTTATGCAGCTTAAAAATCCGTCCATCAGCTCTTTCCTTTTCTTCCCTCCCCTATTCCATTCTTTTAAAAGATATGGTTCCACATCCACCATAACCCCCAGGATTCGTTCACTCTGTTCATGGGATTCGTTATATTCCGCAACATACCCCAACTCCTGAAGAAGGCTTTTTCCGTCTTTCTCATAAGCCCATTCCGGCTCACCCATGAGCGCAAATACATTCACCTCTTTCACCCTCATGTCCCTAATAAATGCCGCACTTTTTTCCGCCTTTAGGCTTTCCTCTGAAAACTTCTGATAAATATCTGTCACCTCTGCTGCGTCCAGGCAGGCATATAGGCTTTCCCTCTCCCCTTCCCCCATAATGTCCTCGCTCCAGCTAAACATGCCAAATCCCTTGCCGTGCTGCTTTTCCTCTCCCCAAATCCCCATTTGGGGAAGCGTTATTGTTGTCCCCACCGACAAAGCCGCCCACAGCATCAAATAAATCAATTTCCTCATCCGCATACCTCCCGAGTCTTCGTATTCTGTTCCAGCAGCCTCCTTGCCGCCTCCCATGAAGGCATAGGATGACCAAAGTAAAATCCCTGAATCATGTCACATCCCATTTTTGCCAGAAGCTGCACCTGTTCCGTCCTTTCCGCACCCCCTGCCAAAATCGTGATCCCAAGCTTATGGCCTACCCCAATCATTCCTTCTACAATGGCGTCTCCTGCATCGCTTCCCAGAAGATCAACAAGCCTCTTATCCATCTGCAGCATGTCCGGCGAATATTCGCCTATGGCAGAAAGGGCTGTAAACCCCTCTCCAAAGTCATCTAATGCAATCTCAACACCCATATCTTTTACAGCCTTTATATGATTGATTACAACGGGCGAATTTCTCATCACTGCCTGCTCTGTAATCTGAAAAATCAGCTGCTTCCTGGAGAACTGGTATGTTTCCATAATCTCCCTGCAGCGATCAATAAAATCCTCCTCTTCCAGAGTCTCAAAAGAAAAATTGCAGGACATAAAAAAGCTCTCCATCCCAACCTGATGAAGCCGCTCCAAAAAACTGCATGCCTGATCCAGAGAATAATAGTCCAGACGGCTAATAAGCCCTTCTTTTTCCAATAGTGGAATAAAACTGCCAGGGGAAAGGAATCCCTTCTCCGGATGCCCCCATCTGGCCAGAGCTTCGCCTCCGGCAATGCGGTTAGTCCCAGCATCCATATAAAACTGAATATAGAGATGGAATTCCTCATTTTCCAGCCCCCGCCTGATATCTGCCTGCAGATTTCTTTCCTCTCTAAACAAGCGAATCCAGTTATCATCGCAGATTTTGTAATCCGTACCTTCCCTGCATGCCTCCCGGGCGCCCTGGCTGCTGCTTAAAAGGATCTCATTTAAATCCCAGTCTTCCTCCTTAAGGCGGCAGATTCCCACCCCTGTCTTGTTTGCGTTCTTTTCCGAAAAGCCTTTGATATGAGACAGCACATTCAAAAGCCATTCCTTTGACTCCTGCTCTCCCGGCGACATGCGCACCATGGCAAATCCACTGTCAAAAACTCTTGCCAGAATATCCCTGTCACCGGTATTGTCCAAAAGGACGGAAGCAACCTGGCGCAAAAACTCATGGGCCTGGGCCGTATCGCCAGTTTTTTTCAAGGTCTCCAAATCCACATAAAAATAAAACATCACATACAGCGCCCTGTTTTCAGGAATGACAAAGTTTTCATAATTGCGCCTTAAATAATCCATGTTCCCTACTCCCGTAAGAGTATCGGTCTCCTCGTTTTTTTCCAGCTGCCTTCGATAGCTGCGGCATTTCCGGGACAGCGCCGCCATCCCTGCTGCCAGTCCTGCAGCTGCCAGAAGCAGGCCTGATGCTGCCCACCCGATTCTCGCCCTGTAAAGAGACGGCTTTCTTTCAGCCGCCGCAATCAGCATGCCGGCCTTTGTTTCCTTGGAAACTCCGGCAAAAAAAAACTCAAGATCAGCAGCCAGAGATTCCGGCGCTGCAGCTGTTAAGAGAAGCCTGTAGGATACAGGGATGCCGTCCTGTTTTGTTTCCATTACAAGAATTTCCGTCCCTGCTTTATGTTCAAAAGTCTCCTCTCCTACGCAGCATGAAATTATGTCAACCTGATAGTTGTCAGCCAGATGCCGCCTTTGATCGTTTTCCCCCGGTTCATAGTATTGTATTTCATAACCTGTAATCTCCGAAAATTCCTGCAGAAGTTCAGGAATCATGCCTCTGTAAGTGCCTGTCCCCCAGTCATAATATTCCACTGGATAGGCATCCGGGTTGCCTGCTGCATAAATAATAATTTCTTCCACCTATGCACTCTCCTGATGTCGATATACGCATTTCCTTTTGTATCCCCAAAAACTTTTTTTCATTTCAACCAAACACATAAGCTATGCCCCTTCTCTCTGTTCTTTGCTGTTGAAATTAATTGTCTTTCTCTCAATCTGTCCCCACACATTCTTCTTTCTCCTTCCCAGAGCGGTTACCCTTACCCATGCTAAAATAAACCGCAGGCATGCAACTTCCGCCATACATAAGCCTACTGCTTTTATGCTGTCTGTAAAGGTCAGTTTCAAATCAATGGTGTGAACCCTGGCAAAAAACGCCGTCAGCGATAGAACAGATGAGTACACAACATAAATAGCCATATACAGAAGCATAAAAGGGACATTTAAGTAATCGGTTATCCATGCCAGCGCCATAACCATAGTGCCGAACACTTCAATATAAGGTGACATAAGCTCGTAAATCAAAAAATAGCAATAGGATATCAATCCTACCATGCCATATTTGGTACTGGCCAGAATCCTCCAGTGTGCAGTCATACTTTGATACAGGCCAATATGCCAGCGTCTCCGCTGTTTACATAAATCTGACAGTTTCTCCGGAGCCTGAGTCCAGCAAATGGCGTCTGTAGCGTACCGTATTCGGTAACGGATTCCATGTTCCCGGCAAAACACATGAAGCCTTACCACCAGTTCCATATCTTCGCCCATGGTGGAAGCATCATACCCGCCCGCCTCCATGACTGTGCTCTTTTTAAACAGACCAAATGCGCCGGAAATAATAATGTTCCCGTTAAACTTATCGAACAAAATTCTGGATGCCAGAAATGAACGGTCATATTCCAGAACCTGCATGCAGGCCAAAAGCTTATCAGGCATTCGGTAACGGATCAATTTCCCGTCCTCAATCTCAGCTCCATTGCAGGGCCGGACAGCCCCGCCCACTGCAACTACACTGTCATCCTCCAGTACGGGGCGGATAATCTTTTTCAGGGAATCGCTCTGCAAGACAGAGTCTGCATCAATGCACAGGAAATAGGGATACCGGGCAGCGTTAATTCCCATGTTCAGGGCATCCGCCTTTCCGCCGTTCTTTTTCCGTATTAAGGTAATAGGCACCTTATAATCATTTGTCTCAAAAACAGCCTCCGACGGCTGACAGCGCAGCCTTCTCTGAATCGGCCGGTTTATATGAGCCATGTGGAATTTCTCCCGCATGACCTGAGACGTGTTGTCCGAAGAGCCGTCATCCACAACGATGATCTCGTACAGCAAGTAGTCAAGGGCCAGCAAAGAACAGATGGTTGCCTCAATGGTAATGCTCTCGTTATGAGCCGGGACAATAATGGAAACCGGTATATAATAATCTCTCTGCAGCTCGTTTTTCAAAGCATTATTCCTTTTAGCATCGTATAGAGAGGTACTTCCGACAGTTACAGACAGAAAAAGAAAGCTGGCATACCCTATCATATACAGCGTGAAAAAAATTCCGACGTAATAAAGAAGTATCTGTAGCGGCTCTCTCATGCCAAATTTCTCCTTTTTGTTTCCCTGACACGCTTCAATTCCATGCGATACATCAGCATCTCCCGCGCATACCTGTCATTTCTGCCAGCTGCATCCATTGTCTCCCAGTCATTCGGCCCCGAAGCCTCCAGGCTGGCTGCTGCATTATAGCGCACATGCCAATTGGGGCTGTGAACCGCAGCCATTAACGCCAGAATCACCTTTTCTCCGGAATACTTTGCCAAGGAACTGGCGCTGATGGCTGCATACTCCCAGTTAAACGGGTTCAGATCCGAAACAAAAGTGAGAAGAGGCTCCAAGGCAGGTTCATAAAAATACCGTCCAAAATATCGGATTGCCATAAGCCTCTGTTCCTTATCTCTTCCTGCATCTGTCATAATCTCAAACATGCTTTCACAGTAACTGCCGCTTTTAAACCGGATATAGCTGAGCACAGCCAGCTGGATTTTGTCAGAAAGCCTGCCAATGTTCTCCCACAAAAGCTCAATAAGCTTCTCATGGCTGCCGGTAAAAGTCAAAAGCCCGTCTGTCAGTATTTTCTCGTGGATAAATCCTCCCTCTTGGCTTAAAAGCGTCAGTGCCTTTACAATGCTTTCTGCAGATCCAAATCCATACAAGGCATCTAATGCGTTGACACGGCAGTACAGATTTCTCTTTTTCATATACTGCACCATGATTTCTTCCACTGCAACCATGCCTTGGTACCTTTTCGGTATATTTTTAGACAAAAACCAGGCAAAATATGCAGCCTCCATATCTCCGCGGTTTAGGTATATAAATGCAAGATGAAGAATCGCCGGCTGTATCTGATTTCTGTACTCCCAAACCGTCCTATCATCCTCATCCCCCAGGTAATGTTCCATCACCCGGTCAAACGCCGCCAGGTTCTTTACAGAGGAAAGCCGCTGTGACAAATATCGGATATGCTTCTCCTCCACTGTCCTGCCATCTTTTATGTATCCTGTCTGTACCCGTACTTTTTCCTCCAGCTTTTTGCATCTCTTATCCAGCCGCAATTCTTTCTTTTTCATCACCAGGCTGTTAACCACATTAAAGACAAGCATGCTCAAACACACTGCTCCATACCCCAGCAGCATAATCTCACTTCCCAATTCCCCACCTCCGTCTTTGCCATGTGTTCTATGAAGGCAGTATCAGCCGGTATCGCTGCGCCTCCAATATGCCTGCAGAATATAATAAGACTTCTTCAGCCGCTCATGAGTTTCCACTTTCTTTCCCCACCCTTTCAGCGGTACTTTTTTCATTGGAATACGGCAGCCTGTTCCATCTGACCAGCCGGCTCCCACATACATCCGCTTTATATGCAGGTTTTCAATTCCATAGTTTTCATAGTAATCATCATGAATCATCATATCAGACGGGTTGGAAAAATTCAGCATCTGCCATGGAATTCGCATCTCCACATAATCACCTGCAAAGATAAAATCTGCAAGGGAATCAAAATCTTCCGATTCCGGATTCCCGTTTCCGTACCGCAGCTGCCCGGTTTCATACTTTTCTCCTTTTAGCGCCATGGGATTAAGGTCTGGCAGCATCTCTCCAAGCGCCATGGGAAGGTAGATTCTCTCAAAGTACGGACTGTCTTGATCCGGCGGATTAATATATGGATCGCCTCGGTAAAATACAGTCCCGTAAGCAGCAAGCAGCGCCTCATACCGTTTCTGCACCATGAGGCGGCTGTTTTCTCGTCCTTGTATCACAATCAGGAAGTCGCACGCCCGTTCAAAACCCACATTGTAATTGCTGCACCAGGTGCTTCCGCTTTTGGGAGTCAAATCAATGGGAATGTACAGCGTATCTTTTTCCTGATCAAATCCATCTTTCTTCACCAGAAAATAAAGGAACTTTTCGTCGTATTTAACCGACAGCTCCATGTCACCTGAGGAAACCGCCCTATCTTCTCTGCCCCATTCAGAAATGTCCCCGTCCACATAGCAGACACTTCTCTCTTTTCCGGGATCAAAAGACAAAAGTCCGAAATACTGTCCATTGGTCTGCCAGTCGCTCCAGTAAGCTGTGCTGATATCATCTATAGTATGCAGCGTATTCCATGTCCGTTTAAACCACTCATCCTGCCATGTAAACAGGCAGCTGCCTGCACACCCGGCATCAATTATGTCCTGATAACATTCCACCAGCGCCTGCCCTTGTTCCTGTTCCGTCATGTGGCCCTGATTCCGTTTTGTGTTTATGTCTTTCTGAGCCATTCCCCGTCCGGTAGTAACGCCATACTCGGAGATGATCACGGGAATCGTGTGATATCGGTTAAGAGCTTTTAAATACGCCCCATACGTATTGTAGCGTCCCTTAGAGTCATAGTAATCTTCTTTTCTTATGTAATCCTCTATTCTGGGTGCATTTAGAAGCGACAAATGATATTTCAGGTTCTCCCGCACTGCTTTGTCAATCCGTTCATTAATCTCTTCCTCTGTGTACAGCCTTGCCTCATCCATAAGCCCCAGATAATCCGGAAAATATGGGTACACATGGTACGAAGCAAACATCCCTGCCTGAAAAGCTGTCCTGCTTTTAATATGCTCCACATTTACGCAGACCGTTTTATGCTGGTATGCTGCCACCTCTGCTGGATACACAAACGGATCAGTAGCAGGCCCGTTTACAAAGGCCATCAGCCGCTGCTGCCTATACCGCTTGCTTTCATACTCAATCATCCTGTCCCCTGTCTGGCACAGCATCGCCTCAAAGGCTGTAGCGTTTGGCCCGGTATACAGATATGTGCCTGAATACGAATTTCTGTCTTGGCTTTTTTCATCTGTATAAGCCACAAAGCCGCTTTCCCACTCCATACCTATAAGATATCCCAGGACCCATGGCGAAATATCCTTCCGGTATCTTGCTGATCTTTTTCCTTTTCCCAAAAGCAGCGTTTTCTTTCCATGAATAATATCCACCACCGTCCGGCAGTCTTCCAGAAGAGTCTGGTAAATGTCATCATCATAGGCATCTCTCCGGGAATTGATCATATAGTCATCCATCCACACGCCATGAAGCAGAAACAGCGGCTCTTCCCGGCCGTAATTGTATTCATAAAACGCATTGTAAAAATCTTCATTCAGAATCGTGTAAATTCGTATGGTATTGGCTCCCAGTTCCTGGATCTGCTTAAACCACCGCAGGTATGTTTCCTTGTCAATGGCATAATCTGTAGCCCATTTCCCAGGTATTCCCGCTCCCATGTCTACGCCCCGGATCTCAAAAGGAATATCCTCGCTTCTTTCTTTCAAATAAATATATTTTCCATCTGCAGTTATCAAAGAGGTTACGGGGCGGTCCGGATTGATGTTTATATATGCTCCCAAACGGTAGTAAACCGCATTCCATGCAATAATCGCCAGCACAGCGGCACAGACTGCAATAATAAACTTTTTCATATCCGCTGGTTCTCCTTTTTGCAGTGCCAAGTCAATGGTTATAAATCCTGTTCCTGGAAGGATGTGCATATTTCAGCAGAGAATGTATGCTTCCGTCCATCCAGTTCCCACGTCTTGTAAGCCATCCTTTCAGCTGCTCCACTGCTGCCTGGTAGCTGTAAACATTTCTCTCCTTGGGAACCAGGCCGTCCCACTCTGTAAGTTCCAAAGCCCACCTTTCATTGTTCCGCCTTATTGCCGGTCCCAAAAATGCAATGGTTTCATCTATGTATTTCATCAGATATTCCTGGCCTAAGTATGTTTTTCTCAGTTCCCTATACCGTCTCTGTACCTGTTTTACAAAATCTTCATCTTTAAACAGCATAAAGTACCAGGAAACCTCTGTCATTAAAAATTCCTCTGGTTCTACGGCCTTTTCCTGATAATTGTCGCAGGCATTGTTAAAATCCCATACGCACAATTTAAACTTTCCTCCCATTTCTTTATAGATATAAGTAGAATAGCTTCCGGCGTCCAGATTTCCGGTGAATTCGTTAATCAGGTAGTAATCCACAAAGCTGTCTACGTCTATCCAGTTTTCATATCCATATTCTTTGGAATTGTAATCATAAGAAAAAAGAGCTTTCTGAAAAGCCGAGTAATCCAGTTCAACCTTTCTGGCTATTTCTTCTGTCAGTTTGCTTTTTCCTGGATACCGGATCGCAACATCCTCAGCTATCTGAAACACCCGCTCCGGGTATGTATAAATGTCTCTTACAATCTCCAGGTCTTCTTCTGTGGGCCGGTCATGTCGAAGAAGATATCCTGTGATCTCTGCATTCTTTACATTGGCGCTTAGGTTCAGCCGGCCGTCTTTGCCTGCCGTAATGCTTTCGGCCATAAGGTACAATCCGTCGTACTTCCCATTAAGTACCACTTCGCAGAACCGCACATTCGGAGCATAATCCATAAGTTCTCCGGCAATATTGTACCACATATAGTTACGAATCAGAGTTTTATCCAGAATCGGCCCATTAAGCACCCATTCATGGTGGGCATCCATTCCCATTACAGGGATGTTGCGGCTGCTGCCTTCGCCATCAACAAACGTAACTGCATAAGATGACTTGGGAAACCGCCTGGAAGCGTTCCCTCGTATACGGAATCGGCAGTCAGTAGTGAACTGCGGCTTATCCGATACATGATTATTGGTATTCTGATTATCAATTACCGCCATATCTGCACAGATTGTGGTTTCTCCGTCTTCTGCCTTTGTATAAACCATCTGGCCAAATCTATCCGAGTTTCCCGTAATGGCCCCTGGAATTTCCTGTCCCCTGGTATCAATAATTACAAGAGGCAAATGGGTGCAAAGCCCCAGCCCTCCGCAGCTGCAGCCTGTATCCCGTCTGGCTGTCAGATGCTGATGAATACGGCATGTTCTTTCTGCTGTCTCTGCCTGACTTAACAATCCCCCGGCTGCTGTCAGCACAGCTGCCGCCATAATCCCCCATATTCCGTATTTCATATTCTACCGCCCTTTTCCAAAGAGGCTCAGCTGCTGATGTCGTCATTTTGAGTTACAATGTTGAAATATTCGATATTGCCAATGGCATAAATCTCATCTGTAATGTTTTTGTCTGTTTTCCGCTTTTTTTCAAATGCTTTCTTGCTTAGCTCGTAGATAAATTCAATGCCTGTTTCCGTGGTGTTCTTTACCCGAAGCGTAGCCTGTCGGGAAAACCGTTGAAAGATCAGCGCCTCCACCTGAGACTCATTCATCCGTGCGGTACGGATGATTAAGAGCACCCGGCTGTCATTGCGAATCCGCCCGAACAGCAACAGAACCACAAATATGAATCCGCTTCCTATAGCTGCCACCAGATAGTCCCCAGCCCCGCAGCAAATACCTGCCACAATGGTCCAGAAAATATAGATAGTATCCCTGGAATCCTTTATGGCTGTACGAAACCGCACAATAGACAACGCTCCCACCATGCCCAGGGACATGGCCAGATTGTTCCCGATAACAATCATCACAGTCGTAGTAATGACGGTTAGCGTCACCAGAGACACATTAAACTTCTTGCTGTATATGCTTCCGTCATGGGACAATTTGTAGGACAGAAAAATAAATATGCCCACCATAACGGCCATGGAAAGCCTTGCCAAAATCACTTCCACAGGCAGATCATTGGATGAGCCAAACATTTCATAAAGTTCTTGTTTCATAGTTGCATGCCTCTTTTATGTTGAATGAAGTCCCACGCTTCTTGACAAGCTGTATTTGCTGACAGAAATCTCGGAGCAGTTAATGGAACTAACCAGTTCTTTTATGTAACTTGGAAGAAAACCGTTATATTTTACCTCCAGCACCGCATGAAAGGCATCCCACACTGGATATTGGGATAATGTTTCCGAAAAAATGTCAAAACATGCCTCTGTGGCAATCATATCCTTGTCTATAGTAATCCGAATGCGGTTCTCTTTAGCCACATAAGCCTTTCGTCGGTACTCTACCACAGCCTTAGGGCGGTAACACATACGGTTCATCAGCCCATAGCACTCTGCTGCAAAAGGTTCCGCAAACTTCAGAAGGGGAGTATAGTTGCCCCTCAGTAGCTGTTTTCCCTCTTCTCTTTTCATAGGAAGGGAACGTTTTCTCTGATAAGCTCCCTCTTTCTGCTTCATCTCCAGCATGGCAAAATCCGCCTTAGGATCATAGTTTCGCAGACGGATTTTCCTTCTCAGTTCCATACCGTCCACCTTATCTTTAAAATCCCCATCATCCAGCGTGTCAAAATATAAAGAACGAATCCGGTAGCCTTCCGCCCCATTATGCTTATCTTCCATCATAATGTTTCCAAGACGGCGGCATAATTCATTGCTTGCCACAATATTAACCAGATACTTTTTCTCCTGCCGCAGGACTTCGTTCATGATTCTCCGCCCTTTCATTTTCTTAAATCAACAATATTATAGCAAAAAACAGAAGTCTTTTAAGAGCGGAGGAATGCATTGTCGTTTTTAGGGTATGTTTTGCAAACCAACGGCTTATGGTTGTCCGCCGCAAAAATCCGTGATAAACTAAGCTATATTTAAAAATCTTTCCGGAGGCTTCCCTTATGAAAATTCTGCAAAAGCGGCTTACCTTTCTCTATACAGCTACCGCCAGCGCCATCCTGCTGCTTGTCATCTATGCGTTTTTTCTGTCCTCAGTCCGCAAAAACCGCAGCGCTCAGCTGGAGCAATTTCAGATTGTCTGGAATTCCCTTACCTCCAGATTTTTGTCCTCCAGCGCATTTTCCCATACTTTTCTTGCTGAGGCGGAAGCTGACTACCATATGATAATCCACATAAGAGAGAATGGCACTCCTTTTCTCTTTCAAGGCTCCTGGCAGCCCGAGACAGACCGGCAGGCCCTGATTGAAGCGGCTGCCAGACAGGCAGAGGCAGAAGGCATATTTATGAACCGAGCCCCAGTATCCTCTGCAGCAGCCTCTACTTCTCTCATGACTATCCAGGGAAAGCATAAAGATACTTACGACTCCATGGTCATGGTGGCTGCAGCAAAAAACGGCGTGCGCAGCCTTTGTGTTATCTCCTATGTTCCCCCTGTCCGCAAATCCCTTGAAGGAGTGGTGCTATACCTGTGCTTTTTGGCTGCCTTCGGCATTCTGGCCCTGGGACTTATCAGCTGGAAATTTGTAGGCTGGTCATTAAAACCTGTGGAAGAAAGCCAGCAAAAGCAGGCCCAGTTCCTTGCTGCCGCCTCCCATGAGCTTCGCTCCCCTTTAGCCGTCCTCCGCTCTGCTGTGGCTGCCTTAAAAAGCGGGGCAAAAGAAAAAGACACACTCCTGCCTGTCATAGACAGTGAATGTGTCCGTATGTCGCGCCTGATTGACGATATGCTGCTTCTGGCATCTGCCGACGCCAAAGCCTGGAGCCTTCAGATGGAAAATGTGGATATGGATACCCTGCTGATCGATTTATATGAATCCTTTCAGCCTGTCTGTCAGCAAAAGGGGATCTCCCTTTGCCTGGAACTTCCCCAGGATTCCCTGCCCCTGGTTTTTGGCGATCCCCAGCGAATCCGGCAGCTGCTTCTGATTCTTCTTGACAATGCCGGAAATTACACTCCGGCCGGCCGTTCTGTCTGTATCTGCGCCCAACCATTGTTTCAAAAGCATGCCCTTTCTCTGCAGATCATGGATGAGGGCTGCGGCATTCCTGATCAATGCAAACCTTATGTCTTTGACAGGTTCTACCAGGCAGACTCCTCGCGGAAAGACAAACAGCATTTTGGCCTGGGCCTCAGCATTGCCAAAGAACTGGTCCTTCTTCATCATGGAACCATCACATTATCAGACGGCCTCCAGGGCGGAACCTGCTTTACCGTAGAACTGCCCTGCAGGCCACAGTCCCCAGCTTTATGAAAGGCAAAGGCGCACCGGATTTTCCCGCTCCAAAAGCCCTTTTTAATCGCCTTTACTCCCTAAGCCGTTCTTTGCATACCTGAATTACCCGCTCCATAGCTGCTTTTCCCGGGCCTCCCAGGCTGACCCTCTTCTCCACACATGTTTTCATGCTGATAGCTTCATAAACATCCTCTTCAAATACAGGGCTTATGGCTTTAAATTCCTCCAGAGTCATATCATCCAAAGCTATATCTTTCTTAATACAGTACAGTACCAGCTGCCCTACGATTCCGTGGGCATCCCGGAAAGGCACTCCATGGTTTACCAGATAGTCCGCCGCATCCGTTGCATTGGTAAACCCGTTTTTCGCACTGTTTTCCATTACATCTTTGCGGAAACTCATAGTGGAAATCATTCCCGCAAACAGAGCCAGGCTGCCTTTCACCGTGTCAATGGCATCAAAGGTCAGCTCTTTATCCTCCTGCATATCCTTGTCATAAGCCAAAGGAATGCCCTTCATAACAGTAAGTAAGGAAATGAGAGCGCCGTAAACGCGGCCTGTTTTTCCCCGCACCAGTTCCGCAATATCCGGATTCTTCTTCTGAGGCATTATGCTGCTTCCTGTGCTGTAAGCGTCGTCCAGTTCCACAAACTGGTACTCATTGCTGTTCCAGATAATAATCTCTTCGCTGAACCGGCTTAAATGCATGGCGATAATTGACAGGGCATTTAAAAGTTCAATCACATAGTCCCTGTCTGATACGGAATCCATGCTGTTCAAAGTAGGACCGTAAAATCCCAGAAGCTTTGCCGTATAGTCTCTGTCCAGAGGATATGTGGTTCCTGCCAGCGCACCGGCGCCCAGCGGGCAGTAATTCATTCTCTCCCGAATATCCCGAAGCCTGGTTCTGTCTCTGTAAAACATCTCAAAATAAGCACCCATATGGTGAGCCAGAGTTACTGGCTGTGCTTTCTGCAGATGGGTAAATCCCGGCATATAAGTGTCCAGGTTATCCTCCATAAGCTTCAGGATCTCTTCCATAAGCCCCTTTACCAGCTTATCAATCTCCCCAATCTCATCGCGGCAGTATAGCTTCATGTCCAAAGCTACCTGGTCATTGCGGCTGCGTCCCGTGTGGAGCCGTTTTCCAGCTTCCCCCACCCTTTTAATAAGGTTGGATTCCACAAAGGAATGGATGTCTTCATACTCTCTGGTAAATTCAATCTTTCCGGAATCCAAATCCTCCAAGATGCTTTCCAGACCCTTAACAATGGTTTCTTTGTCCTCTTCTGATACAATACCCTGTCTGGCAAGCATTGTTACATGGGCTATGCTGCCTTTTATATCCTGGCCATAAAATTTTCTGTCAAAAGACAGAGATTCATTAAAATTATGCACCAGTTCATTTTCCTCTTTTGTAAAACGTCCGCCCCAAAGCTTCATCAATCTATTCTCCTTTCTATTCTCCGCTTTTTCCATTCCAGACAGGCTGCTGCTATAAGGCACAAAGCACTGACGCCGCTGATTCCCAGTCCCAGCCTCAGCCCTGAGGGCTGGTAGGACATAGCAACAACATGTTTTCCCGCCGGTATATTGACACTAAGAAATGTGTCAAAAATCTTCTTTGTCTCCTGTTTTTCGCCGTCCACAGTTACAGTCCACCCTTTGTCATAGGGCACGCTGGTAAACAGCACCCCAGCCTGCTCTGCGTCCACTTCTCCTTCCAGGCGGGTATCCACCCACTTTGTCACCTGAAGGGGATATCTGTTTAAAATGTCAAAGACTGACCAAAGCCCTTGCTCCGAAAAACGGTATGCCCTGGCGCTAAGGCTTTCGTCTCCGTCCTCATTTGTAATAACAATCTCTGAATCTGTCCCGCATCGGCCCAGCTCCAGCAGGAAGCCCCGGTTCACGTTTTTAAAAATCTGGGAAGTTTCCCCAATTTTTACTTTTACCTCTTTTACCTGTTTGTTGGCAATATATACATAGTAATCTCCCTCCTGCATCGGCGTCATCCGGAACATGGTCCCAGTGTTCTCTCCCCCTGCGTCCGTCAGCACCCGCCCTGCGCCGATGACATCACACAGGTTATTTTGAACCTCTGCCGGATTGCCCAGATCTCTCTGCCAGTCTGTCTCCAGATCCTCTGACACCACAAATCCCACTGGCAAAGCCGCAAGATTCTGGTACAGCCACGTATCTCCGCTTGTGTCAATCAGTCTTAAAAGTATATTGTTTTCCTGCTCTGAAGAGTAAAGGCCATATTTTACGGAGAACAGAGAGTCCGCCAGGGGAGTGCTGCCTGTAATGCTGTAGGCATTAGTATTGCCCTCGCACCCTATCTGCTTAAAAAAGTCTGTCAAATCTGCATTGGCTGTAGACGAGAACAGGGATACTGACGGAAAATTCATCCATGCCCCATCATTTTTTGTCTTCCTGGTCACCTTTTCAATGCGGTAAAACGTATCACTGGGGATCAAGGCTTCTGTCAGTTTCCTCACATCCTCATTATCCTTGGTGTAGCTTGTCCTGCTTGTAGTAGTTATGCTGGTCACTGTAGTATTCACTGCTGCCTCTATGGAAACCACTGCCAAGGCCAGCATCATAACCGTCCCATAACCAGCCCGGCCCTTTTTATACAGGTAGAAAAGTCCTCCATACAAAGACAGGAACAGAATAGCCACATAATAAGTATAGAACTGGAAATGTTCCTGCTCCACCAGTTTCTCTGCCAGAACCACAAAGATCACCGCTCCCCAGAAGGCTATGACTATGTGTTTCCATGGTATCTGATCCAGATTCCTATATGCCCGGTAACAGATTACCAGCATCAGGAAAATATAAATAAATGACTGACGGCACGGCAGGCTGTTGGGGAAATGGAATCCATGCCAGATAAAATTCAGCCCGTTAACAGAAAAGCTGGCAAAAAACAGAAGCAGAAGGCCGCAGTATACTGCCTTTTCTTTCACCTGGATATTCCGGCATCCCAAATACAGCAAAAACAGCATCAGCACTGCCACTCCGCAGTATATATTAGGCCAGTGTTCCAGGCCAATCTCCGTCTCCACATTACCTATATGCCTTGCAAACATATCAAAAATGGAAAAGTAAGAGCTTATGGTTTTAGGGAAGTCTGAGTCCGCTGACGCAGTGGTCTGCAATGCGTATATTTCCGGAATCAGCACTGCCGCCGCCAGCCCTCCTGCCAACAGGGAGTTCCAGGCAAACTGCCTGATATGAATCCCATAATCCTTTGCACTTTTTCCCTTTCCTGTATTTAATATTAAAAGTGCCCCGAAATAAATCACCATAAAAATGCAGGTCATAATGGAGATGTAGTAATTAGAAAGGATGCTGGCTCCCAATGCCAGGCAGTACATCAGCCCTTTTTTTTCCTCCACCAGCCGTTCCAGCCCCAGCATGATTATCGGGAACAGGATAATGCAGTCCAGCCACATAATGTTCCAGCTATACGCCGCCATATATCCTGACAGAGCATAAAAAATCCCGAAAAATCCCACTCCGAAATTTTCTCTTCCCCAGCAGCAGTGCTTTTTCAGATACCAGGCAAATGCAAGGCCTGCAAGGCCGATTTTTAACACTATGCCATAAGTCATAAACTCAATGACCAGGCCTTTTGGGCACAGCAGCAGCAGCCAGTTAAAGGGGCTGGCCAGATAGTAGGCATATAAAGCAGAGAAATTAATCCCCATGCCAATGTCCCAGCTGTAAAGCAGGCTGCCTCCCCGGCTTAATTTATACTGAAATTCCGAAAAGAACGGAGCATACTGATGATACATATCCGTCCGCAAAAAGCTTTCTTCCCCAAACGGAAAGATTCCTCTTTGAATAAAGATAATAATCATAATCACAATGGGAACACAAAAAGCAGCCCACAGGCCGTCAGAAGGTCTTAAATAATCCCCCATAGCGGCTGCAGACTTTCTCATCCAGTCTCCCTTTATCTTTTTCCTACTTTTTCTGGGAGGGGCATCAGGATACGCTTCATCATCTTCTTCCTGACTGAGTCCCTCCTCTATTTCCATATCCTCCATATCCCAGTCCGGGTACTCATTCAGCGGATGCTCCATCTCCTCTGACGCTCTCGTTATCTCCTCATTGTCCATATCAGCTTCTCCCATCCCCTGTCTTTTTAAATATAAACAGTTTGCTGGGAATATAATTCAATACCATAGATGCCGCAGACACCACAAGTTTCCCTAAAAACTCGTTCCAGTGCAGCATCCCCACCATGACCACCATGCCTGCCATGGTGATGGCAAACGTTGCAATTCTGCATGCCGCAAAAGAAACAAACTCTTTCCACAAACGCTTCAGCTCTGTCTCAAAGCTTTGAAATACCCAAAACTTATTGCTTATAAAGGCAAACAACACTGCCGCCGCCCAGCTTACTGCTGTAGACACCTGATACTCCGCCCCCATATGCCACAAAATCCTGTGGGTAATCCAGTCCACTGCCGTGGTCAGAACCCCGCAGATGATATAAGTCACGCTTTCTCGATTGCTCAGTTTACTCCATATGGAAGAAATCATATTCTTGCTCCTGTATCTTGATGTGCTTCTACTATAATAACCGGATAAAAATACAAAGTCAAGCACCTGTACAGCCTGTTCTTCTCCTATTCCCTAAACCTGCTGCTGCATGCACACTTCATGCTAATCAATACAGTGGTTAGCATGGGCGGAAATCTGTTTCTCGCTGATAATGATCCTGCTGATAAATCTCCCTTCCTCTGTTTTAAAGTCCGCATTGCCCCCATACTTTTCCACGCTTTTCAAAATACTGGAAATGCCCATTCCTCTTCTCTTTTTGCGCTTTGGCAGTCCGTTCTTAAAATAAATATTGTCTTTGCAGGTATTGTCCACTACAATCAAAAATTTCCCCGCTTTTGTACCTATCTGCACCCGGATGTCCATCTGCTCTTTCCCTGATTCCAAACAGCCATGTATGGCATTTTCCATCAGGTTGGCAAGAATGGCCACCATATCCACAGACTTGATTCCTGCATCTTTATCTGTGGTTATTGCATAATCTACTTTAATCCCTTCTTTTTCTGCCTGGTTTCCATAGACAGTCAGTACATTGTCTATGACAGAGTTGGTGCAAAGCCTCTTCCTTGCTGTTTTCCCTATCTCCGTATCGTATTCCTCCAGATATGCAAGAATCTGTTCTGTCTCCCCGTTTTTGGCGAATTCCATAATGCTGCGTATGTGATGCCTGAAGTCATGGCGCAGATGACGGTTTTCTTCCTCTGCCTCCTCCATGATTTCTATCTTCTTAATAAGGATGGTCTGGTGCTGTTCCATCTGACTGTTAATGGCAGCTTCCCTCATATAATGAATTGTATGAAAAATCACTGCATAGCTGGTCAGTATAGCGGCCAGCAGAAATAAAAACGGCATCAGATCCGTATTGTGAAAATACTCTGCCTGGGCCGTCATAGTAATATAGATCACATAAGCCGTATATAAAACAGAAAGAATGCATATGGGCCACCAGCCTGTTACCACATCCCTGCGTATATCCTCAAATTTTTCTTTAAACGCTGCCCCATATATCCATAGTCCTGTTATATGAAAAACCGTGCGGAGCCAGGATGCGGCCTTAATGGTTCCATGAAACATCCAGTTGGATAGTACCCCTGACAAAAATGTTATGATCAGAAATGCCTGTGTATATGTCATGGCAATAAACATAGTCTGGGGAAAATCCTCGGATGACAGGAAAAACGACTCGGCTATCATTATGAGAAATGTTGCTGAAAACACGCTGTATATCCACACTTTTCCCTGTTCAAACGCATAAAAGCCCAATGCCAGCGCTGCTTGCAGAAAAGCCCCGCTCATACAGATCGTCCATGTTTTTCTCCTGCCAAAGCGGGAACGGCACAAAAGCATAATAGCCGCTCCATGAAGAGGATACAAAATGGCTATTGCCGCAGGAGTCAATGGTATGCCTCCTGCTGCCTGTACTTATATATCTTTTGTCTCATCGTCACTCCTCACAGTAAAATGAAAAATATTTTTCCCGCAAAGGCTGATAAGCCCCTCTGGGAAGATAAATATTTCTCCCTGTGTCCAGGCAGATCTCCTGCCCGTTTAAACTGTTGATATGCTCTAAATTTACAATATAGGAAACTCCTACTCTGACAAACTCTTCTCTTGCAGAAAGGGCCTCAAATATGTCCGTCATAGTCATACGCAGCTGCCCGCAGCTGCCGTCGGCAAAATACATCTGCTGGTTTTTTCCCTGAGCCTCGCAGTGTACAATATCCCTGAATGCCACCCTGCGGTCTGTGCCGCTAATGCGGAATAAAACATAAGGTCTCCGATCTCTTTCCATCCCTTCCAGCAGTCTGTCCAGTACCGAAAACAGCTCCTCTCTGGCAACAGGCTTTACCAGATACTGATCGGCATTCACCCCGAAAGCCTCCAGAGCATGTTCCTTGGATGTAGTAAGAAAAATGATCCTGCTGTCCACCCCCATCTGACGCAGCTCTTTTGCCGCTGCAATCCCTGATTTTCCAGGCATATAGATATCAAGCAGTAAAATCGCCGGCATATATCCTTTCTTTTGTATGGCATCCAGCAGTTCTTTTGCGTTTGCAAACTTGTTTGTTTTAAAATGGCAGTCTTTATGCCCTTCCTGCCAAGCCTTTAAATAAAATTCCGTTTTCTCCAGTTCTTTTATTTCATCATCGCAGATGGCTATCTGATACATTACTTACCCTCCTGCTGTATATAATCAGGACAAGTTTACCATACTTTCCATTTAAAATCATCATATAATTTATGGGATTTATATAATAGTCCAATTTTAAGGCAGGTTTACTATAGATATGCAGTCAATATATTATATTAATTGTATAAAATAGCTTCTCTTCTGAAATGTAGCTCTATTCATGTATTTGCAAAAATATTTCCCAGCTTTTGAAAACAGTTCCTGACAATTTAGAAATATTTTTCGATAAAGCAATTAAATTTCTTATAACTAATTATATCTCTGTATTTTCAGAAAAATACAGAAGGAATGTATCTAAAGCCCAACGGCACTACTTATAAAGGAACTTTCTGGGAAGACACAGGTGAACATAAAACAGGCACATACAGGGACTTCCATCAAAGTCAAACAGGTACCACATTGGACAGCAAGATAACAGACGGAACCATTACGCAGTTTAAAAAGGATGGCAGTACTGTAATCGAAAAGTATAAAGACGGCAATAAACAGAATTAAGATACGGCAATTCTTAATATGCTCTGGGAGTCTTGGCGTAACTGATTTTTAGAGAGATTTCGTCAGACAAGCATAAATTATGAGGCATATGTTTCCCATGTGCCTCATAATCTGCGTATATATGACAGAACATCTGCTGCCTGCAGATGAAATCGTTTCATCCTGGTGAAGTCCGCCTTTCGAGAATATCCTTTCCCCTTAAAAGCACAGGCTCCATATCCTTCCACAGGACTCTGACACAAACTATCAGTCCAAGGAAAAGCAAAACAAGATTATCCTCTTTCTGTCCCTTCCAAAATCCCAACAGCACAATCCCTGTAAATGGCACAAGGTACCGGAACATTTTCCAATCCAGATGATACTCAATCTCATTTCCTATTATATAAATCCGTATCACGTTGCTCACTACATATCCTGCCAGCAGCGCAATATTTGCCGCCTCTGCCCCGATCCGTCCAATCGCTGCATGCACCACTGCCATATTTACCATGCTTGCCGCCAAGGTAGATAGGAATACAACGTTATTCTTTTTATAAGTGCCGATAATATTTGCCAGAAATATAAACAAAATACCGGCCAGCGTTGCCAGCATATTAACTGGGATCATAGGTTTCGCCGCTTCATACCCTTTGTCTACAAGATAGGGGAAAAGTATATAAACCATTGGCAATATTATGAAAAAACCGCAGAAAAGAACTTTTATATAAATTGATGTGGCATAGGAATAGAATCTTCCTGTGTCTTCATCCTTCCCGTATTTGCTGTAAGCCAGTTCCTGCCAAGCCATGGAGAAACAGGATGATACCAGCAGCAGAATCCCGCCGAATTTAGATGCCACCGCATAGTATCCATTGGCGGCAGTATCGATCTCCCTTTCTATTATGATCCGGTTATAACCAGTCAGAAGCCAGTAGCACAGAGAATTAATGCAGAGAGGCAGGGAGAAACGAAGCAGACTTTTTATTGTGTCTTTATCAAGGTATCTTCTTTTAAACTGCCTGATCAGCTGCAGTTTCGCCTCTAATATAAAACACTGGATCAGAATCCCTATGGCATATGCCACATACAGCGCCTTATAGTCCCACCTCCACACCACCAGAAACAGAATATTAAGTAATGCATTGGAAGCCGTCGAAATCATTCCCGAAAAAATAAACAGCAGATTTTTTCCATATGCCCTGGCCAAATATCCATACAGATTCTGAAGGCACAGGAAAAAGCCATATGCTGCAACCCCAGGCAGGTATTCGGTCTTCCTGATAGCTCCGAAACACGCCATCAGCATTATATAAGCCACTGCAGAAGACAGAAAAATCATAATGCCGCTGTAGACCACTTGACGCTGCTGATCGTCTTCCTTGCGCTCAAACATATATTTCATAATTCCCGTCCAAATATCAAGAAAACAGACAGATGCAAACAGGGTGGCATAAGTAATATTAACATCGTATTGGCCGTACTGGCTGGGTACCAGATATGCCGTATATAAGGGCAGAAGCAGAAAAGAAATCAATTTGGTTCCCACAGTGCCCAGAAAATATACTCCTGTCGTTTTTACTAAGCGTTTTAATTCTTTCATGTTCAGTCTTTCACCTCACTTTTCGTAACCATTATACACAGATTCCAATACTCTCCACAACTGATTTTTTCTTACAAAACCGTTAACCTATTTGCTTTTTCGCTGTAAGTATACTATAATATTACCCGAAACAGAACTAGAAGTACCATAGATGGAGAACTTATTATGACTTTAGATGTTTTATTGTCAGCTATGCATTTAAAGGATTATCATTATATTGACTCTTTAAATATAACAGGAAACTGCGTCATTGTTAACCAATGTGATAAAACAGACCATCTGACCATCACAGAAAACGGCCGGCGCATTACCTATATTGAAACCCCGGAGCGGGGACTGAGCAAAAGCCGCAACAAGGCCATCAGCCATTCCCAGGCTGATATTTGTATATTCTGTGACAATGATGTAGAGTATTTAGACGGCTATGAATCACTCATTTTAAAGGAGTATGAAAAACATCCGGAATATGACATCATTGTTTTCCATGTAGAGTCAGAAATCAATCCGGTTCCCTGTTATTCCTCTCCCCGAAGAATCCGTTATCTTACAAGCGGTAAAATTATTTCCTATGAAATTTCTTTTAAGCGAAGCAGCATTGGCAGCATTCGGTTAAATGAACTTATCGGAGCCGGAACAAAGTATCGAATGGGAGAAGAAAACGCATTTCTCTATGAATGTTTAAGACAGGGATTAAACATATATTATGTTCCTCAAAAAATTGCGCAGCTGCGCTATGAGCCTTCTACATGGTACAATGGCTTTAATAAAGACTTTTTTATTTCCCGGGGCGCCAGCTTTCAGGCAATGACCTCCCGTTATTCCATGCTTCTCATTGCCCAGTATGCTGTCCGCAAATATAAGCTGTACAAAAAACAGGTATCCTTTTTTCAGGCAGTCCAGTATATGATCACGGGAAAAAATTCTTATAAGCGGGAAGCCTTAAGCAAAAACCGCAGCTGAAAAACAAAGGAGAACAGAATGATACCCAAAATTATTCACTATTGCTGGTTTGGCGGAAAACCGATTCCTGAAAAAGACAGGAATTGTATTGAATCCTGGAAAAAAATGTGCCCTGACTATACCATTATGCAGTGGGACGAATCAAATTATGACATTACCAAAAATCAATATATGCAGGAAGCTTACAATGCTAAAAAATGGGGCTTTGTGCCTGATTTTGCCAGGCTGGATATTGTCTATGAACACGGCGGAATTTACCTGGATACAGACGTTGAACTCATAAAAAATCTTGATGATTTATTGGACAACAAGGGCTTTATGGGATTTGAAGACGGGAAGAACGTTAATCCCGGTTCAGGGATTGCCGCCGAAAAGCACCATCCTGCTTTAAAGCAGTTAATGGGGATTTATGATAATTTATCGTTTCTTAAGGAGGACGGCTCCTATGACATGACCCCCAGCCCGGTTATGAATACAGAGTTTCTGCTGAAATACGGCTTAAAGCAAAATAATCAGAAACAGGTTGTTACCGATATCACGATTTATCCTACGGAATATTTTTGTCCTAAGGATTTCTTCACCGGAAAGCTGCATGTTACCGACTCTACCTATAGTATTCATTGGTTTAATGCCTCCTGGCAGGGACCCCGGCAGAAAATCCTGCTGAAAATCAGACGGATTGTAGGCTCTGACATTTTTTTCAAGCTGGTAGCTGTCAGGGATTTTCTATTCAGGCGGCCTAAAAAGAAGGACTGATTTGCTGCGAAAGGATATGAAATATGCTTACGGTTTTTACTCCTACTTATAATCGGGCGTACAGGCTTCCTCAGGCTTATGAGGCACTATGCCGCCAAACCGATAAAAACTTTCTCTGGCTGATTATAGATGACGGTTCCACAGACAATACGGAACAGCTTGTGCAAGGCTGGATAGAGGAAGATAAGATTTCTATTGAATACCATAAACAGCAAAACGGCGGAAAAATGAGGGCCCATAACCGTGCAGTGAAACTGTGCCACACGGAACTTTTCGTCTGCATTGATTCCGATGACTATTTGGTGGATGACGCTGTTGAGAGTATCCTGAATCTGTGGAAATCTCTGGAGGACAGAGAACATTTGGCGGGCATTGTGGCATACAAGGGAAGCGATGGTTCACATACCTTGTCAGAAGGCAAATTTCCTGGCGTGGCCACAGCCACGCTGCAGGAGTTATATGAAAAAGGAT
>CATLBO010000010.1 GCA_949879025.1 uncultured Hungatella sp. | reverse complement strand
GGGCTACCACCTCATCATTTCCTTTGAGGCGGGTGAGGTCAGTCCGGACACTGCTTTTGAGATTATCCGGCGATTTGTGGAGGAATATCTGGGGCAGGAGTACGAGGCGGTTCTCGCCGTCCATGACAATACCGCCCATGTCCACGGGCATATCATATTCAACAGCGTGAATTACCTGGACGGCAGGAAATACCGCTATGAAAAAGGAGACTGGGCAAAAAAGATACAGCCCATCACAAACCGGCTTTGTGAGGAATATGGGCTTTCGACCATAGAGATAGAGGAATATGGCAGGAAACGCAATCAGAGGTATAAGGACTGGAATGAGTTCCGGGATGGAAAATTCATCTGGCGGGAAATGATACGGAGGGATGTGGATGCCTGCGTCATGCAGGCGGAATCCTTTGAGGAGTTTCTTGGCTTTATGGCGGAAAAGGGCTATGACGTCAGGCAGAATAAATATCTGGCGGTCCGGCCTAAGGGGATGCAGCGGTTCTGCCGGTGCAAATCTATGGGAGAAAATTATACGGAGGACAGGATATGGGAGAGAATCCGGCAGGAAAGCTTTGAGACCTATGCAAAAAGGGGGTGTGGGGAAGAATCCCATGCCATAGCCCCCCCGGAGGATGAATTTTTGCGCAGGACAAAACTGACAGGCATACAGAAAACCTATTATGCAAGGGTATGCCGCCTGCGCCATCTGGAACGGCTGCCTTACAGCAAGGCATGGGAATACCGGGAGGAAATCCGTAAAATGCAGGAAGTCCATGAGAAATACCTGTTCCTTGTAAAGAATGGAATCCATTCCCTTGCGGAGTTAATTGCAGCCAGAGAGAACCTTGAGGAAAAAGCGGCAGAGTGCAAAAAAGAGAGGCGCAGGCTGTACAGGGAGAAAAAGCAGATGGAGCCGTTGTTTTCTGTAGCAGATAAGATGGCGGAATTAGCCCCGGCGGAAGAAAGCTATCAGGCAGGGGATGATTTTTTTGCAAAGGAGCACCTGCGGTATCAGGCATTGGAGGGACAGCTGCAGAGCCAGGGATATTCACTGGAAGAAACAGAAATCCTCCGCAATAGATATAAGGACAGGGGCAGCGGCATTTACCAGAGGCAGAGGGAAATCAGCCGGAGGTTAAAAATGTCAGGGGAAATGATAGAGGAATTTACCGACAGTCTGGAATGGGCAAGGGACAGGCAGACGGTAAAAACAAAACAGGATTTAAGCGGGGACAGCCGGAGCAGGGAATGACTTACTGCAGGCTGTTATTTTTATGTAAAAGTAAAGCCGGGTGTATGGGAAAACCCATGCTTGCATGGTGGTTTTCCCATACATTTGGCGCACCACCAAAATGAGCAAGTAGGGCGACAGCCCGGATTGCGAATGTAGGTGGCGATTGCAAGAGTGCGGAGCACGGAGCAATCGACTTTTATGTATGGAGAAATGGGATTAGAAAATATATGTATGGAGGCAATGGCGATGGCAGAAATCAGAAAACTTATCCATGCGGCAGGGAAGATTCCATAGAAGAATCTCCAAATGAATATTAGTGTGACTATAAAAACAGGAAAGAGAGGCAGGATATGGAAACAAAGAGACCAGAGAACGTGCAGGTTGCATCCGTCATTGTGGAGCTTAAGGACAGGGGCTGCAGGGATGACGTGCTCAAACTTGCAAAAGAGGATTTGGAGCTTGGCTATCCAAAGGAGCTGGTTGCCATGTATGCAGAGGCAGGATGGCAGATGGACCGCTGCAGGAAGTTTTCCTCCATCATGCGGGCAAACAGTGATGGGGAACTGCTGCAGCTGCTGGCAGAGGGAGGATTTAACCCTTACCAGATGCAGCTGCTGGCAAATTATTATGATAAAGGCGTGGCGGTGGCACAGCTGGCAGACGTGGGTTCCAAAGGGCTGACTGCCTATGACATGGAGCAGGCGTTGAAACTGGTATACCAGGCAAACCGTGAGACAGGGACGGCACAGGGAAAAGAAAGCCCGGAAACAGAAATTCCGCAGGAGCAGGCTGTTTCTATGGCAGAAGAACTCCGCCAGAGGGAAAAGGAGCTGGAGGAGCAGCAGGAAATCAATAATAAGCAGGCGTCAGAAAATGCAAAGCTCCGCACAAAGGTAGAAAGCCTGGAAAAGCAGGTCAGGGAACTGGAACAGGAGAAAGCAGGCTATGACAGTGAAAAGCGTTCCATTTTAGAGGAGCGGGACCGCATTTACCGGCAGAACCAGATACTTCTTGAGGAAAAAGAGCAGCTGATTGCAGACCTTGAGGAAGTCCAGAAAGAAAAGGATGGGCTGGAACAGAGCCTGAAAGGGAAAGAGGATAAAGAAATGGCACAGGCAGCTAAAAGCAGCAGGGATATGGGAAATCATGATTTTGTTGCTGCCATAAAGGGCAGGAATGGGGAGACACGCCTTGTCCCGGTGGAGAGGACGTCACGCAGAAAGCCGGAGGGAATCCGGGCGTTTGCGGAAAAGATTTTCGGAAAGGGCAGGCAGGGTTCCGGGCTGATAAAGCAGCTTACCGGAAAAGGGCTGAACCCTGCACAGATGGAACAGGTCAGGATGGCAATACAGGCAGGCCTTACAGAGCAGGAAGTGGGTGACCTGATTGACAGCGGTTTCAGTGCGGAGGAAATGGCACAGGCGGTTGAGATTGTAGTGGCGGAAAAAGCGTACCAGTAAGGAGGCAAATATGTCAGAGATAGCAGATGCAGTACAGATTATCCGTGTCACTTATGACGGGATAGAAATAGCCATGAAGATGGGGAGCGCCGGGGTCCGCTCCATGCAGAAAGCGCTGGATTTGATTGTGGCAATGCTGGAGCATGAGAAAGAAATGGGCAGGACGAACCTGAAAGGGCTGCTGGCAAAAGGCGGCGACATACAGGTGCTTTCCTTTGCGGATGAGGATTTGAAGAAGTTCCGGAAACTGGCAAAGAAATATGGGATTCTGTATTCAGAAATGCCGGATGCAGACAGGAATGACGGGCTTACGGAAGTGATGTTCCATTCCGAGGCGGCGCCGAGGATACGGATGATGTCACAGAAGTTACAGGACGGCAGGGTATTCAACATGGATGAATACTTAAAAAACGGCAATGAGGAAAAGCTGGAACAGTTATTACAGTATCTGGAAAACGAAAAAAGGGGAAAAAACGGGAAGTCCCCACGGAAACTCCATGCGGATGAGGCAGTCCGGGCGGATAATGCCATTGACGGGCTGATACAGAAAGTAGGCCGTTATGCGGTGGAGAAAAAATCGGTCAGCGTGGAGGCGGTAAAGGCAGACCTGCAGGTGGGGGCAGACGAGGCAGAAAGGGCAATCGGGCAGCTTGCCAAAATCGGTGTCCTTGACAGAGCCGACAATGCAGGCAATTACCGTGTCATGATGGAATGGGAGGCATTTGACAGACGGATTAGGCGGTATCAGGAACTGAATAACCGCATGAGGCAGATAACCGCCTCGAAGAACACGTCGCTGTTGGACATTACCATCTCGAAAAAGCTGATTGCACAGGAAAATGAGCATGCCGTAAAGACAAGGGTGCCGGGGATGTATGGGCAGAATGAGGGGTATGTCTGGATAGACAAGGCAGACATTATGGAAATCCACAATGGGAAGACGCTGCTTACCTATCTGGATAAGAACAAGGAATACAAGATTTACTCTGTGGATAACCGGGTACTCCGCACCATCAAAGGTGAGGAACTTTACAGCGGGCATTATGACCGGGTGGAGGCGGCAGTAAGGCAGCGGTATAAGGCAGCAAAAGCACAGCCGGCAAAAACCGTGGAGAGGACAAGGAGGAGGTAAAGATGCAGACAACAAAAAAGAGACCAAATATCATTATGATTGTGCTTGGTGCCTTTGCCTCTGCCTTTCTTGGCTATCTGGTGGCGGGTGCATGGAGGGATGGGATAGAGTTTCATGAGTTCTTGGAACGGTTTACCATTGTATGCTCCTATCCCCTGCATGATTATTATAATGAGTTTACTTTCCGCATGACCAGCTATGCCCTGCTGGCGTATGCCGTTATCATCGTCATGTATTATACAAGCCAGAGGAATTTCATGCCGGGGAAAGAATACGGCACTTCCAGACTGGCGGATACAAAGCAGGTCAACCGTGTTTTAGCGGATAAGGATGAGGGCAGGAACCGCATACTGAGCCAGAATGTCCGCATGAGCCTTGACACAAGGCATACCAAACTTAATAACAATGTCCTTATTATCGGCGGTTCCGGTGCAGGAAAGACATTCTATGAGGTAAAGCCAAACCTTATGCAGTTAAATACCTCTTTTATCGCAACGGATCCGAAAGGGGAGCTGCTCCGCAGCGAGGGTGAAATGCTGAAGAATAATGGTTACAACGTGAAGGTCATCAATCTTTTGGAGATGGCAAAATCGGACTGTTACAATCCCTTTGCCTATATCCGGGAGGAAACGGATGTGGTAAAGCTGATAACGAATATCATGAGCAATACAACCCCGAAAGGCGCGAGTCCCTCAGATCCGTTTTGGGAGAAAGCAGAGGGATTATTTTTGCAGGCGCTTTTCTATTATGTGTGGCTGGAGGAAAAGCCGCCAAAACGGAATTTTGCCTCGGTGCTGAAACTCATGGAGGAGGCGGAAGTCACGGAAAAGGGTAAGCCTTCCATGCTGGACACCAGAATGAAGTTCCTGGAGGCAACAAGCCCATTGAAAGAAAACCATCCTGCTGTCAAACAGTACAACAAGTGTATGCGCGGTGCGGGCGATACCGTCCGTTCCATTATTATCAGCGCCAACTCAAGGCTTGCCACGCTGGAGAATAAACAGGTGTTGCGTATGCTTTCAAGGGACGAGCTGAACCTTGCGGAGCTGGGGATTGGCGTCAATGGGGATGGAAAGACGAAAACGGCATTATTCTGTGTGATACCGGATTCGGATAAGTCCTATAACTATATCATTGGAATGCTCTACACACAGATATTTCAGGAACTGTATTATCAGGCGGATTTTAACTGCGAGGGCAGGCTGCCGGTGCATGTTACCTTTATGCTGGATGAGTTCAGCAACGTGGCTCTGCCGGATGATTACTGCTCGCTGTTATCCACCATGCGCAGCAGGGAGATTTCCAGTGTGATTATCATCCAGAACCTTGCACAGATTAAGGCATTGTTCAAAGACACATGGGAGACGATACCGGGGAATTGTGACAGTCTGGTTTATCTCGGCGGCAACGAGCAGAGCACCCATGAGTACATCTCAAAGCTGCTTGGCAAAGCGACCATTGACAAAAAATCAAGCGGTGAGACAAGGGGAAGGCAGGGGAGTTCCTCAAGGAATTATGACGTCCTCGGCAGGGAGATTATGACACCCGATGAAGTCAGGAAGATGGACAATAAAAAATGCCTTATCTTTATCCGTGGGTTCGATCCGATACTGGATAATAAATATAACCCGTTCGGGCACCCGGTATTTGCCCAGACCGCAGACGGGGAGGGGGAGCCTTATGAGCATGAGCCAGCGGCAGAGGGGGAGAGTGCGGAACCGGGATTTACCATTCTGAACCAGAAATCCCTTGCTTACTATGAGGGGCTGAAAGAAAAAGGGGAGCCGGTTTATATTGACACAATCCCTTATGAAGAATTTCTGCTGCTTGGGCAGGTGGAAATGGAAAAACGGTTTACAGATTTGGAAGGGCAGGAGCAGCGGGAGAGCCTTAATGAAGATATGCAGCTGGAATATGCCTTTGACGTGGAAGAAGATACACCGGATTTGTCAGCGGAGGATGCGGCAATACCGGAATCCTTTGCAGCAGGGGATACAGGAGCAGCGGATTCCATTTCTTACCGTATGTTCCACTGGAAATTTACCGTGGAGCAGAAAGAGGAAGTAAAGCGGGCAATGGCTGTCCGTGTGCCAAAGGATGTGATACTGTCTTATTTCTACCCGGAAACTTCGGTGGTGAAGATGATGGAGATACGCAGGAAATATGAATAAATTTGATTGGTGGTTGTGTATGAGTTCGTGTGCGTGTTAAAATAAAGTCAAAGCTGAAAAATGGCAGATAAAATATGAACTGTATTTATGTAGAAAATATGGGATTTTGCGATTGTGAATGTAGAAAGAGGAAAAAGAATGAATTTCTTATGGGTTGCATTAGGCGGTGCAGTTGGCGCAATGGGAAGATACGCGATAAGTTTAATTCCCTCAAAAACCACATTTCCGGTTCTTACACTGGTTACAAATATAATAGGGGCGGTTTTAATTGGGTTTGTGGTTGGGATTGTCAGCACACGGGAAGATATATCACAAAACAGTGTTCTGTTCTGGAAAACCGGAATTTGCGGTGGATTTACTACATTTTCCACGTTTTCATTGGAGGCATATAGGTTATTTGAAGATAGACTTTATATGCAGGGAACCTTATATGCTGCTTTAAGTGTGGTATGCTGTATCTTGGGAGTTTTCTGTGGCGAAAAACTGGCATTGTTATTGCGGTAAGGGATATTTATTCAAGAAAAGTACAGAGGAGGGAAAAATATGCTGATAGATTTTAATAAACAGCAGGAGAAAAAAATGCCTGGAATGAATGGCGGGACCGGAGAAATGTCTGCAAAGATGTTTATGGATGGCAATGGAAAAATTATACCATGTAAAATCCATGCAGGCGGTTCTATTGGGTTGCACAGGCATCCTACAAGTGATGACATCAATTATATTATTTCAGGCATCGGGAAAGCAGTCTGTGATGGGGAGGAGGAGCTGCTTGCAATGGGAAACTGCCATGTGTGCAAAAAGGGTTCTGAACACAGTATTATCAATACAGGAGACGAGGATTTAGTGATGCTCACAGTTGTTGTGGAGAGATGATTTTTTCATTGGGAAAAATTCAAAAGAAAAAAGTAAACTGATACAGATAAAATAATAGGTTATGAAATTTGACATCAGCCATTTCATTTTGGTTGGTGTCTTTTTTTGTGACATTGGAAAGGGGGTGACTGCTGCAGTAACGCACTGGGGAAAGCCCGGTTTCCTTTAATAACGGGAGGATTCCCGATGAAATATAAGAACAGATATGGATGGACTTGTTTCATCAGACGGAGATAAAAGCCGTGGATGGAAGAAGTCTGTCCATATTTTTATCTCCGTATTTTTATGAAAAGGAGAGAGCAAAGATGAGAAACAACACAAGTAAGAAGAAACAAAACAACATTGGCGGTTTCTGCAAAAGGGTTCTGGTTCCGTCTTTTGCTGGTGCGGCATATGCCGTGTCGCAGATGACAGCAACGGTTTTTGCGGCAGGAGGCGATACCAGTGCCGTTACAAAGCCGCTTGACAATTTAAAGACGTTAGTGATTGCAGTGATTGGGGCGGTGGGCGTCATTATCCTTGCAAAAAATGTGATGGAATTTGCACAGGCATACCAACAGCAGGATTCTTCCACCATGAACTCTGCACTGAAAGGGATTGTGGCAGGCGCAATGATGGCGGGGATTTCCTCAGTGCTGACATTCCTGGGCTTTTAGGAAAGGTGGAAACGAGGTGACTTGAAATGGACATTTTTAAGCTGGGCGACAAGATACTGGCACTTTTGGAGGCAGTGTTTGGGTTTTGGAATAACCAGATTTCCCTTATCTTTGACCTGTTGGGGCAGTCGCCCGATGCGTTTAAGGGAGGGGGGCCGTGGAATGTCATAGCCGGCATTGAGCCTATATTTGTGGCTGTCGGTTCTTCCCTTGTGGTACTGTTCTTCGTGATAGGGTTCTGTTCGGAGAGTATTGACATCAGGGAGGAAATGAGGTTTGAGGCAATCCTGCGTATGCTAATCCGGCTTGGGCTGGCGGAGTATATGGTGGCAAACAACGTAACGATTATGAAAGCCGCATTTACTTCCATCGGCAGTCTGGTGGGGCTGCTCAGTGCGGGCAATGCCACGGAGCTGAAAATCGCAGAGGAGCAGGCGCAGGTTATTGAAAATTTAGGGTTTGGGGAAAGCCTGATTATGCTGATACTGGCGGCGCTGCTGTCGCTGATTGTGATAATCTGTGGTTTTTTCCTGCTCTATACGGTGTATTTCCGTTTCCTGAAACTGCTGGTTATTGTGCCGATTGGTTCGATAGCTTACGCTACCATGAGCGGGAACCGGATGGTGGCACACACGGCGGTCACTTACAGCAAATATTTCCTGTCAGTGGCATTTGAGGCAGTTACAATGGCACTGGCAATTATCGTCTGCAATGCCTTTATCAATGCGGGGCTGCCATCTTTTACGGGGGATTATTCGGATTGGGCAAAAACCCTGATTTATCTGTGTGAGATGACGTTTACGATTGCACTTACGGTAGGAAGTGTGAAAGGAGCCCAGAGCCTTACCGGTAAGGTATTGGGGCTTTAAGAAAGGGGATAAGATGAACGAATTAAAAATAAGGCCGCTTACAGAGGAAGAAAGGAAATATACCTTTACACAGGGTATGCAGCTTGAAGGGCAGACGGGAACTATCGGTTTCATGTATGGGGAGCTTGACAGCAGCAGGAAAGATTTTTACACCGCATGGACGGACCGGTGGGAGAAATACAAAACAGATGCGTTTAAGACAGAACTGGACGGAGTGGTTGGCGGCCTACGTTCAGGGGAGCATGGGCTTTTGCAGAGCCGCACTTCCATGAGGGACTATGTGCGTGAACACCCGGAAAGCATTTTCGGGGCAGGGGACATGACGGTAGCCGGTTTCCGTGTGGACAAGGGGGAACACGCCTTTCTGATACGCTGCAATCTGAGGCCGGAAAAAGATACCTTTTTCTGTTACTGCTATGTTTCAGAGTTTCTGGACAGGCATATGGCAAATGCACGCCCGGGCATCCGTTTTGTCGATCCGCATTATCAGGAGCTGTTCCGTGTACCGGATGGAGGGAGGATAATCATAACGGAACCGGATGGAGAGCAGAGGGAAAAAATTTGCCGGTTTGTGGATGAATACCATACGGAAGTTTCCGGCTGGATTTTCCATATCTGTGAGTTTGCTGAGAAAATGGAACAGAACGGAAATTCCTATGAACCGGTGCAGGAAAAAGGCATGGGAAAGGAACAGCCGGGAAAAGCAAGGTAAGTAATGGTATTTGCAGGAAAGGAGAATAAATTTTGAAAATCAATACAATTTCATCGGAAGACTTGCGCAGCATGGAGGATAAGGAGGGGCTTATTTTGCAAGGCTGCGGCGGGGAACTTAAAGAGTGGGTGGATGGAATCAACCAGATGCTTACGGAAGAAGGAATTTTACTGGATGGGACAGAATTTCAGGAAGTGTCGACATTTGAACATGATGGGCTGCCTTGTATTTTATATCCTTTTGAGGATGTAAAGCTGGATATGGGGAAATTCGCCATATGGCGGTTACAGACGTATGAGAACTTTGGCGGCACATGGCTGTCCGACTATGTGCCGAACCGTCTGGGCGGCTTTGCGGACAGGCCTGTGGAAAAGCCGGACTGTGCCCTGATTGGGGAGGACAGCAACATCTTTAACCTGGCAGGGGTTGCTGCCAGTACGTTAAGGGAGCATGGACTGAAAGAGCAGGCAGAGGAACTGAGAGAACGTGTTTGTTCTTCTGGCAGTTATCATGAGGCGCTCCATATCATTGGCGAATATGTCAATATCACATCCAAAGATGAATGGGAGTTTGGGGACGCAGAGAGGGAACAGGAGCCTGTGCGGCAGGAACCGGGGAAGTCAAGGTAAAAAGCCGTCAGGAAAGGAGAAGAAAACAGTGGTAATAGAGATTAATAAAAATATTGACAACTACAAGGAGTCCGTGGTGCTAGGACTGACTGCAAGACAGCTTGTGTACTCTGTCTTATCTGTAGCTGTGGGAGGCGGGATTGTGCTGCTTTTGTACCAATATGTGGGGCTGACGGTCAGCGCCTATATAGCAATCCCGGTGGTTGCACCAATCGCCATGACGGGCTTTTATTCTTATCATGGGATGACGTTTATGGAAATGATGAAATTAAAGCTGCACTTTGCCTTTGCAAACCGCACCTACACCTATGTATCTACGGAGGGGGAGCAGGCAGTACGGAAGTTGCGGCTGGAGGAAGAAACAAAGAATAAGGCAGGAAAGAAAAGCAGTACAGGAAAGAAAGGGGATAATGGTGGAAGCGGCTTTGCAGCAGTCCGGAAAAAGATGTTCCGTATGTTTTTTGCAATGGTATTATTTTTTGTTTTATTTGTAGTATTGGCAGTCTGGTATAAGTACAGACAGTAAAAAGAATAAGTAACAATCAGGGCATTTTCCGCTGTATGGGAGATGCCCTTTTTGTATGGAAAGGGAAAAGAAATATATGCAGGATTTAACACACGTCAGCCTGTTTACCGGCATTGGCGGGCTTGACCTTGCGGCGGAGGCGGCGGGGTTTACCACTGTTGCACAGTGCGAATGGGCTGATTTTCAGAATGGGATATTGGAAAAACACTGGAAAGATGTGCCTAGATTTAAGGACATCAAGGATTTGAATAAGGAGGAGTTTTATGCGAGGACAAACGAACGAAGTGTCACACTCATCTCAGGGGGATTCCCCTGCCAGCCGTTTTCCTTTGCCGGGAGACGCAGAGGCTTTGAGGATGACCGTTACCTCTGGCCGGAAATGCTTAGAGTCATCAAAGAGCTCTCCCCCGCTTGGGTGCTTGGAGAAAATGTTGCTGGGTTCCTCAATATGGGGCTCGAACAGACGGTTTCTGATTTGGAAGGAGCAGGCTATGAAGTCCGGGCTTTCGTACTACCTGCTCTCGCCGTCGGCGCGTGGCATGAGAGGAAACGGGTATTCATTGCCGGACACCTGGCCGACGCCGGTGGCGGCCATTGGGAAGATGGATGTTTCCACTGCCCTCATTGGCAGGATGAAGAAAACGGGAACATTAAAGAAACTCAACTCGACGGGGACGCTCTGGAACCCCAACCTGCAGATGCGGGTATTCTGTACCCCGGAGGTAATGGAGCAGACGGGGACCGGGTTCCACGAACCGGAGACGGAGGAGCAGAGGGAGCTTTTTACGGAAGTCACGGAACTTTCCATGAAACAGCACAAACTCAACCCAGAGTGGGTGGAATGGCTGATGGGCTTCCCGGTTGGATGGACGGACATAGGATGTGGGAAAAAGAGCCGGAGGGTGTAAGCCGCATTACGAGACCTTACCCGCTGTGGGGCAGCCGTATGTTTTCGCTTGGGAATGCGGTGGTGCCGCAGCAGGCCTATCCGATACTGAAGTGTATTGCGGATATTGAGATGGGCAGGTGCAGGTCTTTCTGTCCGGAGAAGAAACAGTAGAAAGGAAAACAGTGCAGATGGGGAGCCGGCAGGGAGTTTGCCGCTTTCCCTATTGCACGGGAATGGAGGCAGACATGGGAATTTTTTCAGATGGATTCAAAGAGCTTAAAAAGGCAGATGTGCCCCTTTATAAGACGCCGAAATCCATACAGGAGACAATAGAGATACTGTCGGTGGCTGAGAACGGCATTTTTGAGGTTGCAAAAAACCGTTATTCAAAGAGTTACCGTTTTATGGACATTAATTACACGACTGCCAATGAGGGGGAGCAGGAAAGCATTTTTGAGAGGTACTGCAAATTCCTCAACTCACTGGACTGTAATTTTAAGGTTACCATAAACAACAGGAATAAGGACATGGCCAATTTGCGGGAGATGGTGCTGCTGCCATACCGCCAGGACGGGTTTGACCGGTTCCGTAAAATCTACAATGACATCATAGAGGGCAAAATCCGTGAGGGCAGGCAGGGGATAGAGCAGGAACGGTATCTGACGCTTACGGTTGAGAGGAAGAATTTTGAGGAGGCAAAGGCGCAGTTTGCCACGCTGGAGGCTGTACTGCACAAGGCTTTTGGGGAACTTGGGGCAGAGATAGAGCCGCTTTCTGGAAATGAGAGGTTAAAGGTGCTGCATGATTTTTACCACCTCGGCAGGGAGGACGGTTTTGACTTTGACATCCGGCGGGCAAAAAAGGTTGGCTTGGATTTCCGCAATGATTTGTGCAATGGGATGCTGAAATACTTCCCGGAGCATATCGAAGACGAGGGTAAGTTTGTAAGGGCGCTGTTCATTAAAAAATATCCCAGCAGCTTATCCGACCGTTTCCTTAATGAAATTACGTCACTGCCTGTCCATTCCATTGTGAGCATTGACGTTGTGCCGGTGCCGAAAGATTTGACGACAAAGATACTGCAGAAAAAATATCTCGGCATTGAGAGCGACATTATCAGGCAGCAGCGGGTAAGGAACAAAAACAATGACTTTTCCTCGGAAATTTCCTATGCAAAGCGCATGGAGAAAAAAGACATTGAGGAAATCATGGATGACGTGAGGGAAAACGACCAGTGTTTATTTTATGCGGCGGTCAGCATTATTCTTGTGGCAGAGAGCAGGGAGGAACTGGAGAGCGTGACGGAGACGGTGGAGACCATTGGGAAACGCCATTCGGTTATCATCGACACCCACTACCTGAAACAGAGGGAGGCGTTAAATACTGCACTTCCTATCGGGGTAAGGCAGGTGGAGACCATGCGCACCATGCTGACGCAGTCCCTTGCGGCATTGTTGCCTTTCAATGTGCAGGAATTAAACGATGCCGGGGGCAACTATTACGGCATTAACCAGATTAGCAAAAACATCAACGTGGGGAACCGGAAGACGCTGATAAATGGCAATGGGTTCATTTTCGGCGTGCCGGGCTCCGGCAAGTCCTTTTTTGCAAAGCAGGAGATGGGCAGCGTGTTCTTAAATACGGATGATGACGTGATAGTCATAGATCCGATGAATGAATATTTTGACATTGCGGCGACTTACGGCGGTGCGGTTGTGAACCTGTCAGCATATACGAAAAACTTTGTCAACCCGCTGGAGACAGATATGGCACACACCAATGAGAAAGGGCTGCGGGAGGCCATTGCTGACAAGTCGGAATTTATGCTTTCCCTCTGCGACCAGCTGTTAGGCAACGTCCTGAACCAGAAACACCATTCCATCATTGACCGCTGTGTCCGCAGCCTTTATATGGCGGCATGGAAACAGCAGAGGGTTCCGGTCATGTCAGATTTTTATCGGATTCTCAAGGCACAGGAAGAAATGGAGGCGCAGGAGCTGGCACTTTCCCTTGAATTATTCGTGGAGGGTTCCCTTAACATCTTCAACCACCACACGAACGTGGATGTGGACAGCCGTTTTACGGTGTACGGCATACAGGATTTGGGGAGCCAGCTTGCGCCGGTGGCAATGCTTGTGATGATGGAGGCGATTCAGCAGAGGATTTTGGACAACGCAAAGCGGGGCAGGGCAACGTGGCTGTATATTGACGAATGCCATGTGCTGCTTGGCAGTGAGTACAGTGCAAAGTATTTACAGCAGTTGTGGAAAAAGGTCAGAAAGCAGGGCGGCCTCTGTACCGGAATCAGCCAGAACGTGTCAGATTTGTTACAGAATTATATCGCCACTACTTTGTTATCCAACAGTGAGTTTGTGGTGCTGTTAAAGCAGTCCAATGTGGACAGTGCAAAGCTGGCGGAGACCATAGGCGTGTCGGATGCGCAGCTGCGTTTTGTCAGCAATTCATCAAGCGGAACGGGACTGTTAAAGTGTGGCAGTGTTGTCATTCCTTTTGACAACAGGATAAGTAAGGAGACGGATTTGTACCGTCTGTATAACACGAACCTCCATGAGAAGATAGCGGAGGGGGCATTGCAGGATAATGGGAACACCGGTTTTTTGTCTATGCCGGAATCGGAAACAGAGCCGATGGATGGCTTTATGCCAGAGCAGGAAACAGAACCGGTAGGAGGTTTTATGCTGGAATGGGATATGCTGCAACTAGCAGCAGAGGAAATCGGAATGGCAGGAAATATCTTTCAGCCGGACAACAGGGATGTATCTGGGGAGGATAATGCGCCAATGAAAATATATGAGCCAAAGCACCGCAGGACAGAAAGCGGGCAGTTTTTTTCAGGGCCGCAGAAGACGGAAAAAGCGGGTAATGACTGGATGATATATGGTTAGGTTTTGCTGGAGAAAATGGCAGACAGAAAATAGGATGTTTTGACAGGAGAGGACGCTAGAAATAGCGTTCTTTCTGCATATCCCTGTTGGGGAAAGGAGGTTGGGTAAGATTGAAAATCAGGAAAGTGGATGACAAACTGATGGTTATCCACACAAAGCGAAAGCCCCGTCTGCACCTGCAAACAGGTAAAAAGGCAGTAACCAGAAAAAAGGCGGAAAGCACTTCTGCCGCCGTAAAAGGAAGAAAGCCGCATATTGGCATTAGGGATAAATATACGGAGTCCGGGAGGTCGGTCAAAGTCCGTAACCAGAGTTTGAAAATTATGGCGGCAGCAGGGGCAAGGGCAGGGGCAGGACAGGTTGAAGGCGGCGAGGAGATAAAGGAAAGCCTTGATTTGGCGGCGACAGCAGCAGCCCCGGCAATGGGTATCACTTCCGGGGCGGGAAAGCTGTACCGCAGAAAAAAAACTAAAAATGAGAAGAAAGAGGAGAAAAAACGTGTCCGCACGGACAGAAGTGAGGCAGGGCTTTCCAACCATGCCAGAGAAAGGGGCAGTAAAGGAAAAGACAGAAATGGGAGAAAGCACAGTGGAAAAAAAGACAGTGCAAAGAAGAAAACTGGGAAAGGTTCTTCGGTCAATGGCGCTGTCAAAGGACGTATGATTGACACATTTCTGGATGCCTTCCGGACAGAGAGGCAGGAGCAGAAAGATTTGATAACTTGTACAAAGTCAGCGGCAAAGGCAGCTGTCCTGCTGCTTGCAAAACAGGCAGCGGCGGCACTTACACCATTACTTCTTGCCGTGTCTTTTGTGGCTGCCGTTGTGGGAATTATTGTGGCTGCCATACTGGCGGCAATTTATAATTCACCGATTGCTATCTTTTGTCCGCTGCCGGACACCGGGTATGACAATCCCCGGACCGTGTTAAGCGAGTATTACCGGGATTTTAACAGCCAGGTTGCCTCACTGGAGGAGCAGGGCTATGTTATCACTTACCGGAACAGTGAGGATGGCGTTCCCATATCGAATTTTAACGATACCCTCATGGTATATATGGTAAAGTACGGAACCGGGCAGGCGGCTTATGTCATGGATGACGAGGGGAAGAAACATCTGAAAGAAGTTTTTGACGAGATGAATTACTGTGACAGTTCCAGCAGCAAAACGCAGATTCCGGCAGGTGCGTCATTGGGGCAGGTGGTGACGACGGGCTACTGCAACTGTTCCCTCTGCTGTGGGAAATGGGCAGGCGGGCATACCGCCTCCGGCACTGTGCCAAAGGCAGGCCATACGCTGGCGGTGGATGCACACAGCCCCAAAGTGCCGATGGGGACAGAAATTGTAATGAATGGAAAGACTTACAAGGTGGAAGATACAGGGAACTTTGCCCGGGATGGCACAGATTTTGACATTTATTTTGACAGCCATGCAGCGGCTTTGGCATGGGGAAGGCGGAAAGTGGAGGCGTTTCTGGCAGAGGGGAACGAGAATACCGTGGAAGTTACGGTGTCCGGCACGCTGGTACACAACCTGGCTTATGAAGATTACCTTGCATTGGGTAAATTAACGGAGGAACAAAAGGGCTGGCTGGAATCCATGATGGATGATGAAATGCAGGACAGCTTTCCGGCAGGCGCAGGGGGACAGACGGTCGCTGAACTTGCCGTGACAAAGATAGGCTGCCAGTACAGCCAGGACAAGCGGTACCAGGAGGAGTATTACGACTGCAGCTCCCTTGTGCAGAGATTATATAAGGAGGCCGGCATCGACCTTCCGGCGACAGCGGCAGAGCAGGGGAAATATTGTTATGTCAATGCCATGATAATCAATAAAAAGGAGCTGGAGCCGGGGGACTTGATATTTTATTCCTATGAGGAGAATGGGGAGTTTCGTAATATCTCCCATGTGGCGATTTATGTGGGGGATGGGAAGATGGTCCATGCAGCCAGTCCGTCCAGGGGCGTTGCGCTTGATCCGTTACGAACAAATAAAGTTGTATTTTATGCCAGGCCGTATTAGCAGGTCCGACGTTTTGGGAAAGGAGAGGTAAATGAGAATACAGGATATGGTTCTTGTGATAGCGAATATCAAGGGCAGCGAAAAAAATATGCTGATGACACTGAAAGAATATAAGGAGGAGTACCTTTTTGTGCCTGCTTTATCAAGGGAGGAGTCGGCACAGACGTTAAAGGAGCTGTTTGACACAAAGTTATCAGCACCAGGAGAAGGCTGGGCGGAGCATTATATTACCGCAAACAAAAGCTTTTATGCGAAGTTCTGCAGCGGCAGTGATGAACTGCAGTGTTTTCTCTGCGGAAGTTACAATGACGATAAGGAGTTCCAGTTTGACAGGGAAGAAAGCAGCCAGGAGTGCATGAGGGCATTGGAGGAATATAACCTTGATGTAAACGGTGGAATGAAGGGCTGTATGTTCCATTATGAACAGGAAGAACATGAGTTTAAGCAGGGGGAAGTCCTGCATAACTTCAATGGAACGGATTATAAAGTGATGGAGCGCTACAGCAAAAATAACCTCCTGATGATGAATATGGCATCAGGGCAGTTTCTGGTGGCGGTTGGCGTGCAGTGTTATTCACGTTATCCTTATGCCGGGGAGTATACAAAGGAAAACGCAGAGACCGGCATTGAGTGGGGGCATGGGGTATACCTTTCTGCCACGCCGTCGGAAATTGACTTTGTGGGGCTTAGGTCAGAATATTGTGAGCCGTACCATCAGAAAGGGGACAGCTTTCCAATAGAAATCCGCGAGGTATTGTCGAGGGTGGAAAACATTGAGGCGGAAACGCTTGGGGATGCCATTGACAAGGCAATGGAGCTTTATAAAAATTCAGAGGTAGTCCTTGATGCAGAGGATTTTAAGGATGTTTCTTATCTTCCGGCAAAAGCAGGGGGCAGATAGGGGGCGTATATGGGAGTAGAATATATGGCTCGCCAGATATATCAGGATGTGGTTTCCAGGGTGACGCAGACTGAGGCGGACTGGAAGGCAGTCTGCCGTCTGGCAGGGCGGATATATCGGTATGAGTTTGACAATGTGCTTATGGTGTATGCACAGAGGCCGTCTGCCACGCTGGTTGCGGATTATGATACATGGAAAAAGGTACGCCGCCATGTGAAACGGGACAGTAAAGGAATTGCCATCTTTCCATCGAGGATATTAAAGCCGGGGATGCGTTATGTGTTTGACATTGGCGATACCGGAGGGAAAAACGTAAAGCTGGCGTGGGATTTGGAGGGGGAAAACCTGCCGGATTTGCTGTCGGCACTCCGGAAACGGGGAGAAATTGCGGAAGTATTAGGAACAGACAGGAAAAGCTGGCTAAAGCAGCTGAAAGCCTTTACAAAGCAAGAAGTGTGCGGTATTCTAAAAGAGGACTTCGGTAAGCAGCTTGCCGAGGCCGCCATGCTTGCAGGACGTGAGATAACTGGCGGAGAGAATGAAACGCCAGAGCTTACCGCACAGAAATTGATTTTTAACAGCATTTTCTATGCGGTGGGGACAAGATGCGGATTTGACTTAAGCAGCGAAGAACAGGACTTAGGTGCAATAGTTAATGTGAAAGATGAGGGCAGCATTAGCGTACTTGGTACTCTGGTAAGTGACGTATCCTGTACCGTTCTTCGGAATATTGGCCGTGAAATAATGGGTATTGAACAGGGAAGAAAGCGGGCTGCATATCTGCAGCAGAATCTTTCCGGAAAAGGAGGCAGGAATGGCACTAGCAATCAGTTACCACGAGGGGACAGACGGGATGCTGTACCCGGACATCAAAGCAGCGGAACAGACGGAAACAGGGACGTTAGGGAAGTTCGGAATCATGGCGATGGAATATTTGGAGGAAAATTACCCGCAGAGATACCGGAGCCTGATACGGTTCGGCAACCTCTACCCAAAACTGAAAGAAGTGGAGGAGGAGGCAGGCCGGATGTTGGAAAGTCTCATGGAGAAGTATCTGGAAAGCCACAGGCCGGAGAATCCGGAATCCACAATGGAGATGTTACGCATCCGGAAACAGGGGATGATGGAGGCAGAGGAGATTATCCGTCACGACCTGATAAACCAATTTCATTAGAAACGCAGGAAGAATTAGACAGGGAGCAGGATGACTTAAATTCATTTGGTACGGAAAGGGAGGCCGTTTTCAGACAGGCTTCTCTTTTTGATTATAAAGAAACAGGGATTGACAGCTATGCGATTCCTGACGAGGCAGACCAAATGGGAGTGCCGGATGCCGTGCGTTTTGAGCAACGGCAAAAAATAAATAACTATCATGTCGCTTATGAAGATTCGGAGGGAAAAGAGAAAAAAGAACCAGTTTCGGAGTCTGCTGACACCAGAGAAAAAGAACAGGTTCCGGCAGCAGAAACTGAAAATATAATGCTGCCACAGCCCCATAATTATGTCATTGACATTCACAAACAGGAGACCGGCGGGGAAAAGGCACGCTATAAGTGGAACGTGGATGCCATAAAAACATTAAAGCAGATAGAGACAGAAAACGGGCACGCCACGCCGGAGGAGCAGGAAATCCTTGCCAGGTATGCCGGGTGGGGCGGCACGTCACAGGCATTTGATGAAAAAAGCGAAAGCTGGCGGAAAGAATATGCGGAGTTGAAGGAACTCCTTACCCCAGAGGAATACCGGGAGGCAAGGGCAACGGTCACGACTGCTTTCTACACACCGCCTGCGGTAGCTGCTGCCGTTGGAGAGGCGCTGGTGCAGTTTGGCTTTGCCGGAGGAAATGTGCTGGAGCCCTCTGTAGGGACAGGGCATTTCTTTGGGACCATGCCGGAGCAGCTATGGGGCAGCAGACTTTTTGGCGTGGAGAAAGACAGCATCAGCGGCAGGATTGCAAAACTTCTGTACCCGGGGGCAGATATACAGATAAAAGGGTTTGAGGAAACAGACTTCCCGGACAACTTTTTTGACGTTGTGGTGGGGAATGTCCCATTCGGGGATTTTAAGGTCTACGACAGGAAGTACAATGCAGAGAATTTCAAAATCCACGACTACTTTGTGGCAAAGTCCATAGACAAAGTACGTCCGGGCGGCATTGTTGCCGTGATTACCACGAAAGGGACAATGGATAAGAAAAACAGCAGTGTCCGTAAATATCTGGCGCAGCGTGCGGAACTTGCCGGGGCGGTCAGGCTGCCGAACAGCGCTTTCAAGGCAGAGGCAGGGACGGAAGTCACCAGTGATATTTTGTTTTTCCAGAAAAGGGAACGGAAAATATCGGCGGAGCCGGGCTGGGTTCACCTCGGCATGACGGAAAATGGAGTGCCTGTCAATTCGTATTTCGTGGAACACCCGGAGATGATGTTAGGCCGCATGGAGTATGATACCGGCAGGTATGGCAGTGATGCGGGATATACAGTATGTGTCAATGACAGGGAAGATTTTGACCTGTATGGGGCATTGCAGCAGGCGGTAAGCCGCCTTTTGGTGCAGATGCCGGATTATGAAATCTTACAGGAGGGGGAACCGGAGGAGAGCATACCGGCTGATCCGGATGTAAAGAATTACACCTACACGTTTGTGGATGGGGCACTGTATTACCGGAAAGATTCACGGATGCACCGGCAGGAAGTGGGAAATACCGTGTTTGGACGCATAAGGGGAATGGATAAACTGCGGAAATGCACCAGACACCTGATAGACATCCAGTTAAACGGGTGCAGTGAGAAAGAACTGAATGCAGCACAGGGGGAATTAAATTCCATATATGACAGCTTTACAAAAAAATACGGTTATATCACTTCACAGGGTAATTCGAGGGCCTTCCGGGACGACGAGGATTACCCTCTTTTATGTTCACTGGAAATGGTGGATGCGGAGAATGGCGCTGTCACCAAAGCGGATATGTTTACGAAACAGACCATACGGGCAAGGAGGGAAATGGACCATGCAGAGACAGCGGTGGAGGCCCTCAACCTTTCCATATGTGAGTACAACGGCGTCAATCTTCCGTATATGCTGCAGATTTATGAGCCGGACATCAGCGGATATGCAGAAAAACTCAGGGAAAGGCAGAAAGATATGCAGGAAGAAATTCTCCTTTCTGTGGCTGACGGAGGAGAATTAAAGAGAGAAAAACTGATTGAGGAGCTGAAAGGCGTTATCTTCCTGAATCCGCAGAAATACCTTACGCATGATAAAAACCAGGGATGGGAGACAGCGGATGAGTACCTGTCCGGCAATGTCCGGGACAAGCTGCGTGTGGCAAAAGCAGCAGCGGGCGAACACCCGGAACTGTTCGGGGATAACGTGGCAGCGTTAGAACAGGTGCAGCCGCGGGATTTGGATGCCGGGGAGATAGATGTGAGGATTGGCACGACATGGATTGAGCCGGAGGACTATGAGAAATTCCTTTATGAAACGCTGCACACGCCAAAACGGGCGCAGGCGAGGAGACATGACTATGGTTCTTCCGGGATACAGGTGCAGCTGAATAAGTTCCGGATGGAATGGTTTGTTGAGAATAAACCTTTAGACAATACTTCAGTGGCGGCAACCAAAACCTACGGTACGTCAAGGATGGACGCTTATACTATTTTTGAAAGCACGCTGAACCTGCGCACCGTGACGGTTCGGAATCGGATTGAAGATGGTGGGGGAAAGCACCATTATGAAACGAACCAGAAGGAGACCATGCTGGCAAGGGAAAAACAGAACCAGTTAAAAGAGGCGTTCCGGGACTGGATATTTGCAGAGCCAAAGCGGAGGAATAAATATGTCGGTTATTATAATGAGACCTTTAACAATGTAAGGCTGCGGGAGTATGACGGCAGCCATTTACAGTTTCCCGGCATGAACCCGGATATCCGGCTAAAGCCGCACCAGAGGAATGCCATTGCAAGGATTCTGATGGGAGGGAACACCCTGCTTGCCCACTGCGTGGGTGCAGGCAAGAGTTTTGAGATGATGGCGGCGTGTATGGAACAGAAACGTCTGGGGCTTTCTAACAAAACGGTCATGGTAGTGCCAAAGCCGCTGATCGGGCAGACTGCCAGTGAGTTCCTGCGCCTTTATCCCTCTGCAAACATTCTGGTGGCTGCCGAGAGGGATTTTGAGAAACACAGGAGAAAGCAGTTTATCTCCCGCATTGCCACTGGGGACTATGACTGCATCATCATGTCGCACTCGCAGTTTGAGAAAATCCCGGTATCAAAGGAAAGGAGGGAAATGCTGTTAAACCGCCAGATTGACGACATCAGCTTTGCCATTGCGGAAATGAAGGAGCGCAACCGGGAGCGGTGGACCGTCAAGCAGATGGAGGCACAGAGAACGCGGATGGAGGAGCAGCTGCGGGAAATGGCGGATGAGGAGCGGAAGGATGACCTCATTACCTTTGAGGAACTCGGCATTGACTCCATCATGGTGGACGAGGCACACGCGTTTAAGAATCTCGCCGTATTTTCAAAAATGAACGTGTCGGGGATAACCGGCAGCGGCAGCCAGAGGGCAATGGACATGTACCTCAAATGCCAGTATGTCAATGAGATAAACAATGGGAGGGGGATTGTCTTTGCCACGGGGACGCCGGTCAGCAATACAATGTGTGAGATGTACGTCATGCAGCAGTTTCTGCAGAAAGACACATTAGAGCAGCTTGGGATTTACCATTTTGACAGCTGGGCGGCTAATTTCGGGGAGCAGACAACGGCTCTGGAACTTACTGTTGAGGGCAGCGGGTTCCGGTTCAAGACAAGGTTTAATAAATTTACCAACCTGCCGGAGCTGATGAACATTTTCCGGGAGGCAGCGGACATCCAGACAAGGGACATGCTGGACCTTGACGCCCCGGAACTGCGGGGCGGGAAATATATCATCGTGGAGAGCGAGCCGGACTGGTATGTGAGGCAGGTCATGGAAACTTTTGTCCGGCGGGCGGAGGCAATCCGTGACGGCGGTGTCGATCCGAAAGTAGACAATTTCCTTAAAATCACCCATGAGGCAAGGCTGTTAGGCACAGATGCAAGGCTTTTAACCCCGGACGCACCGGGGAGCGTGGATGGCAAGTTAAATAAAGTGGTGGAAAATGTGCTGTATGAATACCGTAAGGCAGAAAGTGAGGGGAAAGTAGGCACACAGCTTATCTTTTCGGATATTGGCACGCCGAAACGTTCATGGAGCCGGGATATGTTAAACACACCGTGGCATGAAATAGGAAGTTTTGATGTTTATAATTATATCAAGACGGAACTGGTAAAGCAGGGCATTCCGGCGGAGGAAATCGCATTCATACACGATTCCAAAACAGACGCACAGAGGGACGTCCTGTTCCGTGAAATGCGTTCCGGCATAAAAAAGGTGCTGTTTGGCTCTACGGACAAATGCGGCACCGGCGTCAACGTGCAGACGCACCTTGTGGCAATGCACCACTGCGACTGCCCGTGGAAACCCTCAAGCATAGAACAGCGTGAGGGCAGGGGACTCAGACAGGGCAATGAGAATGATGAGGTTGCCGTGTACCGCTATGTGACAAAAGGGACCTTTGACGCATACAGTTGGGCGCTGGTCGAAAACAAGCAGCGCTTTATCTCACAGGTAATGACAGGGAAATCCATATCAAGGACCTGTGAGGATATTGACGAGGCAGTCCTCTCCTATGCGGAGATAAAGGCTGTGGCTACTGGGAATCCGATGATAAAAGAAAAAATGCAGACAGACAATGACGTGCAGCGTCTGAAAATGCTGAAAGCAGCGTATGACAGCCAGCACTATGCCATGCAGGACGGTTTTATGGTAAAGTTCCCGAAACTGATTGCAGAGGCAGAGGAAAAACTGAAACGCGTCCATGAAGATGTCAGGGAGCGGGACAAATGCCTGATGGCAGAAACGGATTTTTCCATTAAAGTGGGAGGAATCACGTTTACGGAGAGGGTGGACGGCGGAACTGCTTTCCTGTCTGCCGCCAGTAAATGCAAGGCAGGCACGAAGACGGAAGTGGCAGAGTACAAAGGCTTTTTGGTCCTTGTGGAAAAGAATTTCATGGGGGAGGATTGTCTGGTGATGCGGGGGAGGATGGAATACAGGGCGGACATGTCCACTTCCCCGGTAGGCTGCATGACAAAGATTGAAAACCTTTTTAACGGGATGCAGGCAGCCGTTGGCTTTCTTGAGGAAAAGCTGGAAAAATACCGCCTTGACATGGAGCAGGCGAAACTGGAATATGAAAAGCCGTTCCAATATGAGGCGGAACTGAAAGCAAAGCTGGCAAGGCAGTTTGAGCTAAATAACCTGCTGGATTTGGAGAACCAGGCGTCCAAAGAGGAAGAACAGGAACCGGAAGTCAGCCGTGCGGCGGAACCGTCACATGGGTATGGGAAAGAAAGGGAGGGGAACCGTTGATAAGTAAAAAAACAATAACATTTATCCTGGTTGGGATAGCCATAGCGGCTGTCCCTTTTTTTCAGCGGATGCAGGAGCAGCAGAGGGCAGGCTGGTATATCAATCAGATTGAGGAGGATGGAAATGAGGAGAGTGAAAAAACCGGCAGTTATAAAAAGGAGGTTTCCCCACATCTGGCGGAGGAGGCAGCCGGGATTGTGGAGATACCGGACCTGAACATCAGGTATCCGGTATTTGAGGGGACCGGCACAGCGCAGTTAAATGAGGGGATTGGGCATATGGAAAGCACTGAGCCTTTATGTGGAAAAGGCAACTGCGTCCTTGCCGGGCATAACGGCAGCAGGCGCGGGACTTTTTTTACAGGCCTCGGAAGTATCAGGATGGGGGCAGAGGTAAAGCTGACAACGAAAGCAGGGCTGACGCACCGTTATACAGTGGAGGAAATGCGGGTGGTAAACCCTTATGAGGAATGGGTAACGGCAGAAAGCGATACGGAAGTGCTTACCCTGTTCACCTGTGCAGAGCATGGCACAAGGAGGTTTGCCTGCAAATGTGTCCCGGTTAAGGATTATTTCCATGAAAGGGAGAATGCCGGCAGCGAACAGAAGTAACCAGTAAATTACAGCAGGGCAAAAGCCGGCACAGCCGGCCATGCAGAAATGGAGGATTTTATGAAGTATGAGATTACCGTAGGAGAAGTGCAGGCACAGAACAGCAGCGTAAAAGGCTATGCCTCAGTGGTATTCGGGGACAGTTTCAAGGTCAGCAATATTGCGATTCTGGCGGACAGGAATAACCGGCTGTATATTTCCATGCCGCATTACAAGAACCAGGATAAGAAAAAGAAAGACATCTGCTATCCGACCACAAAAAGTTTTCATGGGGAGCTGGAGGCAAATATTTTGCTTTCACTGGAGAACCTGCAGCAGACGGGGCAGAAGAAATACCTTGTGGGGGATGGGCAGGACATGGAGCTGCCTTTTACGGTGGCGGTCACGCCTTTTGAAAAGGAAAACAGCAGTATCCGGGGGCTTGCCCGCATTTATCTGGACGAATGTTTTGCTGTCAGCAATATCAGCCTTATTATGGGGAAAAATGGGATGTTTGTGTCCATGCCTTCTTACAAGACAAACCAGATAGGTGAGAATAACAAAGAAGTATACCGGGACATCTGCTATCCGGTTACCGGGGAGTTCCGTGAGAAAGTAAATAATATGCTGACGGCTGCTTATGAAAGGGCGGTGGCAAAAGTGCAGGAGAACGTATTGGCACAGGCGGATGGGTTTGTGCCGACACAGGATTTCCCGGATATGGGTTTGCCTGCTAGATAATAAAGATTTAGGAAATGATTTGCCGGAGCCGGGGATAGCTGTTGCTTTCTCTGGTTTCGGCATAGTGGAAAGAAACACTGATTTTGCAGACTTGGTGATAATACGGCTTTTATGACTGCGGTTCATATCCAGTGCAACACATATTGAAATATAACGGTCAGGAAATCCAAAAATGTTTGTGTAAAAACGTAACTTTTGTATTTAAAATACGATATATTAATTAAGAACGGTTTTAAAAGATTGGCCGATTATTTTAACAAAAGAAATAGATAAAAGGGGAATAAGTAATGAATGATGCCTACATAATTGATTTGTTTTGGAACAGAGATGAAAATGCAATAAGGATAGTGGATGAGAAGTATAACTCTTTTTGTTATTCCATTGCATGGAAAATCCTCACAAACCGGGAGGATTCAGAAGAATGCGTGAATGACACATGGTTTGCGGCATGGAGGCATATCCCGCCCAAGAGGCCTTCAAAGCTGGCTGCTTTTTTAGGTAAGATTACGCGTGGGTTTGCAATAGATACATTGAGGAAAAAATATGCAGTGAAACGGATGGATATGCACATTGTGGAAATAAAGGAAGAAGTGGAAGATTTAAATGCGGCGGTAATCCATAACTTTGAGGAACATATTGAGGAAGAAGAATTAATAGGGATTATAAATGGCTTTCTGGCGGGGCTGTCAGAACGGGACAGGGATATTTTTGTCCAGCGGTATTGGGGAATGGAACCATTGAAGAATATTGCGGCAAGGCATCGGGTATCGGAGGGGGCGGTAAAGCAGAATCTGCTGCGCAACAAGAAGAAATTAAGAAAATTATTGGAAAAAGAGGGACGCTTATGAAAGAAGATGGATTTGAATTTTTGGAGCTTTTTGGGAAGATTGATGAAGAATATATTTATCAGGCGCTGCAGCCTTGGAAAGGACAGACGAGAAGATATGTAATGTACCACATGGGAAAAAAGGTTGCCTGTCTTTTCATCATTATGCTGCTTGGTTTCTGTATGGTGTTCCATAATCAGGTCTATGCAGCCATAAGCAGGTTTACGACGATGATGGGAGAGATTTTAGGGCTGTCAGATGACCTGACGCCCTATACGGATATTATCAATACAACCCAGAGACAGGATGGGACAGGAATAACTTTGAAGGAAGTCATCTGGACGGGAAACAGCCTTCTTGCATCTGTCCATGTGGAGGGGGCAGATGACGGTGCAGGCATAAGCGCAGGGGAAAGCATCGAAATCAATGGGGAAGAAAAGGAATGTGATTCTACAAAAGTATACAGCAGGGAAGATATTGAAGGAACAGGCGGCGATTATGTTGTCGAATGGGATTATGGCAGCAGCTTACAGATAACCGGGAAAGTAAATATTAAGATGGAAATTGTGCTGCACAGGCATATGGAGGATTTTGAAGGGCAGGCGTTTGTATTTGCATTTTCAGCATCAGAAGAAGAATTGCAGAAGAACACACTGCGTATGGAGCTGAACCGGAAAATAGAGACAGGAGATATAGAGGCTGTTGTCAAAGAAATGTCATTAAACAGCGTGGCAGGCAGCATTCAGGTTGAATGTGGGGAACTTCCTCTGGAAGAAAAGCAGTATTATTTTAAAATTACGGATATGGATGGAAAAGATTTCCTTTACTATTTAGTAAATATACAGAATGGGGTATATACGTTTCAGAATGACGGTGAGCCGCCGTCTATGGGGAATGAATGGCTGGATGTCCAAATGTACGCCCTGCCCTTTGAATGGGAAGAAGGTACAGGGGATTCAGATTCTACCGGTGAACAGTTAAGCGAAGTTTTCCAAGTGGACAATGGGAAAATGGAGCCGGTAGGACAAAAATTCAGGGTTGCAATAAAAAACAGCATATCAATGAAGTAATGGAATGCTGTGGGTTTATCCGTTATAGGAAAATGAAATTAGGGCTGTCAATACAGAAAATATGTGTATTGACAGCCGATTTATATTTAGGGCAATTATAGAAATTTTTAATTAAATTGAAAAAAAGCGTAACTTAAAAAAGAAAAATACGATTATTCATATAGATGGCAAATTTTTCAAAGCGGCGCGTGCCGGTACACATAAAGAATGTCTTCTGGCGAGATGGCAGGTGGCACGAGGTGTCGCGTGCCGAACCGCATTATAAGGAGGGGAGGGAGGAAACATTATCAGCCATTGAAAATTAGTATACCATGAATTGCTCCGCGGTGACATGGTAACTTATGCGCACTTCGGCGCGTAAAATATCTAACAATATTTTACCTTACAGGTGTAAAAATCATGAAAAGAAAGGAATGGTAAACAATGAAATTTAGAAAAATTATATTGTCTTTATTAACAGCAGCTTTGATGGGAACAGCAGCAATGCCTGCATATGCAGCAGATATATCCGCTGGGGAATATTCAGGTAGAGAATATAGCGAAGATTGTGCCGCAGAAGATGAAGTGGCAGTAGAAGAATATATGGAGGAAGGAGATGAGGTGGCAGTAGAAGAATATATGCAGGAAGAAGATGAAGTGGCAGTAGAACAGATGGGATATGTGGCAGATAAAAGCGAGCAGGAGATGTCAGCAGAAACTAGGAACGCGATGCAGGATAACAGTATGGCATTAATATTAAAAGAGACTAAATCAATGAAGTTAGTTTCTTCTAAAGTTTATGACATAGATAATGAAGTTGCAGCTGAAGTAAATGACTACGAGTCACGTTCCGTTTCAAAAAAAGCAGCTCCAATAGTCAGCACTGTAGAACATAGCCGTACATTCAGGATTTACAGAAAAAAGGATAATGCGACATATGTGCAGTGGGTGTTAAGAGGGGTATTTGAGTATAATGGAAAAACAAGCCGCTGCAAGGATACAAGCATGAGGTGCTATAATAATGCACCTGGAACTTACCAAGTTACATCAAGAACAAGTTATAAATCGGGAATGTATGCAGTAGGGAATTGCCGGGCAGTCAATAAGAAAACAGGAAAAGCCTACGCAAAAATGCTTAGGTTTGGAGTAACGGCAGCGGGAAAAGTGGTAAATAGGTAAAAAGCATAGATTCTGGTAGAGAAATAAGATGAAAGAGAGGATGTCATGAATAAAATATTAAAAAGAATTGGAATGTTTGTTATAAGTGGTGTTATTGCGGTAAGTGCATCCGTTATGCCAACAATGGCAGCACACAAGGAAACAGACATGGTAACTTATGATGGGAGAAGTTTTAAAAAAGATATACTATCACAAGAAACAGTTGAGTGGATTGAGTGGTATGAGGGATTATCGGATGAAAATAAGGATATGGTAAGCTATGAGCCTTTGGAATTTTCCCCCAAATTACTGATTCGCTCAAGTTCGACAGATACAGTAGATGCCCTTGGACAGGAAGAAGATTCTACTGGTATAATGTCTAGGGCAGCATCTCTACTTCCAACCAGTGGGTATGAGCCTTCCTATAATCCCAAATACTGGAACAAAGATGGTAATATCCGTCGGGCAAATTGTTACGCTTATGCAATGGATGTACTAAAAAGAACAGAAGGCAAATTGCAGCCTGGCAGTCTGGCAGGGAAACAATATAAATCATTAACAAAGACTTCTATTATTACTGCGGTAAAAGCGGATGGACCTTTTTTGGGAAGTGGTCGTTCGATTAGAGCGGCAAATCGTACTGAAAAACCCGGAAAAAATGAGTACAAAGTAGCCTTAGTCATTGCGCCTAAAAAGGATTATCATTGGTATATACAGAATAAGAATGGTTATTGGTCACATAAGCCTGGTTTTGGAAAAGCCACTAATTTGGATGCAAGTAATAAAAAAATTAAAGATCCAAAATCATGTAATAGGAATTACGGTTCTCTGAATTATTCCACATGGTGTGGATATTATATCGTTAAGTATACGGGAAAGTAATATGGAGAAAAGAAACAAGAGAAAACATATTATTGCAGTGTCAGTATCAGCATTTTCTTTAGGTATGATAATTCTTTTTATTACAATACCATCAAGAATGTATGTTGATTTTGTAATTGCTGTAAAAGGAAAAGAAAATATTACATGGGACGATTTCTCCAGGTTTCCCCATACTGATATTGGAAGTGGGCGATATGTATATGAGTATGATTTAGTAGGAGGTTCTCATTTATATCTGAATGGTTCTGAATTAAAATCACAGCCAGAGAGTATTTATATCATTAACAGATATGGGACAAAAACTCTTATAAAGAGTGATATGGATAGAAATTTGAATTGAAGAAAGAATTTAAAAAGCTGGTAATAGGATTTAGAGGGGGCATTCTTCTGAACCTGGGGGATGCCCTTCCTTTACTTTGCTAGGAGGAGACAAGCCTGTTAGCCGAAAGAGTGGATAATGAAAAATACACAGACGCAAGCAGGAAAAATGGTAAGTAAAAGAACATAAATTTTCATGGGAAAATCAACTAAAAAAATTAAATTTAAGGAGTATGAATGAATATGAAACTAAAGAAAAAAAGATTTTTAGGTGTTTTATCAATGGTTATCTGCCTTTCGTTATTAGGCAATATTCCGGCATATGCGGCTGGAAAGACAGTAGAGGCTTTTAAAAACAATACTTATGAAGGAACGTCTGATTGCAAAAAATTTGTTAATGGTATAAAGCAACAGGTTCCTTCTTACAAAAGTACGTTAAAACAGAAAACAGGGATTTCTCTAAAGAGTTTTAAAGGAAAAACAAAAGCAATAAAATATTGGGCAAGTCATGGGAGTTCAACCGGTCGGTTATGGGGTTCTGCAAGCGGCGTGGATTTTAATATCCATGATATTGCAAATTTCAAATGGTCAGGGAAAAATTTGGAATTTGTTTTTTTGGCTGCCTGCTACCAATTGTCAGGAGATAAAAATCGTGGGAAATATGCAAATGCCATGATAGGAAATAAAGCGGTAAGAGTGATTTGCGGTTACCATGAAAAAGCTCCTGGAGCGGGAACAAATAAAGATGGGGCAGTGGTAGATAATTTTATGTCATATGCTAAAACTGGCGAGTCAGTCAAAAGTTCATGGATTCTTGCGAATAAAAAATATGGAAATAACAACTATCTGGTTTTAACCCATAAAGGGAATGTACAATATTCCAGATTTGAAGGATTTCCGGGAAATACATATTCCCGCCCTGGAGCCGGTTCAACTACAATCCTCCGCTTTTCGTCTGCAAAACCAAATGGAGTGACACAGCCGAGAAATTTATCAGCAAATTTAAAACTTGGCGGAGAAACAGATGGTATAGATATTGCAATACCGAATTATGCAATCAAGGCTACAGATGTTGATGTCAGTGTGAAAGGAGATATGGACGTAACGGTCTTATCTGATGATGGCGGAACAACAACTTTAAATGGAGAGGTAAAGGACCAGGGTGTGGAAATCACAGCAGATGAGGCAGAAGATAAATCCGCTGAATGGATAAATCAGGCATTTGAAGGCGTAAATTTTACAGATTTTAATAATGGTAACTTAGAATTACGGGAGATTGTAGCGGCTGAGGTGGATTTGGATGGCAATTCTCAGAATGAAGTGGAAGAAACAGTGGCATATGACGTAACATATGAGTACACATTTGACGGTATTCCGGTAAAGGGCGATTTTTACAGTGCAATTGTAGATGATACAGGCGTTGTTTCAAGCATGGTAAACCATAATGAATATGAGATTATTCCGTCTCAAAGAACAGTGCAATTGTCTTTAGAAGATGCGTTAAAAGCGCTGGAAAATGAGGTGAAAGGCAGCGGGGGATTGAGGATATCGACATTTGCTGCAGAGGATGCTGTAATGCCAGAGGCATTGGATGTTAATGTTGCGTTTTGTGATAGTGATAATGATGGAATATTTGAACCGTCCTATATTTTTGATTTAACAGACGGCAGTTCCTATCAGGTCAACAGCATGACAGGTGAATGTTTAAGTAATGATTAGAGTATTTATGGAGGATAGATATGAAGGTGCAAAAAAAAGCTCTGGTTTTAGTGGTTCTTTTTATTCTGAGTGTTTCCATATATGCGTGTGGGAAGGATAATCCGTCTTTGCAGCAGGAAGATTTAAAAATGATAAGTCCTGCGAAAGAAAATGAGGAAGGCAGGCAGGAAGATTTAATAGAAAAAGAAGACGGGAAAGACAAACAGGAAGATTTGGCAGAGAAAGAGGGAGATAAAGAAGGCAGCCAGAAACAGCCGGTGGGAGATATACCGGAATTTTTAGAAAACTACTTTGAATTTGGAACATATTCAAAAAAGATAAGAATCCCAAATGCGGACAATATGGAATATGTTGCCATTACGGAGGAAAACCGGATAGAAATACCGGAATGCAATGTACTTTCAATCCTTTTCAATACTCTTTATAATGACATTGTTTTGTATGAAGGTTCCCCCGAAGAAATTAAGGATTTCTTCGGGGAAATCCAAAAATTAGAGTTTCAGAAGGAAAAAGAATATGTGGATACTTTGCCGTTAAATGCAGACTGTGTATTTGAGGCGGACAGTATCATGGTAAATGGGCATAGCAATTACATAAGAATACACATTAGAAGTTTTAGTGACGGTATGCATTATTTTGATATTCATCAGGAAAATCAGGAAGTTATTTATGCATCTGCAAAATCAGAATCTCTGTTGGACATGGTAAAGACGATGGCAGGATTAAAAAGCATAGATATAAACAAATCTGAAGGAATTGAAAAATTAGAGGCATTTATAGATAATGTATGGCAGCCGCTTGATGAAGAAAAAAAAGAGCTGTTCCAATTTATCATCAAAGAAAAGGTGGAAAAGATAAAGAATTATTCCGGTGGGTGTCCTTTCGAATATAAGTTAAAAGCAACTTTGCATGATGGTGAAACAGTAGATATTTATTATGCATCGGATAGCTGTGGCGCATTGGTAATCGGGGATTCTACTTATGAAGTAGAATTAGCGCCGGAAGAAGGGGAAGAATTTAAATATAGGAATCAGTTGGCAGATTTTTTTGGAAAACCGTAAATCAATTTGTTTATCAGTTTTCTCTCGTTCAATCTTGGAAAACCAGCCATGAAAATTTAGAAGAAGTATTTTATATGTATCATTTTCAAATAGCAGGCTGACTTATGAAAAGGGGTGCGGTATAATTAAAGCAAATAAAGAGAGCATGATATTTTTATCATATCATTGATTCATAAGGGGGAAGATGCTATGAGAAGAAAACATATGGTTATTATTATCTTTGCATTGGCAATTATGCTGTTACTGCCCGGCATGACGGCAGAGGCAAAAGCAAATCCTAAATTGGCGGCAAAGACAAAGGTTATGAAAACAGGGCAGACTTATCGGCTGGAATTAAAAGGTGTGTCCCGCAAAGCGAAAGTGAAATGGAAAACTGATAAGAAATCAGTGGTTTCCATCGCAAAGAAAAAAGGAAACATTGTTACCCTCAAAGCAAGGAAAAAGGGAACGGCAGTGGTTACGGCCACATATAAGAAAAAGAAATATAAGTGCAGAATTACGGTCAGGGAAAAGAAAAAGCAGGCAGCAGACAATCCGGTATTAAACAGCAGCAATGTGACACTGCATTATCTTCCTGAGGAATATAAAGATTACATAACCTATGACCGCAGCCATATGAGGGAATACCGTTTCCGGGTGTCCGGGACAAAGAAAGAAGTAAGGGAATGGAAGATAACCGGTAAGAATGCAGATTATTTCAGCATTACAGAGTATGGGCTGCTACGAATAGATTGGGAGCCGGCTTACATTGAGCCGTGTGTAAAGGCAACGGTAACCGCTGTCCTTGAGGATGGGAGAAAACTGACAGCGGCAGTAAGGGCATATTCCGAGCTGAATATATACATAGATACGATATTTACGGATTTTGAGAAACAGTATATTACTCCCTCCATGACAGAAAAGGAAAAAGCAGAAAAGGCGGCATGGTATATCAGCATAACTTCTGATTATGAATTATATAACAGTAATTGGTTTGACATATTTATCAAAGGGAAAGGGGACTGTTATGCAAGCCGTTATGCTGTGCAGTATATGTGCAGCCATATGGGAATCAAAGCCCTTGTCTGTAGGAATTATGATGCGCATGGGCAGACGCTGGTTTTTGCGGATGGGAAGTTTTATATGGTAATTACAGGCTATAACGAGCCAAAACCGCGGAGTTATACAATGTATGAAATCAGCGGGGAGGCATTGAGTAAAGTGGCAGAGGAAAATCTGATAGATTTGAATTATTTTTATTGATGGCAGATTTTAACAAGGTCGATAAAAGAGAGCCAGAATGAATAAAAGGGATATTCCAAATAATGTTGCATTGGAATATCCCTTTTTATCGGTGCGCCTTGCGGCGCACGTTTCTAACGGGTGAAAGTCCCCAATCCGCCCTAGTAGTGGGAAGGATACAGCCAAGACCAAGGGTGTCCTATTCATAACAATAATTATGATTAACGCGAGGGGAATCTGAAGGAAGGTGGAGGCAAATCTCTGGTCTGACGAACAGAAATCACATCAGGCTATAGTTAAGGATAAGGTTGCCGAACAAACTAAAGTCCAATAACTACTCGGAATTAACTATGGTAAATGTGGCAGATATGTGGAGAGAAAGAAACGTGTGGTACCAAGGGAGGTCTCGCCAGCGGACGGAAACAGAGTATGAAATCCGTGAGTAACAACGAATGGCGAGAAGTCAGCAGAGGTCATAGTACCAAGACGGTTGCAAACGTCATGGGAAGGACTGAACTTTAGGAGACACGAGCAATGAATGTAACTGAAAGTGGATTTAAGAACAGACAACTTCATATGGAAGACTATCTGCAAATGGCATCTGCGGAACAGAGAGAGTATGCAGAAGTGTTCGACTACTCTAAGATTACTGAAAAGAGCGGTGTCATCACAGACTATTGGACGGACAATCTTTTGGATTTGATTCTGCGGAAGGAAAACCTTAACAAGGCGTATAAGCAGGTAAAGTCAAACAAGGGAAGTGGTGGAATTGACGGAATGCAGGTGGATGAACTCCTGCCCTACCTAAGAGAAAACCAGATGAACTTAATCCAAGAGATAAGGGATGGCAAATATAAACCCAACCCCGTCCGGAGGGTAGAGATACCCAAAGAAACAAAAGGCGAGTTTCGCAAGCTTGGAGTTCCCACGGTAGTTGACCGGGTAATCCAACAGGCAATCACGCAGGGACTCACACCAATCTATGAGGAGCAATTCTCAGAAAACAGTTTTGGTTTCCGCCCGAACCGGGGAGCGCATGACGCCCTCAGGCAATGCCAAAGGAATGTAAATGATGGCTATGTATATGTGGTTGACATGGACTTGGAAAAGTTTTTCGACACGGTAAGCCAGAGTAAACTGATAGAGGTGTTGTCAAGAACCATCAAGGATGGCAGGGTTATTTCGCTGATACACAAATACCTAAATGCGGGGGTTATAGCAAACGGGACGTTTGAGCGTACAGAAACAGGAATGCCCCAAGGTGGTCCGCTCAGTCCGTTGCTAAGCAATGTCATGCTAAACGAGCTGGACAAGGAATTAGAGCGCAGGGGACATAGGTTTGTCCGCTATGCCGATGACTGCATGATTTTCTGCAAGAGCAGGAAAAGCGCAGAAAGAACCTTGAAAAACATTATCCCGTTTATAGAAGGAAAACTATTCCTTAAAGTAAATCGGAAGAAAACAGGGGTAGCCCACATCAGTAAAGTCAAGTACCTTGGATATACCTTTTATAGATACAAGGGAAGATGCAGATTTAGGGTACACCCAAAGTCAGCCACCAAGATGAAGAATAAAATCAGAGAACTGACAGACAGAAACAATGGCATGAGCAATGCGAAAAGGGAAGAAAAATACCAACAATTCGTGCGGGGATGGGTAAATTACTTCAAACTTGCAGACATGAAGAAACTTCTCCTAAGAACAGATGAATGGGCAAGACGCAGAATCAGGGCGGTTTACTGGAAACAGTGGAAGAAAACCAAGACAAAGTACCGAATGCTAAAAGCGTTAGGACTTGAACATTGGAAAGCAAAAGAACTTGCGTGTAGCAGGAAAGGTTACTGGAGAACGGCACAGGTACTCAACTCAGTAATCACAAATAAAATAATAGCCAAGCTGGGATATACATCCATGCTTGACTATTATCTGGTAGTCTGTGAAAACTAAAGAACCGCCGTGTACCGAACGGTATGCACGGTGGTGTGAGAGGACGGCTAATCAACTAATGGTTAGCCTCCTACTCGATTAAAGTGAATGCAGCTGAGAAAAAATTATTTATCGTATCTTAGGCTTTTCAGCATTTCTTTTATGTCTCTCAAGCCAGAAGAATCGGAATGTTCTATCACAGCGGAAAGGTATTCTTCATATTCCTTATCGGTAAGAATATCCAAATTTTTTAAATTTAGTATGCCGAGGGCTACAAGCATAAAACCTGGATTTTTCTTTTCCCACAAATTTAAAAAGGTTTTATTATCAGCGATGGCATTGACTGTAATAGAAAACCTCTGACCATCTGGGGATTTGACAAATAAAGTGTCAGCTTCATTGCAGAGATATATATCAAAAAACAGTGAATTGTGTTTGTTAAAAATTTCAAATAGCCAGTTTTTCAATCCATCTTTATCCATAGTCTTTTCCATTTGTTTCATACCGTCTTCTGGCATACTATGAACATATTTGGAAGTTTCGGATTGGAATTTCTGGCATTCTTCCTCTGTTATAATTTCCCAATCTAATAGTTTGAGTAAAGCAATTTCTATATACACAGAATGCGGATTTCCCCTATACCATTGTAATAAGACTTGCTCGTCATCACTTAAATCTTCATAATATAAAGTTTTTGTCTCGTTTCTTTCCATAATAGAATGTTCCTTTCTGAAATAGTATAAAAGATATTATAAAACATAATATATTTATAATATTTTAGCACAACATAAAATATATTACAATAATGGATAAGAGGTGATAAAAATGTTTAGTCTAAAAAGGGAATATACAGAATATGAGAACAAATCATTGCGATTGCCTAGTGTTTTAATAGAAAGGGTTCAAGCATTGGCAAACGAAAATGAAATGTCGTTTAATAAAGTTGTCATCCGCTGTATTGAATATGCGCTGGAAAATAGTGAAAACAATGTCAGATAGATTCCAATCTGTTTGTTGTTATAAAAATAATATAAATTATATTATGAAATACAATATAAAAGTAACATTTTATCATACTGTATTTTACATTACAATAGAAAATAAGAGGTGATAAAAATGTTTAAGCTAAAAAGGGAATATACAGAATATGAGAACAAATCATTAAGATTACCGAAAGATTTAATAGAAAAGGTGCAGGCATTGGCAAATGAAAATCAAATGTCATTTAATAAAGTAGTTATTCAGTGTATTGAATATGCATTGGGAAATATGGAACGTAACGTGGATAATCAAGAAAAATAGAGGCAATAAATTTATAAGGTTTGATGAAATAATGAATTAGTAATTAAGGGATATTCTAACAAAATGTGTTGGAACATCCCTTTTCTATCATGGTATTTTTTAGAATCCACACTGATTATCAAATATTCCGTATATATAAGTCTTTTATGTAGATTGTGGGGAAGTAGTATGGGTGCATAAAAATAGAGAAAGATGCTTTGAGGCGCTTTCTCTTATCTAACAATCATCATCTATAAACTCAACTACATTATCTGCCGTACATTCTAAAATCCTGCATAATTTTTCAAGCGTATTCATGGTGATTGATTTATTACGTTTTAAATTTGTAATTGTGTATGGGCTGAAATTGTGCTTATGTATAAGGCTGTATGTCGTAACATGACGTTCCTGCATGGTTTTCCATAATGGTTCATACGAAATCATAACATTTTCTCTTTCTGTTTTTTATTTTATTATCATTCAAACGAAAGCACTTGTATATTAACAAATATTTGTCTACAACAAAGGATTCCGTATACCAGGGATTTCCGTAGTGAAAATGAGTATAAATATATAAAAACAGAGAAAGATGCTTTCCGGCTCTTTCTCTTGATTAACAACCATCGTCTATAAATTCAACTATATTATCTGCTGTGCAGTTTAAAATTCTGCATAATTTTTCAAGTGTATTCATGGTGATTGACTTATTGCGTTTCAAGTTGGTAATGGTATATGGACTGAAATTGTGCTTGTATATAAGGGTATACGTTGTGACGTTTCGCTCCTGCATTGTTTTCCATAGTGGTTCATATGAAATCATAACATTTCTCTTTCTGCTTTTTATTTTATTATCATTCAAATGAAAGTGCTTGCATATTAACAAATATTTGTCTATAATGGATTTAGATATTAACAAAAATATCTCTATAAAATACTGGAAAGGGAAAACGAATCGTTATGGACGTGGATGAATTAAAAAATTTATTGTTTGAAATGCTAGAGGGGAATGGAGAGTTGTTTTCCGACCTGTCACTGGATGATGAAACGGACACTATATTTATCAAATCTGTTGATGGGGAAAGGTTTATTGTCACTGTTAGTCCTGTGACAGCGGATGAAACGCTCATAGAGCTGTGGGCAAAAAAGAATCCGGAATTGATGTCTCTTGCCCTCGGAGTATTAAATATGAGGGATTTAGGAGCTTTTACAGAGGAGGAAGCTGACAAATATTTATCGGAAATTTTAGAACGTGCCGATAATTCTATTGTTGAGGATTTGGCTAAGCTTAGGAATGATGGATAAAAAGTGGTTTATTTGTATAATAATTTAGGAAAAAGAGGAATTGGCAGTTTGTCAATTCCTTTTTATATTGCTTTATTGTAACGGAATAGGACTTGTCATGGTTCTTTTTACGTTGTATTGAACCTGTTATGAAAGCATGGAATTTTGCTCTTTATAGACATCTAAAAATCAAAATACTATAATGGTATCTGGCAGGAAGATAGTTGTATATGATTAAGTATTGCAGAAAGAGGAATGAAAATGATGACGAGTTATGAAGAATATTGGACATGGAACTTAACCTTACTTTGGGGATATGCGATTATGTGTGCAAAATGTCTGAATCCTGACAGAAAAGAAAAATCGGAGCGTAATTCAGGCAGAACATTCTAAATGTAAAATGTTTTTCTCATTTTGCATCTTCATTCTGGGACATTTTTTCTAAGTCTGTCCAGTTCCAATGTTTATGAATTAAACCTATAGAATCTGCTTAGACAGCCTGGCCTGGCGTTAGGCTGCTTTGCCAAACATTGTGGTAATCTCACCCAAAATCATTAAAAGTCCCACTCAATCCTTAGTTTTATACAGTATACCTTTCGGCTGTGAACTATGAAGGAATATGGCAGCAAAATGTGCTTGTCTGTTCCTGCAAAATGAGGGGATAGTTATTGAGAGAGGGATAGGGTTATATCGGCCGAAACAGAATAAGAACCAATACAGAAAGACCATAGTCCCATTCCGGACTGTGGTTTTTTTGTATTGGGCAAATCGGATTGTACGGTGCCGTTCTCCGACAGCCTCCTGATTTTTTACTCGGAAAAGAACAGGAAAGTAAGAAAATCAGGAGGTCAGAATATGTATTATGATGTGCAGAAAAGCGCAGAAAGGATAAGGGATTTAAGGACAGGCAGCAATTTAACCCAGAGCGAGGCGGCAGAGAGGATGGGATTTTCCCTCAGCGGATACCGTAAGCTGGAGCAGGCACAGAATGGGGGAAGTATAGACAGTCTGATAATGGTAGCAGATTATTACCATATTTCCCTTGATTATCTGGTATTTGGAGAGGAACGGGATTACATAACGAGTCTGTCCGTGGGTTTGACAGACAGTCAGAAACGGGTTGTCCGGGCTACCATAGCAAGCCTGATACAGAACATAAAAAAATTTTCGTAGAGGTAACCGCCACACGGTTACTAAGTAACCGAACTGTGGTCTCTGCTTTTGGGAGAAAAGGTTATACAATGGCATTACGAACTGAATAGGACAAGCACACATTCCGATATATTTTCGCTTTGCCTTGTGGCAGAGTGGCCGGAACCCATTTCGTGCCATGATAATCCTGCATGGTGTCCCACTGAGTTGTTTTGCGGAAGAAATAAAGTTTCTTCCCGGATAAGTTGGAGAGCATCCTGTTGCCCGTGAAGGATTGGAGCAGAGGTTACGGCCTACCAGAGCAGCGGCTGGGGGTAATGAATTATACGGACACCACGATTGCAGAAGATAATCCTTTCGTGGGAGCGGCGACCTGCACATGAATCCGGATGGGCTGGCAGAAGTGCAGTGGGAACGGGCGAGGTTCCATGTGTGTAACCCGGCTGGGGGATGAGAGGAATGGCTGGCTGCGTATGCAGCCGGTTGTCCTCTGATATAAACGCTTTTGCCCCAAAGAAGAAACGGCAGGAATAAAAATACAGGGCTTTATGGGGGCGGGAGCGTTTATATGGGAGGATAACATAGCCGGCAGAGTTTTCCCTTTATAGTATGGTAAAAAGCAGATATTTTGATTGGAGGTCATTTATGATGGGCTACGAAAAAAACCAAATAGTAAAAGGTATTTTGTTTATAAGCAGCATGAAGTGTCAGGAGAATGTGGAGCGGATGGCGGTGCAGATAACAATGCAGTGTGCGGGGAGAAACATTCTAGTGGAAGATGTGGCGGTGGAGCATAACCTGATTGGAGATATGGATATGGACAGGCCGGTGATAAAGTCTGTCGTCAATGCTGTTGTAAACAGGGGTTATGAGGTTCTGGCGCTCCGTAACCAATATGATGTGACAGAGGATGATTCGGATTGGGAGAAATTTGTGGGCAGCATGGCGGATATGGGTGTGCAGGTGTATCTGGCAGATGCGGATGAGTTTGTTGGCAGTGTTTATGGAGGGGACAGTGGAGATTAAAAGAGGCGACATTATCATTGTGGATTTGGGACAGCATGAAACATCAGTCCAGTCGGGAATCCGGCCTTGTGTTGTTATGAGCAACGATTTGGCAAACAGGCACAGCCCGGTTATCACGGTCGTGCCGCTTACTTCAAAGATACGGAAAAAACAGTATCTGCCAACTCATGTATTTTTGAACAGTTACAAGAATACCGGGCTGGGATGCCACAGCCTTGCCCTCTGCGAGCAGATTACGTCCGTTGCTTTTTCGGATGTTTTGGAGGTGGCAGGCAGGGTAAGCGGGAGAAAGCTGGCTGAGATAGGCCATGCTGTTAAGGTACAGTGTGGATTGGCGGCATGAAAGTGAGGAAGTGGGTGTGACAGGTTGGATGCTTTAACTTTAGCAAAGAAATTAGCGGTTCTTGCAAGGATATATGCGTTAGGGTTATTAAATGAAGATGAATATACAAGAACGAGAAACAGAATTATGCAGGAACACAACGTAGTAACATTTGAATAATTGTAATATCTTGTGAAGGGCAGGAAAAAATAAATTTTTTATCTGCCTTTCGCACATTGGTTAACATTTTCTTTTTGATATATAGTAAAGCCAGAAACAAGATAAGAGTTTGTTTCTGGTTTTACTATATATCAAAGGAAGGAGGAACAGGAATGGCAGGAGAAGTGGAAGTCATCAAAGCGGTAGAAGGAAACGGAATCAGACGCAGGAATATGGTTGGCAATGGCCTTTCGATTGAAAGAAAAAGAGTGGCGGCATATGTGCGGGTGAGTACCGACGGCGAAGAACAGTTACAGAGCTTTCAGTCACAGAAAACATATTATCAAGAGAAGATTTCCAAAGAAAAAGAGTGGGTAATGGTTGGCATCTATGCGGATGAAGCGATTACAGGAACTAAGACAGTCAAGAGAGACGGTTTCCTGAAAATGATTAACGACTGCATGGCAGGCATGATTGATGTTATCCTCACAAAATCCATATCCAGATTTTCTCGTAATCTGGTAGATACCCTTCAATATGTCCGTATGCTCAAAGAAAAGGGGATAGCGGTTATTTTTGAAAAAGAGAATATTAACACGCTTTCAATGGAAAGTGAGATGGCATTGGCATTGCTTTCCACCCTTGCTCAGAATGAAGTGGAATCGTTATCTGCAAATGTAAAAATGGGAATCAAAATGAAAATGAAACGTGGCGAAATGATGGGGTTCAATGGCTGCCTCGGTTATGATTACCATCCAGAGGATAAGAGTATTACTGTAAATCCGGGGGAGGCAGAGATTGTTCGTGAAATATTCGATATGTATTTAAGAGGGTATGGTGCGCCGACAATAGCAAAGGAACTGACCAGGCTTGGAAGAAAGAACAAGAAAGGGGAAGTGAAATGGACAGAAAGCGGGATAAGGACGATTATCAATAATGAAAAGTATAAGGGAGACCTCCGGCTGGGAAAAACCTTTACAGTTGATCCGATTTCAAAGCGCAGGCTTGAAAATATGGGCGAAGAAGAACAGTATTATATCAAAGAACACCATGAGCCTATCGTTTCACCCGAAATATGGGATGCAGCACAGGAGATTAAAAAGAGCCGCTACCGCAAAAATGCAATGTCCATTGTGGGAACAAGAAAGAAGTACAGTAGGAAATTTGCTTTCAGCAGTATGTGTGAATGTGGATTTTGTGGAAAGTATCTAACGAGACGTGCCCATAATCAGACAACAACACAGACAAAGCCGGTATGGAAATGCAGGACTGCTACCAATTTTGGCATTGAGAACTGTCCGCACAGCAAGTCAATCGACGAGGCAATCATTGAAAATGCCTTCATTGAAATGTTTCATCTACTTGCAGACAACTTTGATGATGTTCTGGATTTGGTTATCCATTCTGTTGAGGAGACATTATCGAATGATGAAAGTGCCATTAAGTTGCAAAAGGTAAATAAAACTCTTGACTTGCTGGAATCAAAGAGAAAGAAATTGACCGATATGCTGTTAGATGATAAGATTACGAAAGAGGCATACGATGCAAAGTATAATGAATTGACACGAAAGATTAACCAGACAAAAGGGGAACGCTCGTTGTATTCTTCAAATGTAGAGGCACAAAAGCATGTCAGCCAGAGAATGAAAGAGATTCGTGCCTGTATTACAGAGGCGGATATGCTTGATAAATTCGACAGAGCAGTTTTCGAGAGCATTGTTGAAAAGGTGATTGTTGGTGATATGAATGAGGATGGAATAGTCGATCCATATAAGCTGACATTTGTGCTGAAAGGTATGGATGACAGAACCATTCCGGATGCGAAAAACCGATATAAAAATTTGAATAAGAAAGTTGGTTAGCATAGCATTTCAAAAAGTAGAAAGGGTAAGAAAAATGAACACTCAGAATGACTTTTTGGATAATGCAGTGGATGATGGAGTTGTAACAGATGGGGCAGGGGATTTGGACGCTGAAATGTGTTCTTATATACAAAACGACACGGAAGAAATGTGTTCATCTTTGCGTAACGACACACACAGAATGTGTGGTGGGAATACAAAGGAAACATATCTAGAAATCCTTTGTTTCAGGCAGTTTTACAGGCATTTTGTGTTTGTAGAGGATGAGGAAGGGAAGCGGAAAAAGAGGATGGAGAAAGAAGTATTTTGAGGTTTCTGCGGTGGTTGATGTGTGGTGTGGAGATACAAAAGAACCTGTTTAATGAATTATTTGGGATGGAATTTCAGTTGTTCGGAATTTCCGAACAACTGAAAAAGAGAGAAATGCTAGTGAATGTGGTTTTTGTATGCTGGGGGCATACTTGCAGACTTCCATAAAAAGGATAATAAGTATGTGTACCAGATAAGGTAAAGAAAAGGCAGAGGATTTGTCCTCTGCTTTTCTCCATAAGAATTAAATCTTTCAGATTTGAATCTTATACTCTTTTTCTTTATTATGTAAAGGATTGGTTAACGTGCACCACACTTGAGCTTCGCGTTCGCAAGGGAGGACAGTTAACCATCCTTGTCATAATGTATTCGGTTAAGCAAGTTGTCCCTCATACTTTGAGCGTTCGTGTAAACAGCCAGGATGAATATATGATTAAGAGATGGAACCAATCTATGTTTTAATAGGAGGATTTTATAATGAATTATTCTGTTGGTATTGATGTTTCCAAAGGGAAAAGCACTGTCGCAATAATCGACGACACAGAAAAACTTCAGGAAAAAGTATTTAACGTACAGCACAATCAATGCGGCGTCCAATTGCTGCTGGAGCACCTTTGCAACTACCCTAAAGAAGAAACACGAATTGTCATGGAAGCAACCAGTCACTACCACTTTTCTTTACTCTTCCCTCTCCAGGAAGCCGGCTTCTTTGTCTGCGTTGCCAATGCCCTTTCTGTTAAAAAATTTTGTGACGAGGACTTAAGGAGGGCAAAGAACGACAAAAAGGATTCTGTCAAATTAGCCATGTTCTGTTGTGAAAAGTGGAACCGGCTGTTGGAATTCCAACCACAGGAAAGCACACGCAATGACTTGCTGTTCTTATCAAGAAAGTACAGCAAAAACGTCCAAGTACAATCCAGGTTGAAAATCCAGTTAAGCGACCTGATTGATAAAACCTTTTGCCGGGTTAAAATCACTGGTAAACGCAGAAAACCGGTTTGCCCTCCTGCTTGATATTTATGAGAAATATTGGCATGTTGAAACAGTCCTTACAACTGACAGGGAAGCATTCATCAATGATATAGAAGCGCTGGCAAAAAAGAATGGACACAGAGTCGGCAGAAAAATTGGGGAAGCAATATACGAAGCCGCCCCACAAATAGTGACCCTGCGCCCAAACAACCCTATTACACAGCTTGCTGCAACAAACTGTGCACAGTTGCTCAGACAGTCTATCCAGGCAACCAATGCCATTATAACAGAAATGGATAGACTGGCAAAGACCCTGCCGGAATACCAGACTGTATCTGACATGAGCGGCGTTGGTCCTAAAACCAGGTCCCGCCTGATTGCTGAAACAGGCGATGTGACACGCTTTCGAAATGCCAGGTGCTTAATTGCATACTGCGGAATAGACGCCCCTCCGTATCAGTCAGGGCAGTTCCAAGCAAATAACCGCCATATCAGCAAGAGGGGGGATAAACATTTGCTTAAAATCGGTTACGAAGTAATGCGTAACCTCAAAACTTCACGCCCAAAACATGACACTGCCGTTTATGATTATATTATTCAGAAAGAACTTGAAGGAAAGCCAAAGAAATTAGCCAAAATTGCAGGTCTAAACAAATTCTTGCACATATACTATGCCAGGGTAAAAGAGGTATTGCAGCCCATATAAAGTTATGTTTCTTTTTCTACAAAAAATGAAAGCAAAAACAAACCACCTCAAAATGATATGATACCTCTAAGGTCGACAGATAAAATATAAAAATCTGTTACATTTGAGGTATTTTTCATGCCAAGCTCAAAACACTTTCCTGGATTTAGAGCAGTGGTATCACAGGAATATATTGACGGGGAAGGCACCGTTGATAATATCATTGCCAGATATGGAATATCCAGCCGTCCTATTTTAAGACGATGGATTATAGGTAATAATGCCAATAAGAGAACTTAAGGATTACAATCCGAAACAGGAGGCTATATGGCAGAAGCACGTAGAAAAACAACGTTTGAGGAACGCAAAGGGATTGTCAGTTATTTTATAAGCCATAGCCGCAGTTATAAAGATGCAACGAAAAAATTTGATGTTTCCTACCGCCAGGTTTATTCACGGGCCAAGAAGTATGATGCGGCTGGGGAAGCTGGCTTAACGGACAAAAGGGACTATCATAAAACAGATGACGAAGTGGATGAGCTGGAACGTTTAAAAAGCGAAAACCTACGTTTGAAGCGTCAATTGGAAGAAAAGGATATGGCTATGGAACTGTAAAAAAAGTGAAAGGATTCGAAAGGATGTGAGGCTCGGAAAAGCACTCCATAAATCTAAGTATTTAGCTGGCAGGCATTCCACCTATAAAAAGCTGGATTATAGAAAGATTTACCAGAGCCTTGACAAAAATATTGAGGCTCTTTTCTGTGCAAAAATTCCCTATTCTTTTTCATACAGGAAGGAATGGGGAGTTATGCATATTTCCACGATGCTTTCTTGAATATAAGCCCTTTCCCGGCAGGGAATTACCAGGAGGGGTTATTACCCGACCTGGCGTTCCTGTGCACTTTTTGGCGGCTCTGTACGCCCTAAAAGGGGGTTAAGGATACTTTCCTATGGAAATTTCATCATACAGACGGTAGGGAAGCATGGGGGATTCCGCCCATGTGTCCGGACATGGGCAACGCTTGCTATTTTACCCACAACACTCCCGGAAGGTGGGTCGGTGTTCCGGTTGCCTAGGCAATCTGTTTGGAACACATATCAGGGCTATGGTAAATAGGGGGCAGTCGGTATGTTTTGTGAATAGCCAAAATCGAAACGGAATCAACTATTGATTATGAAAGTAGTGAGATTATCATAATCAGCACATAATCTGCTTGACTTTTAAATCTTACCGTTGTAATATTTAAATCAAATCTTACCAGTGTAAGAATTAGGAACAATGAAGATAAGAAAGAGAGTAAATGGAGGTTCATGTGAAAAGGAAAAGTAAGCATAGAGGAAGAAAAAATAAAATCTTATGGGCACTTATGGTATGTATGGGAATTAGTGCAATAACCATATGTGCAGCTATATCCATTGGAAAAAGACAAGACAGGACAACGCCGGAAGAAGTTTTGCTGAAATATATGGGTTATATTCAGGAACAGAATTATACAGCGATGTATCAATTGATTGATGTGGAAGCCTCCGGGCAAATCAGCGAAGAAGATTTTGTAAAGCGTAATTCTGCCATTTATGAGGGGATAGACGCACAAAATATGACTGTTACAATTATTTCCTGCGACGTGGAAACACCCTCCGGGTATGCCTATATACCCTCTGGGCCACATGTGCCATTCGGCAATAAAGAAGCAAAAAATATAGTGAAGTACCAGACAGATTTTGATACTGTGGCTGGAGAGATTAGTTTTGAGAATGAAGCGTTTTTTCGAAAAACCGACGATACCTACAAACTGGTATGGATGGATTCTCTGATTTATCCAAGGTTATCGAAAACGGATAAAGTACGGGTGTCAGTTACGCAGGCAAAGAGGGGAGAAATATTAGACAGGAATGGAAGTGTCCTTGCAGGGGAAGGCGCTGCGTCTTCTGTTGGGATTGTGCCGGGGAGGTTAGAAAACCAGGATGATTCTTTGAAGCAGATAGCAAATCTGTTGGACATGAATCCAGAAGAGATAGGGAAGAAATTATCGGCAAAATGGGTAAAGGAAGATTCCTTTGTCCCGGCCAAAACCTTGCGGAAAGTGGAAGAAATAGAATTGATGTCATTAGAGCCGGATGAAGAAGTGCTAAAAGAGTATGAAAGGCAACAACGGCTGCTGGAGATACCAGGGGTTATGATTTCTGATACGGAAGTGAGGTCATATCCCTTAAAAGATGCGGCGGCGCATCTGGTTGGTTATGTTCAGAATGTGACAGCGGAGGATTTGGAAAAACACGCAGGGGAAGGTTATACGGCAAGTAGTGTGATTGGAAGAAGCGGAGCAGAAGGATTGTTTGAGAAAGAACTAAAGGGGCAGAACGGGTGCCGCATATATATTGTGGATTCGGATGGGAACGAAAAAGAAGAGCTTGCCTGCCGTATCGTAGAAAATGGGAAAGACATAAAATTGACAATAGATTCAGAACTCCAAAAGGCTTTCTATGAACAATTTCAGAGAGATAAAAGCTGTTCGGCAGCGATGAATCCGTACACAGGGGAAGTGCTGGCATTGGTAAGCACGCCCTCTTATGATAGCAATGATTTTATTATGGGATTGTCCAGCGAAAAATGGGCGGCATTGAATGGGGATGAAAACAAACCAATGTATAACCGTTTCCGGCAGGTATGGTGTCCGGGTTCCACCTTTAAACCGATTACTGCGGCAATCGGTTTAGAGTCAGGGGCAATTGACCCTAATGAAGATTATGGAAATGTAGGGTTAAGCTGGCAGAAAGACGCTTCATGGGGCTCGTATCATGTGACAACCCTCCACGCCTATAACCCGGTTGTTTTAGAAAACGCACTAATTTATTCCGATAATATTTACTTTGCAAAGGCAGCGTTAAAAATTGGTTCGAAGGAAATGAAAGACTCCCTGCTTCGTTTAGGCTTCCAGGAAGAATTGCCATTTGAAATTGTAATGTCTAAGTCCCAATATTCTAATACAGAAAATATTGAAACGGAAATACAACTGGCAGACAGCGGGTACGGACAGGGACAGATTTTAATCAACCCATTGCACATGGCTTGTATTTATACGGCTTTTTGCAATGAGGGAAATGTAATAAAGCCACATCTTCTATATAGCCAGGGAACCAAAACTGAATATTGGATTCCAAATGCTTTTTCAGTGGAACATACAGACATCGTATTAGAAGGGTTGAAAAAAGTAGTGAATGATTTCCATGGGACAGGATATGCGGCACACAGGGAAGATATTCTGCTGGCAGGGAAAACCGGGACTGCAGAAGTCAAGGTGTCCAAAGAGGACACCTTGGGTACGGAACTGGGATGGTTTGCCATTTTTACGGCGGAAAGAACAGAAGAAAATCCGATTTTAATTGTAAGCATGGTTGAAGATGTAAAAGGGAAAGGCGGAAGCGGTTATGTTGTTGGAAAAGACAAACAGGTTTTGGAAAGCTGGCTTAATCGGAACCCTTAAGGATACCTGAATGCCATTCGGCAAAAAAGAGGAAACCAATACATTAGGAAGCCTGGACATTATCATAACAGATGAAAGCTATTTATTGACAGATTGAAATTGCATATCCTGAAACGGAGTACTCCCGTATCCGGAATTTTTCTGAATACAGAAACAATCGCACATGGAAGCCTGCGGAAAGAAAGGGGAAAATCAGTATGCCGTACCAGAATGGGAAGATGCCTATAAAGAGATTGTCCGCAACATGGAAAGCTATTTAGCAGACCCATATATCTTCCGGCAGGAGCCTGACCGGGCAGACAGTGATATTTGCATTGGTTATATCGGGATACACGATTTTGATGATGACGGTGTGCCTGAATTGATGATAGGGGATGATGTCTCAATAGGGATATTTACCTATGAGGACGGCATGGCTAAAAAGATTGCAGATTTATATGAACCAGAGGATTGGGGCGGTATGAACGGAGTGCATTACAGGAAAAACACGATTATCCTTGTAAATAGCGGTTCGGATGGGAGCTGTTATGCCTGTCTTTCCTACCATAACGGAGAATATATAACAGGGGTTTATGACCAATATAAGCCACAGGCGGCGTTTGTCAATGGGAAAAAGATTACGGAAGAAGAATTTAAAAAGCGGTTTGATTTAGCAGGATTGTCAAGGGATAGTTCCATTCCCCGCAGCAGGATAAAAAAAGAGAATGGAATCGTCACAGCTCTTGTCATAGATGTTGTACGGAAAGAAGATGAATATATCCTGATTGAAGATTTGGATTTTGGCACAATAGAGTGGTAATGCGCCAGGCGTACAGAGGGGGCAAAGATCTTGGGTGCAATTGTGAAGAAAAAGAGGATATTGCCGATTACCTTGCTGATGTGCAGTGTTTTGTTATGCGCCTGTAATCATAACAGGAAAAGTATGAAAAACGAGTATGCTGAAAAAGCCGGAGGGAAGGAATATGCAGAAAATACAGGCAGGGAAGCAGACAGGCAGATAGAAACACCCTCCGGGTATCCCTCTATGCCATACGGCAATAAAACGGAAAAAGGATATAACCTTCCAATAGACGCAAGGCAAAAAGAAGAAGCGGAAGAAGGTTGCAAAGAAATGATGGGGCTTATATTGGGGCTATATAAAAATGCAGATAAAGGCTGTGCGTCCAATGTTGTCATTGCAGATAATGTCATGGAGCAGATGGTGGGAAAATTAAAAGCCACCGGATTCCCGGTCACAATAACGGAACTATATTCTAACATGGAAAACTATACGAAACTGGAAGATTTTTTAAATGCTGCCGCAGCAGGCAGCGGAGGTTCGGCAGTTGTTTATGAGATACATTCAGATGGCGGTATCGTGAGATACCAATACTCTTATGATGGAAAGGATATGTACGTTTTATCCACAAAAGCCGCATGGAGTGATGATGATAAGCCTGTAATAACCTATATTTCCTATACCCGTATCAAAGAATGGAGCTTTAC
>CATLBO010000009.1 GCA_949879025.1 uncultured Hungatella sp. | reverse complement strand
AACTGCAGGAATGTTCATGAAAATATATGTGGTACAGCCCAATGATACTGTAGACAAAATCTCCCAGGAACAGGCAGTAAGCCTTGATGCCCTGATCGAAGTCAATCAGCTAACGCCTCCTTACCGGCTTGCTGTAGGCCAGGCCCTTCTTTTGTCAGAAGATGCCCCGCCTCTAATCGCTTCTCCATCCTCCTCCCGGGCCAAAAGCATATTTCGAAGCGGTTATGCCTACCCTTTCATCTCTTCTTCTGTCCTTACAGAAACCCTCTCTTATCTTTCAGAACTGGCTGTGTTTTCTTATGGATTCACTGCTGACGGGGATCTGATCCCTCCTTCCATTGACGGCAGCTGGATGACGGCAGAAGCGCAGCGCCTGGGAGTAACTGCAGCACTGACTCTGACCCCCCTGGGATCAGACGGGCATTTCAACAATAATCTGGTTGCTGCATTGGTGCGCAATATATCGGTACAGCGCAAGCTGGTTACCGGCCTTGCATCCGTTATGCTGGAAAAAGGGTATCAGGCTGTGAATATTGATTTTGAGTATGTTCTGAAAGAAGACAGAGATGCATTTACCGCCTTTGTATCCTATGCCACCTATGCATTAAATATCCTGGGATACCAGGTATCCGTGGCCCTGGCTCCCAAATATTCTGACAGCCAGCAGGGGATTCTGTACGAAGGCATTGACTATGGCGGGCTGGGTGCGGCGGCCAATTGGGTGGTGTTAATGACTTATGAGTGGGGGTATACATACGGTCCTCCCATGGCTGTCGCCCCTCTAAACCAGGTTCGCCGCGTGGCAGAGTATGCTCTGACTAAAATACCTGCAGGCAAAATCTGTCTGGGAATCCCTAACTATGGTTACGACTGGCCCCTGCCTTACATCCGGGGCGCCACTAAGGCACAGACTCTGGGCAGCGTGGAGGCTGTACAGACAGCAGTCTTTTACGGAGTCCCTATTCTTTTTGACACAGCAGCCATGTCACCCTGGTTCCGATACTGGCAGTACGGAGTCCAGCATGAGGTATGGTTTGAAGATGTGAGAAGCTGGCAGGCAAAATTCACCCTGGTTCAGGAATATGGCCTGAAAGGAATCGCTGTATGGCAGATCATGAAGCTGTTTCGGGCAGGATGGGTATTGTTAGATTCTATGTAACAAAATTATATTTTCCCAAAACAAAAGCTGCCCGGAACCGCATCCTCATGGTTCCGGACAGCTTTTTAGACGCTGTCACCGCCCTCCTTAATCATTCTGCATTCCTGGCCCAACTTCCCTGGTTTCCTCATTGCCTGCCTCAGGCATCCCCGGCCCTACTTCCCTGGTTTCCTCATTGCCTGCCCCAGGCATCCCCGGCCCCGCTTCCTGGCTCTCAAGGGCTGAAGCATCCGGCTGAGGGCCTGGCTGGCTCTGTTCTCCGTCTCCGGAAGCTGCCGTTTCAGAAGAAGCCCTCGGCTGGCTCTCCCTATTTTCTGCCGCCGTTTCCGCCTCAGTCATGCCTGGCCCATACTCCCATGGCATTTTGTATCTTTCTGTCTCCTCCTCCATGCCGTTCTGGCTGGTTTCCGGTTCATCTGCGCTTTCCCCGGCGCCGACGTTTACAGCCGCTTCGGTTTCCGGCACGCTTCCCGTCTCAGCACCGGCCTGCGTATTGCCAGTATCCGCAGGCTGCACCATCCCGGCCGCCTCTCCTCCTGGGCTGGTCCCGCCGCTTTCTGTCCCGCCAAGATGGTAGCACAGCACCGGCATCCCTTTCTCAATATTCTCAAAAATAGTCCTGGCTGCATCCCTTGGCAGGTTAATGCAGCCGTGAGATCCGTTGGTCTTATAAATACTTCCTCCGAACGCTCCCCGCCAAGTGGCATCATGCATACCAATGTTGCCGTTAAATGGCATCCAATATGATACAGGAGTCGCATAATCGGCTCCTCTCAAAGTAGCATTCCGCTGCTTGTAAGTCAGAGGGTAAACGCCGGAGGGCGTATCATATCCTCTAGCCGAATTTCCTGACACGAAATCCGATTCCACAATCAGCTGCCCATTTTTATAAAAGAAAAGATGCTGTGCCGTCAGATTAATCTCCACATAAGTATCCCCATAATCGTTCTCGCCGTGGCTGGCCGCCTTTTGGCGGTATGCCGGCTCCCGAACCTGGCTTTCTCCAGACAAAAGGATTTGATACAGTTGTTCCGTCTCTGCTGCCTGATCGATCCGCCAGCCGTAAGTCCCCCTTCCAATTTCCACGGCAGCCCCATAAGAGGTTTTCAGAATTTTCTTTTTCGATGCCGTATTATATTTATCCGCCAGGCCTTTCACATAGGCTGTCACAGCTTCCTGATCCACGCTTACCTCTCCCCCTTCGCCCAGTCTGAGCCACTGGGAAATCACCTCCCCATCCAGAACCTCCTGGCTCTCCCCAAAGACATAGGTAACCGTCATATTCACAAATCGGTTCAGTCTGTCTGCCAGCTCATTAAGCGCCTTGTCCTCGCTGGTAACAGCAGCCTTTTCATATACATCAAGTTCTGACAGTTCCAGTTCAGTCTTTAGAGTCTTTACAGCCGTCCGGATCTTTTCCGCCGTCTTCTCTCTGTCCAGTGCAGTTCCCGGCTCATCCGGTATAACCACATAGCCCTGGCCCGGCAGATACTCTGACAGATATGCATCTTTAGGCCGTTGAGTATTCTCCTGGTTCAGCATCTGAAGACTGAAAATCCGCTGCTCCAGCTTCTCCTCATCAAAAGCAATTACTGCCTCTGTCTCATAATCTTTCTCCTTGTCTTTCTGTATCCACCATTCCATAGGCTCCTGATCTGCCAGGTATTCCTCCAGCTTTCCGTCAAACACAGAATGCATCCCAATCTCTTTCCCTGTAATCTGCTCCGTGCCTCCGTCCAGCTTCCTTATGGTCAGCACATATTCGTCTGCGGTTTCGGAAATCAGTTTTTCCATCTGCTCCACAGTCTTATCTGATGCATCGATCCCATTAATCTTTGTGCTGGGAAAAAATACCGTTTCATACTGCTTCCCTCTGTATATGTAATACCATGTTCCTATTCCTGCTGCTGTAACTGCGGCCGCTGCTGCAACTGCCATAACTGCGGCCATTACAGGAAATTTTTTCTTTTTTCTGCTTCTCCCCTTTGGTTTCTTGCCCATAATCCCCCTTTTCTCCGTTTCCCTCCTGTCTCTGTATATACGCCTTGGAATGTTTTCCATCTCAGCATTTAAGGCCGATTTTCTGCTCCATGGACATGCGTTCCATTCATGTGCAGCTCTTAATTAAAGATATATCTGATCAAAAATACCCCTTAAAAACCAAACGCCTAAACCCATATGTCTATTATACCATTGGACTGTAAAATAGGCAAGGCGGGGAGTGCTTTACTCTTCCCCGCCCTGTCTGTTTTTAAACCATACATAACTCATAATAGAAGGAATCAGCACCGCTGCCATTACAGGCACAAACATCATCCACAGTTTAACCCTGTCCCCTGGTAAAAATGCTCCGACCAGCCCTAAAATCCCAGCCAGAAACATCATTCTTCCTCCCAGCCTGTGGGTTTTATTCCACACTGTTTCATCTGACAACGTCCATGGCGTCTTAAACCCACAGAAGAAATTCTGTCTGAATTTCGGCATCATATTTCCGATCATCATAAAAAGAACTGAACACACGGCCATGACTACGGTATTCACTTGGATGGTTCCCGGCCATAAGCTTTCCGTCACTATGATTCCCACCATAATGAACATAAACACCTGCAGAAACATCTGAAAATTCTGATATTCCCCTAAAAATTTTCGATAATTCTGCCTCTTAGGATCAATACTTGGCAAAATGTTAAACAAAATTGCAAAAGCCGGAGCCATTCCTGCTATAATCCACAATTCCTGTTTGCTTCCATAACTTATGTGCCCGTCAATTCCCCAATTAGTGGGAATTCTTTCCGGCAGCTTTCCATACACTGCTGCCACCAGTACTGCCGGAAGCAGAGATGCCATACAAATTATAATCTGTGTCTTTTTCTGAAATATCCCTTGTTTTTCCCTGCTCATGATGACTCTCCTTTCAGCCTGCTGGCCCATGCGATCAGTTCATCCACTACCGAAGTATTCAATTCATAATAAATGTACTTTCCCTGATGTACATCCAGAACCAGCCCTGCTTCTTTCAATATGGACAGATGGTGAGACATGGTAGCGCCGGAAACCGAAAAATGCATTCCTATCTCCCCTGCCGTCATAGGGCCGTTTTTCAGAAGGTCAAGAATCTCCCTTCGGGTTCTGTCTGACAAAGCCTTACATGTTTTCTGAATCCCCATACGCCATCATTCCTGTTCTTTTGCATTGTCTTTTCCTATATTTAGATATATATCTAAATATAAAATACCACTTTGCCCTAGTAATGTCAATACTATCGCCTCTTTTCCACAGATTACCGCACAAACCAGGACTTCTGCTTATTGACAGGCTGGCTTATCTTCTGCCCCTATCTGGCTTTCCCCTATTACCCGAATCCCATGTTTTTTAAAAAGTTCCGCTGTAACTCCATCCCCGTCAACCATCTTTCCTGAAAAGCTTCCATCATAGATTTTTCCGCTGCCGCAGGACGGGCTGCGCTCCTTTAAAATCGCCTGACTGCATCCATATAGTTTAGCCAGCTTCAACGCTTCCCGGGCTCCATACAAAAACTGCTCCGTCACGTTCTCCCCATTCTTGTTCCATACACCGCCATCCTTTCTCTCCGCCGGTTCCCTGGGTGTAGGAAGACCTCCCAGCTGTTCCGGACACACTGGTATCATCACCACATCTTTCCGTTCCAAAAGCTTACATACTCTTTCATCCGCCTTTATTTCCCTGCTGTATCGGCATCCAATGCCTAGCAGGCATGCGCTGACCAAAATCGTCTCCATAAAAATCCTCCTCTTTTCCTGTAATGTCTCCTGTTAGCAAAAAGAGCCAGGCTGTCTTGTTATGGCACAAGTACATCCTGGCATTCTTCTTTTCCCTGCAGCAGTTGTGACAGCCTTTAAGCAATAATGCTTTTCTTTCTTTTTCTCAAAAAAACCATCTCAGCTCTGTTAAAGTCTGATCCGTCTATTGAACCATGCCTGCCACCAGGCTTACGGTTTCGGCAACCGTTTCTGCTTCCTCTGTGGAAAAATACCCACATGCCTCCATGCGTTCAACCACCTTAAGCTGTCGCTTTGCCGCCAAAGCCGGATTCTTCGTAGGCGAATACACTGACGGCGCATTGGGGATTCCGGCCAGAAGGGTACATTCGTAATCACTCATTTCTTCAGGTGTCTTCCCAAAATATCCCTCGCTGGCAGACGCCACGTCATAATATCCGTCCCCAAAATAGATGGCATTCACGTACAGTTCAAAAATCTCTTCCTTGGAATAGTTTCTCTCCAAATCCAAAGCCACAAACACTTCTGCCGCTTTCCTTACCAGATCCTTATCCTGGCTGAAATACATATTTTTAGCCAGCTGCTGGGTAATGGTGCTTCCCCCTTCCACAAACCGTCCTGCCCGGATATCGTTTCTCACCGCACGGCAGATAGCAATCAGATCCACGCCTATGTGACGCTCAAACCGTTTATCTTCCACCGCCATAACTGCCTGTACATAAATCTCCGGAAGTTCCTCATATTCTGTAAAAGTGTCTTTCTCCCGAATGGAAGCCACTTTATCCTCCAGGCTTATTGCATCTATCGCTTTTTGGTACTCCTCATAGCCCTTGCCCGCTACAACGAAACCGGAGCAGACACAAACTGTCATAATCAGCAGCAGCAAACTTCTCAATATTCTGAAATACTTTTTCATATCTCTGCTCCTTTCGTCAATAGTCTAACAATTTACTAAAAATACCAATTACTGTTTACAGATACTTTCATTATCACTATTTTAACAAATTATATTCCAAAAGACTTTACCAATCTCTTATAATATCGAAATTTTTTCTGACGTTATTTTACAAAATATTACAAATTTAATGATTCTGTTTAGATTTCTTCACTTTTTCCATACAGCCGCTTATACTTTATTTCACCTGGATTCACAGTACAAAAACCACACCTGGCAGATTCCTCTGTCCGATGTGGTTTTTTGCACAAGATGAACTGTTTATGGTTTTGTAATGCCTGTCCGTGGCTGCAGTCCTCTGTCAAAAGCTTTTTGCCAGACGCAGGCAAAAGAAACATATGTAAATAACATTTTTAGAATCTATATCCGCTTCCAGGTTCCAAAGATTCCTTTCTTGTAATGCTTCAGCTCTTTCTTTGCCGGTTCATAATCTCCTGCTGCCTGCAGATATTCCACTCCTTTGGCAATGTCTTTCGGCACACCCATTCCCTGGGCATACATCATCCCCAGGCCGTAGCTTTTGTAGCGGATGTCATCGCTCTGCTCAAGCAGCTTTTTCCCCCGTTCCACATTCTGGGCGCAGCCATATCCAAGAAGACAGCATACCCCCAGTTTTGCCGTGTCCGTGTCTTCCTCTCCGCGCATAGCGTACGCCTTTTCCATGTACTCCACTGCCTTGGTATAATCCTGGGGAACTCCCAGCCCTAAGAAATACATTTCACCGGCTCTTCCATAGGCATAAGCGTCATCCCCATATGCCACGCTTTTCTCATAGCACTCCAGGGCATAAGGCAGGTTTCTCTCTACCACATCTCCCAAGCAGTAACCGTCTCCCACAATGTCCCAGGCAAGAATATATCCCAGCTGAGCTGCCCTTCGGGCCCAGAAAAATCCCTCATCCTTCTTGTCCGGATTGAAAAACAGTTTGGTTGCAAGGGCGTACATGCATTCCGGATATCCCATGGCTGCGCCTTTCTGAATTACTTCCATGGCCTTATCCGGATCTGAGGGAATAAGACACCCCCGCCCCTTTTTATAATAGTCGCAGAGATTGCGGCCTGCCAGCCCCATTCCCCCTTCAAACGCCTTCTCAAACCAGGAAATGCTTTTTTCCATCTGCTCCCGCCGCCAGTTATCCCATTCCGCCTCGCCTTCAAACTGGCTTTCCCTCTTGTTCTCAAGTTCAATCACATCAAGATAATAATAGGTATTTCCAATCATGTATTGGCAGAAATAGCAACCGGCTTCCGCTTTCTCGTAAACTGCCTGCCAGGCATCCCCAATGCTGGAAAAAGGCATAAGTTCCTGATACTCCGGCGTCAGCATATTCATCCGCAGAGCTCCAATGACCGCCACTGCAGAGCCGCTGGAAATTCCTTTTCCAAGGAGCCTGTAAGCCGCTTCCTCATTCTCCTGAAACGGGTGGTAGATCCAGTTATAAGATGTTCCGAAAAAGCAGCAGGCCAGAAAATAACAGGCGTCTCCGTCGTCCTGCTCTTCTACTGCGCACTGCAGTGAAGCAGCCGCCTTTTTCGCCTTGTCATTGTCACAGCAGTAATATAAATCCTCAATTGCCTGTTCTACCACATCGCTGAAATATTTTCCCATCCTCTGTTCCCCCTATGCTTCCACGGTATCCGTAATATCTTCCCACCCGCTCAGATCTTTCGGCAGGCCTGATTCCAATATTTCCAACATCCATGACTGAGCCTGGGATGGACTCATGGTGCATTTCAGCACCCGGGAACCATTTTCCTCTCCTCTAAATGCCTGTATGGTAAAGTTCTGCCTGTCTTCCTCTTTAGGAAATGCCTGAATGATGTCCGCTCCCAGCTCTAATTCCACCATCTCGTACATTCCGTCGCACAGCCCTTTTACGCACAGCTCCAAATCCCTGACGGAAAAGAATTTGTGGTCATCTCTCCAGCTCTCCTTAAAAATGCTTAAAAGCTGGTGGCGAGCCGGCATCTTGTCAGGCTCATCATGTTTGCCATATTCTTTTTCCATAATTTCCTCCCACTGATTTGATATCTATCTATTACATTATGTTCTGTTTTTTGTCCTGCCTGCAAAAGAGCCGTCTCTCTTCCGCCTTACCCATGGTATATGGTTACATTCTGGTACGGCACGCTGATATTCCGCTTTTTAAATTCTTTAAGCACCGTTATGCGGATATCGCTGCAGGCCTGAAAGCTGTGGTCAAGGTTTTTGGTCCACACGGTTGTCTTTAATACTACGCCATTCTGTGTGTATCCCTTTACAAATACACCATTCTCACTGGTATTTAATGTCAGCTGATGCTCAATGCAAAGCTTCTGCAGCACCACCATGGCTTCCTCAATATTGGAATCAAAGGAGATCTCTATCTCAAAAAAGTTTCCTATGTTCCCGTTAAAATTCGTATTTGTAATAATAGCTGCGTCCATAACCGAATTCGGCACAATGCAGCACTCTCCGTTAAACTGGCGAATTACAGTATGGCGTATAGTAATATCCTTAACCATCCCCTCTGCCACCACGCTTCCTCCCTGTACCACTTTTATCTTGTCTTCCACATTGTAAGGCTTTGACATGGACAGGGAGAAACCGCTTATAACATTAGACAAAGCCTGCTGAGCGGCAAATGTAGCAATCGCCACCACCAAAGAACTGCTTTGAAGCAAAACCCGGCTGATATCCTTTGTTACTTCAAACTGCTGGGAAAGACAGTAAACCACAACCAAAGCCACCAGAAAATTGGCAGCGCTTTTTATAAAACGCAAATGGACCGAATTATGTTTTTTGGACATTACATGGAAAGCCAGATTGACTAATCGATTTAAAACGATCTCAATAAGAATAAAGATTCCTATTTCCAACAGATTATTCATATTTCCACCTAACAGTACCTTCCATCATTTTCAGCCCAAGGGCATAAAGCCCTTTTTCTATTATAATCCTCTTGGCCTTTTCGGTCAAGTCTTCCTTCACATTCTGTTATAGTTCCGTTACAAAAAGATCTGCATACCTTAATTTATGCCGTTTCCAGGTAAGAGACTCTTTTCTTCAAAGCCATAATATTTCCGTGAATTTTCCGTAACCAAAATCAGTTTTATTCATAATGTAAAGTAAAAACACATTGAGGCTCTTCTATGGCTGAGAACAATGCAAACGCTTCTAATTCTCATTTAACTCCAGAAGATTACGGCATCACCACTCCTGCCGCTACGGACAACACAAATGCTGCACCCAACAATGATTATGGAATTTCCCTTCCCGTCGCTCCGGAAGGCGGAATCCCGGCTTACCCCGGAAACATGAACAATACAGACAATAACAATGATTATGGAATTTCCCTTCCAATCGCTCCGGAAGGCGGAATCCCGGCTTATCCTGGAAACAATAACAACGGCTGCAATAACTGCACGGTCTGGCCGCCTGTGACTTTCCCTATTTTCCCTTCCTGTCCAAACTGCAATGTTTCCCAAAGCAATGCTCAGGTACGATTTTTAAATGCTTCCACCAACAGTTTTCCTGTCAGCATTTCCATTGACAATACCACCTATGTTAACAATTCCCGTTTCGGCACGGTGTCCGGCTATGACCGGGTATCTGATGGGTTCCACACAGTCACTGTAAGGCGGGCTTCTGGCCTGCGCAGCGTTCTACTTCAGCAGACGTTCCCCTTTACAGGCGGACAGAGATATACCATGGTTCTGGCAGACGCCCCTGCCGGCGGCCTTACCATGACTCAGGTATCCAATGACGGCTGCAGCAACATGAACTATAACACGGGATGCTACCGGGCAGCCAATTTCTCCTACAGCGGTTCCAGTTACGACGTGATGCTTTACAGCCATGATGCCGTGTTCCGCAATGTGGGCTTCCGGGAAGTAACCGCCTACAAGCAGGCCATGGCAGGAACGTATCAGTTCTATGTAACTAACTCCAATACACTCTCCGCAATCCGGGAACTGCCTATGATTGCTGTTGGTACAGTAACCGGCGGAAACTTCAGCAATGATCCCCTGGTTTCCTTCCAGACAAATATTTCTGCAGGAAACAGATACACTTCCTATTTAATAGGAAATAACTGGTCAGATGTAGGTTTCCGGGTTCTTACTATAGAAGACTGATTTTCAGGCGGCTGCAGGCTGAAACAAAAATGAAAAAGGCTGGTCTGCTTTATTATATAGCAGGCCGGCCTTTTTAGAAAGTTCTTCTTCAGACTTCAGATTATCCAAATATTTCAGCAGGTTTTTAAGAAACAGGCTTTTTCTCCACCCGAATCACATAGTTTCCGATTCTTAGCCCAGAACTGTCCCCTGTTTTCACAGGGTCTTCCCATACCAAATTGCGGTATCGGTAGATACTCAGCAGAATTCCCAAAAGCATATAAATTGCCATAGTATGAACCCATCCATACGAAAAAAACGGAATTCCTCCTGTGGAACCCAAGCCTATTCCAAAATTATACATTACATTGCGCACCGTTTCCACTGCCAGCATCATGGTACAGCCAAGCCCCATTATTTGTCCCATCTGGTTTTTTTCATGGGAAGCCTGCCAAAACAGGTAAATGAAAAAGGCACAGAAAAGACACAGGATACATAAAGTCTTGAAAAGCCCCATAGTCACTGCCGTACGCAGAATCATAAAGTCGCTTCCGCTTTTCCCTGCATATAAAAAATCCTCAAGCCCTCTTTTCTCCAATATCTTGAAGCAGTCTCTGTTTATAGACAGGCTGGACACAATCTTTCGTATGGTTACAATACTGTATCCGCCCTGATCTGCGTACTGTTCCGGGTGAAGCCACACTTTAAGCCGCATAGCCTGATATGGTTTTAAGCCGAACTTTACAAACAGCCCTGCTGATATTGCCATCAATGCCAGCAAAACAGTTGTTGCTTTTATGCCTGACTTCTTCGACAAATGAAACCATCCTTTGCAGGCAGCAGCAAAAAGCATCATAAGACATACAGCTATTACATCTATGACTACTCCCAAGCCTCCGCCAATGCCTTCTGCCCCAACCAAAAATGCTGCCCCGATCCATAAATAACAAAGCCCCATTCCCCTCCAGCCTTTTCCCCTGTTTTGATAAAGGATTCCGCCGTACAGAGGCACAAACAGATACAACAGGCATTTTAACTGAGGATGGCCTCCATTTATTTGACGGATCACCCCAAATGTACAGCTTAAGACAATAAGCACCAGAAAACAGGCCGCCAGCAGACTTGCATGCTTTCCCATGACGCTGTAATCCATTAGGCAGACAGCAGCCATAACCGCCAATCCAATAACCGTGTAAACGCACTGACGCACAAAATTTCCTGTAGAATCTCCCAATATCCACTTGCTCTGGGCTGATACATCCCCAATGCGGCAGCAGTAAAAGCAAATATACTGAATCACCAGCCCCAGTACAGAGAATAGAATAATCCAGCCAAACAGCCGCCACTCCATATCGGGACGATGAATCCTGTCAAGTTCCACTCCTGCCTCCACCGGATCTCCCATCTGGCGTACTGCCTCTTGTACGGCTTCCTGACTCTCCATGCCTTGGCTCTCAAAAAAATCCGCCTGATCGTTTATGTGATCTTCAATCTCTTTAACTGCCATTGCCCTGGCTTTCCGGCTGCGGATCTGGCCTGACAGTGTATCTAAATACTCTTTAATTCCCATAAAGCACTCCTCCTTTTGCGTCCTGCAGACAGAGTCTTTCCTGCAGACAGCTTTCAAAGGCATGTGCCGCCCAAGTCCTTGCCTTACCTGATCCGGCAGGGAATAAACCGTCTCCTGCAAATCCTGTACTGTCAGCAGCCATTACCTGGGCAACAGCTGCACTGTATGTCTCCCACTCCTTTTTCCTGCGCTCCAGCTCCTTTCTCCCATCCCTTGTAATCTGGTAATACCTGCGCATCTTCCCCCCTGCCTCTTTCTCATAGGATATCAGCTGATTTCTGGCTTCCATACTATGAAGGAGGGGGTAAAGCGTTCCTGCTTTCAGATCAAACACATGGTTTGATCTATGCTGCAGCTCCTCAATCATCTCATAGCCGTACATATCTTTCTTCGACAAAAGCTGTAAAAGCAGCATAGCTGTATTGCCTGATACCTGATTCTTGTCTGTCGCCAAATTGCCATCCCCTTTCTTGTATCGAATACGTATATATATCGATAATCTATATAAAAGATTATATATCGAATATCTATATAAGTCAATCCCTTTTTAAGCAATATAAAGTCTGTTATATTTGGGGATATCCTATCTTTCAAACATCCTGAGCCGCACCACTGCCGTTTTTTTCGCTGCTTCCGGCTGCAGTGCTTTCTTCATTTCCGTTTTCCGTTTTCTCTGCCTCTTCCCTTTTTTTCAAAGATACGGACCATGTAACTGTCACCTTCGGCGATGCTCCCTGTTCCTGCTCAGGGCAATGATGCTGGTTTCCTTTCCATGGCCAGTGAAGCGGTTATGCGTCATGATCAGATCCGTCAGGCATCTTCCCACCATCCCGGATGCTCCGGATATCATTACCGTCTTACCCTCCAGATCCCTCCACACTGGCTCCTGCTCTGACCAATAGAGCAGCTCCCTTTCATAGGTATCGTTCTTCATCCTCTTATGCTGTCCTTTCTTATTTTGTATCCATCCATAAGCGTCCGGTCTACAGGCAGTTTATTTATTAAGCCAAGCCATGAGCTACTTGGGAAGGCGGTATACCTTCCTTAAGGGGCTGTCCTTGTGGCATCGGGGCTGTCGCAGCAAAAATTTTAATATTTATATTTCTTCACCATTCTTCCCTGATACTGCCAAATAAAATCTGCCGGCACAGCTATTCCTTGCGCTCAGTCACGTTTCATGATATGATAAAGCCACTTTCAACGTTTAAAGGAGTTTCCCATGGAAATCGAACGCAAATATCTTGTCACCTGCCCGCCTGAGGATTATGAATCTTTTCCCTCCCGCCTTATTGAACAGGCCTACTTATGTACGGAACCTGTAGTACGGATTCGGAAAGAAGACGATTCCTGCTATCTTACCTACAAGTCAAAAGGGCTTTTGGCCCGGGAAGAATACAATCTTCCCCTTACTTTGGAAGCTTACGGACATCTTCTTGCCAAAGCCGACGGCATTGTCCTGACCAAGCGCCGTTTTCTGATTCCCATTGAGAATACGGAGCTGATCATTGAACTGGATGTATTCTACGGGAAATATCAGGGCCTGATGCTGGCAGAAGTGGAATTTAAGACAATGGAACAGGCGGAAAGTTTTGTTCCTCCTAAATGGCTTGGAAAAGACGTAACATTTTCCGGCGAATATCAAAACAGCCGTTTGGCACTGCAGACAGGAATGCCGTAGGCTGGCCTGTGTCAAGCGTCCTGCCTGGCACATTGCTCTGCAGAAATACAAAAGCTGCGCTGCCTGTTATTATAAACCGGCAGCGCAGCTTTTGTTATCCTTTGTCTGTGCCTGCATTCCTGCTTCAAAAAGATGGAAATATCCAGCTGGCACTAGGCTTCTATTCCATATCTTCCAGCTCGTCTTCCCCAATCAGTTCATCATATTCCTGGGCATCCAAAAGTTCATCAAATGCATCAGCCACAATTTCATATTCCTCGTCATCCTCAATATTATCCAAAACCGGTTCCCCGTCTTCCGGCTCACTGTAGCGGTACAGATAAACCTCACCCTCCTCGGCATCAGCACTGTCCATGGGAAGCAGTGCAATGTAATCCCTTTCCCCGGCTTCAAAAATAGTAAGAACCACGCACTCTACCTCGCTGCCGTCATCCATGGTCAGCGTAACTGTCATCTCCTCCTGGGGTTCCATATTATTATTCTCCATAAAATCTGATCCTTTCTTTTCTCTTTATAATAGTTTTCTCACAGCCTGCGCTGTCCTGACTCCACTGTATCAGAATACAAGGCTGGATGCAAGTTTTTTGCCTGTATTTCTTGCAAATATTTCCTCTAAGCCTATAACCCCTCTGATTTTCACAGACGTATTAATATTCGATTCCCTTCCGAGCCCCAATCCCTTTGTCAAATGGATGCTTTATTTTGCGTATCTCCGACACATAATCTGCCAGATCCATCATCTTGTGGGACGGCTCCCGTCCGGTCATCACCACTTCCAAAGTACCGGGGCGGCTTTTCAGGCAGCCTGTCACATCCTCTTCAGGCACCAACCCATATCTGCATGCTGCCATGATCTCATCCAGCACCAGTATATCAAACCCATTTTCCACTGCCTCTTCCCAGACATCATGAAACAGTCTTTTATAATACTCCTTAGCCTCTTGTCTCTGCTCCTTTGTCATCTGGTAAAAAAAACCGAAACTTTTCCTGCACGGTTTCAGGCAGATCCCCGGAATCCGGCTTAAAGTCTCCACCTCGCCGGAATCATCATTTTTAAGAAAACGGGCAAAAAGGACTTTCTTTCCCCGCCCTGCTGCTCTCACAGCCAGTCCTATGGCAGCGCTGGTCTTCCCCTTGCCGTCTCCACAGTAAATATGGATACGGCTTTCCAAGTCATTTTTCGTGTCATTGTTCATATCCCAATGGTCCACCTCCATCCACACAGCATCTTAGCTTCTTCTGTCCATGTATTTCCCAAATTCAGGAAATCAGCCTCTGCCCCCTATGCCCAGATACTCGTCCACAAATCTGGATCGTTCCTGCTTTTTTCCATACCGTTCTCCAACATAGCACACATGCAGCCGCTCCCTGGCCCTGGTCATAGCCACATAGAACATCCGCCGTTCCTCCTCCATATCCACATCCAGCACCGCCTTCTTGTGAGGCGTGATTCCCTCATTGGCATCCAGAATATATACAATCCGAAACTCCAGCCCTTTGGAACTGTGCATAGTCATCAAAGAAACTCCCTGGGCCGCCTCTTTCCGGCTCCTGGCCTGTTCCTGAAGTCTCTTTTTATACTCCTCCATATGCCCAAACCAGTCTTCCATAGTCTTAAATCCTGCTGCACTTTCCTTCAGCTGATCCGCTGTCTCCAAAAGTTCCTCTGCTTTCATACTGCGGATCTGAGCATACTCTTTCAGATAATCATCATACCCTATGGCTTTGCGTATATAATTGACAGCAGCCGCAGGAGGCATTTCCCGCAGCATCACAAGATCATACTCCAGCTGTTCCACCCGTTCCACCATCCACCCCTTATCCTGGTAAAATGATTTCACTTTATTCCATGACACGTCCGCCTCCTCCAAAGCATCGCGGCTAATGTACCGGTTTGGCCGATTAATGATCTGCAGGATGTTGCCCCGTTTCAGATTTCCTCTGGCAGCATTTATGTAGGCAAGAATATTCCGGCATATCCAGTGTTCATAAAGATTAGGCAGAGAATCCTTCATGGTAAACGGAATATTGTACTCCATCAGCCGCTCTACCAGCAGCCTTGGATTCAGATTGGTGCGGTACAGAACCGCAATGTCTTCCAGCCTGTATCCTGCCTTCACATAATCCTGAATCTCCTCCGCAATCCGCAGCGTTTCTTCCCGCGGCTCCTTGCTCATGCATGTGATCACTGGTTTCCCCGCCCCTTTGGCAGCCGTCAGTTTCTTCTGATACCGTTTCTTATTGTTCCTGATAACCATGCAGGCCGTATCCACAATCTCCCTGGAAGAGCGGTAATTCATGCCCAGCAGCACGGTTCTGGCCTCAGGATAATCCTTTGTAAACCCAAGCATTATTTCCGGCTTTGCACCTCGGAACCGGTACACCGACTGATCATCATCTCCGACAATAAAAAGATTATTTCTTGGCAGGGCCAGCATCCGCACAATCTCATACTGAACCCGGTTAATGTCCTGAAACTCATCAATAAGGATATACCGGAATTTATTCTGCCACGCCTGAAGAATATCCTTTCTCTGGCGAAACAGCTGGCAGCACATAACCAGCATATCATCAAAATCCAGCAGCCCCGCTTTTCGCATCCTCTCTTCATATCCTTCATACAGTTTCTTAAACATGGCCTCCGAACAGTTCCGGGAATAATAATGATCCAAACTGATCATTTCACTTTTCACAAAGCTGATTTCACTTAAGATCGCCGGCACAAATTCGTGCTCATCCTCAATTTCAAGATCATACTGCTGAATCATTTCCCGGATATAGTGCATCTTTTGCTCTTCCCTTACAATATCTGAGGCTTGATAGCGGTATGCATATTTCAAAATTGTAAAAAATACAGAATGGAACGTGCCGAAACTGACCCTTTTGCCTTTCCCTTCTGCCAGTGCGGCAAACCGCTCCTGCATCTCTCTGGCCGCCGCTCTGGTAAACGTAATTACCAGAATGCTGGCAGGATCAATCCCCTTTTCTTCTATCAGATATTTGGTTCTGTGGGTAATGACAGTAGTTTTTCCGGAACCTGGGCCTGCCAGAACCATCATTGGTCCATCCACATGACGGATGGCTTCTTCCTGAGACGGGTGAAAAGCCATAATCTGCAATTCCTCCAAAATCTGTTTTCTCGTATCCTCTTTCGCTGCTCTCGGTTTCTTTTCCCCATGAAAAGCATCCGGCAAATACAGCTGTCAGATCATTTTTAAGTACTAAAAAAGCTGCTGCCAAACAGCAAATCCTGCATGTAGGTTGCAAAATCGCCGTATTCTGCAGCAGCCTTTCCCTGACGATCCAAAAATCCGGATCATAATGTTTTCTGCCCTGCCTTACCATAAAAGTCCCACCGCCCAATGCGCCCCGGACTTTCATGTGTTGCAGTACGTTCCGGCCGGATGCATGTATGTTCTAAGACACGCTCTGGCTCAGCATCTGAATCCCTTTCCTGATTCTGTCCAGTGATTCCTCTTTCCCCAGAACTTCCATAATCTCCGTAGCCCCTGCCGGAGTCATCTGTTTGCCTGACACCGCCGTACGCACAGGCCACATGACGTACCCCGTTTTGTATCCCTTCTCGGAAACATACTGGGAAAGTGTCTCATACAGAGCATCATTGCCGTAATCCTCCTGGGCCTCCAAAAGAGGAAGCACTTCCTTAAGCACTTCCAGAGAAGTTTCCTTTGTGCTCTTCATCTTCTTGTGGACATACATCTGAGGATCGTACTCCGGCAATTCCTCAAAAAAGTCAATATGTCCGCCAATATCCGGCAGTACTTCGATCCTGGTCTTCACCATGGCGGCAATCTTCTTAAGATCCAGATCCTTTTTAATTACTTCCTTTATATAAGGCGCTGCCATCTCATAAAACCGTTCAGGCTCCATGGCTTTTAAATACTCGCCGTTCATCCACTTTAATTTCGTCACGTCAAAAACTGCCGGAGACTTACTCATATGCCTATAGTCAAAAGCTTCCACCAGCTCATCCAGTGAGAAAATCTCCCGGTTATCCTCCGGCGACCACCCTAAAAGAGCCACATAATTAACCACGGCTTCAGAAACAAATCCCTGTTCAATCAAATCCTCATAAGAAGAATGACCGCTGCGCTTGCTTAGTTTTTTATGCTCCTCATTGGTAATCAGCGGACAATGGACATATACCGGCACCTGCCATCCGAAGGCATCATAAAGCCGGTTATACTTGGGAGATGAAGACAAATATTCATTTCCTCTGACTACATGTGTAATTCCCATCAGATGATCATCTACCACGTTGGCAAAATTATAAGTAGGATACCCGTCAGATTTAATCAGCACCATGTCATCCAGTTCAGAGTTATCTACCGTAATGTCGCCGTAAATGTCATCATGAAACGTGGTGGTTCCTTCAGACGGGTTACTCTGGCGGATGACATAAGGCATGCCTGCAGCCAGATTCGCCTCCACCTCTTCTTTTGATAAATGGAGACAATGCTTGTCATAAGTCATAATCTCCTCGCCATTTACAGCAGTCTTTAAAGAGTTCAGCCGTTCCTGGGTACAAAAGCAGTAATAAGCTTCCCCCTTTTCAATCAGCTTTTTGGCATAGTTCAGATAAATCCCCGCCTTATGGCGCTGGCTCTGGACATAAGGCCCTGCTCCCCTGTCCTTATCAGGTCCTTCGTCATGGATGAGGCCCGTATTCTCCAGGGTGCGGTAAATAATCTCTGTAGCTCCCTCCACATACCGCTCCTGATCCGTATCCTCAATCCGAAGAAGAAAATCGCCGCCTTCATGTTTTGCTATCAAATACGCATACAGAGCCGTTCTTAAGTTTCCCACATGCATACGGCCTGTAGGGCTGGGGGCATACCTGGTTCTCACCTTAACCGGCTGATTTGCTGATTTGTCCATAATATCTGTCTCCTGTTTTTATATTTTTCATGGCAGCTATCCAAAACCGCCTGTAGTTTCCGTGGTCATTATACCCCGGCCGCACAAAAAAAACAATGTTTTTGTAAAAAGTTTTGGCTTCCTTTCACTGCAGCATCAGCATCCTGCAGGCAATCTGAAAATAGATCACCAGGCTGAATCCATCCACAATAGTAGTAATCAGAGGCGCTGCCATAATGGCCGGATCAAGCTTCAGCACCTTCGCAACCATGGGAAGCACGCTCCCTACGGTCTTAGCCAGAATCACAGTCAGAAACAAGCTTATGACCACAGTCAGGCATACCGTCTCATTGCCTGGAAAACGAATAATAAGCTGAATATAATTTACGGCCCCCAAAATTACTCCCACCACCATTCCTACCCGGAATTCTTTCCAGAATACTTTCAGAAAATCTCCAGGCTCAATCTCCCCTACTGCCATTCCCCTGATAATCAGAGTGCTGCTCTGGCTTCCCGCATTCCCTCCTGTGTCAGTCAGCATGGGAATAAACGTTACCAAAAGAGGGAGCACCGCAAAAGCATTTTCATACTTCCCCAGAATTCCTCCTGTGATCATGCTGCTGAACATAAGAAGGAGAAGCCATAGAATTCTGTTTTTGGCAAGCATGAGCACACTGGTTTTTAAATAAGGCTTTTCACTGGGAACCATGGCGGCCATTTTCTCGAAGTCTTCTGTAACCTCCTGCTCCATAACATCCACAATATCGTCTACAGTAACAATCCCTACCAGCCGCTTTTCCTGATCCACCACAGGAAGGCATAAAAGGCCGTATCTGTGAAAGACTTCTGCCACTTCCTCCTGATCCTGAGTGGTCACAGCCTTAATTACATGGTTGTCCATAATATCCGAAAGCCTGGCATCATAAGGGTTCATCAGCAGATCCCTTACGGTCACCACGCCCTCCAGCGTACGCCTTTCATCCATCACATAACAGGTATAAATAGTCTCTTTATCCACGCCGTACCTGCGTATATAGGCAAAGGCCTCTTCTACTGTCATGTCTTTTTGAAGGCCTACATACTCCGCTGTCATGATGCTTCCGGCGCTGTTCTCCGGGTACTGAAGAAACTGGTTAATTAGCTTTCTGGTATCCGGCGCAGCATTTTCCAACACCCTCTTTACTACGCTGGCCGGCAGTTCCTCCAGCATGTCCACCGCATCATCTACATATAGGTCTTCAATAACTCCCTGCAGTTCCAGATCCGTAATACCGGCGATAATATGCTGCTGTTTTTCCAATGGCAGAAAGGCAAATACGTCCGTTGCCATTTCTTTCTGAAGCATACGGAATACCAATATGGTTTTATCATCATCCAGTTCCTCCATAAAATCCGCAATATCTGCTTCCTGCAGCTTTATCAGCGCTTCCTTCAGGCTGCACAGCTGTCTGGTATCCACCATCTTTTTCATCTGTCTAAACTGAATCTCTCTCATGTCGTCCTCCTTCCAGCGTCCAGAATTATCCTGGCCAGTGAAAGGCAGAATCCGCTTTTTCTCTGCACGCAAAAATAGCCATCTCCGTATTTTATACGGATCATGGCTATCATAAACGCACATTTCATTTTAGACATGCCGTTCCCTGAAACGGGCTGCCAAGAACGTAAGCTTTCACATCCCCGGCTTTTTCCTTAATGCAGGTCAGATGTCCTTGTTTAAAAGGCAGTGGCAACAAAACGGCAGTCCTTTACGCCAGTCCGCCACCGCTGCCTTGCGTTCATGATAAGCTGATTCTGCTTTCATCTTACAACTTCGGCCTTCCATTCTGTTTCACTCCTTCCTTTTTATTCTCAGACAATCTGCTTTTTGTCTTCTTTTAGTTTATCACATTTTTCAGAGAAATCAACCATTCCTTTTTTTAATTTAGGGCATATAATACAGAGAAAACAATTTCTATCAGGAGTACTTATGAGCCGTTTTTCTCCCATTGAGGGCCTTGTTACCTCAGTAACTCCTCTCCAAAGCGTAAATTCAACATCCTACTGCACCCTTTTAGTCTACATCCAGACCAGGTATCAGCAAACCTATCAGGTAATTGTAAGCTCTTCAACTTATGTTTTGGATCAGAAGCCTATCCGCCGGGGCGATACCATAATCGCCTTTTATGACACCACTGCCCCCATGCCTCTCATACAGCCGCCTCAGTACCAGGCTGTTGCCGTGGTGTTCCCATGTAACGGAGAATATGCTGTATTTGACTATTTTGACAGAAATTTAAGAAACAGCGATAACACCCTTATTTTGAACATTTCCCAGACCACCTCCATGCAGCTGCCAAACGGCCAGTACTATTTAGGCGTTCCGGGAGGCCAGTACCTGCTTGCTCTGTACACTGCCACTACCCGCAGCGTTCCGGCTCAGGCCACGCCTCACCGTCTCATTGTCTTCTGCCCCATCCGCTGATCAGGCCTTTTTTCTGCGCGGCTCCCAGGCTTCCTGGTTCCGCGCTTTTTCCAGTAAATTTCTGTATGTATTCTGTTTTATCCCTATTAGCCAAGAAATTCTCTGCCGTAAACACACCTACCGTCTAAAAAAGTCCCCACTGTCCGTACCTGTCCCAGCTCACTGTCCGGTATCTTGGTAATGTCCCGGTCAAGCACCGCAAAATCCGCTGCCATGCCTGCCTTCAGCATTCCCTTTTCCTCCTCCTCAAAAGCCGCCCATGCCCCCATAGCAGTATAGCTAAACAGCGCCTGTTCCAATGTCAGCGCCTGCTCAGGCAGAAAAGTTCTGGTGCCGTCCAGGGAGGCTCTGGTCACTGCACACTGAATCCCTTTCATCACTTCCGGCGTCTCCACCGGACAGTCAGATCCATTGGAAATGCTGCATCCCATGTCCAGAAGCGTCTTAAACTGGTAGGTTTTGACGGCCCTCTTCTTGCCTACCCGGCTCTCCACGATTTTGCTGTCATAATCCAGAAAAATGGTCTGAATATAACCGTGGAGTCCCAGCTCCCTGAATTTCTCCAGAAGCTTTTCCGTAGTAATCTGGCAATGGACAATCCCATGCCGGTGGTCATGTTTCGGCAATTCCGTAAGCGCCTTCTCATAAGCCCTGACCACTTTCTCCATAATGCCGTCTCCAATGGCATGAACGGCTGTCTGCATTCCGTGGCTGTGACCGTAAGAAATCATCTCATCCAGCTGTTCCTGAGTAAAAATGCCCATGCCGCAGGTATGCGGCGCATCCTCATAGGGGCTTTCAAGCAGCGCTGTTCTGGCCCCCAGAGAGCCGTCCCCAATGATTTTCTGCGGGCCGATTTTCACATAGTCCGTCCCTGCTCCAGTATAATAGCCTTTACTCACAAATTCTTTTAGCTGCTCCATATTCTCAAACTGACACTGTTCATAAACCTTTATGGTCAGCCTGCCCTCCTGCTCCAATTCCCTGTATGCCTTCAGTACCGTCTCATACCCTACCTGAGGGAGGGACAGGAAATCATCGCTGTGAACAGAAGTAATGCCAAAGCTGTTAAGCTTTCTGCATGCTCTGCAGATATAATCCTTTACTTCCTCCAGAGACGCCATAGGAATAGCATTCTTCACCATGCAGATGGCATTTTCCTCAAAAATTCCCAAAGGCTCCCCCTCTCCGTCCACCCAGAACTTTCCGTCTTTTGGCTGCTTTGTGTCTCTTCCAATGCCTGCCAGCTTCATGGCCAATGTATTGGCCGATGCAAGATGGCCGCAGGCCCTTGTAAGAAAAATGGGATGCTTTTGGGAGATTTTATCAAGATCTCGGCGGTCAAGATACCTTTTTTCCCCTTGAAAATAATCCTGGTTCCAGCCTCTGCCGCAGACCCAGGTTCTCTCGGAAATATTTTTTTCTTCAATGAATTTTTTTACAGTCAGGCACACTTCCTCCGGGGAATTTGTATGTCCTGCCAGGGAAACCTCCTCCAGAAGCTTCCCATATCCAAGCAAATGCATGTGGGAGTCAATAAATCCCGGGGCGACAAACCTCCCTTTTAAATCAATTCTTCGTTCCGGCAGGTTTTCTCTCAGGGATACATCCTGAAACGGCCTGTTTCCTACCCAGGTGATCCTTCTATCCTCCACCACCATGGATGACGCCCATAGCCTGTCGGGATCTGCCGTAAACAACTTCCCGTTATAGTACAATGTCCTCATCTTGTAACCTCATTGCCTTTCACTCAAGGCTGTCACAAAAACCGGAACCTCCGGCCAGCCTCTTTCAGGCTGCCGGTTGTCCCGGTTTTCCATCATCTGCATTCCTGTTTCATTTTAGCTTTCCATTTACCCAGGCAGTTATCCCGGCATCCGGCCTTATCTATCGTTCTTCCCGGCCCTCATTCCGTCTCTCCCGTTTCTCTTCTCTGCCGGACAGATCTGCTGGCCTCATGCTTAAGTTTACTCGGCCCATCTTATCAATTTCCATAACCTTTACGGTTACCTCGTCTCCAATGTTAACCACATCCTCGACCTTGGCCACTCTCTTGTCAGAAAGCTTAGAAATATGAACCATGCCATCCTTATTAGGCGCCAGTTCCACAAAAGCCCCGAAATTCATGATCCTCACGACTTTTCCCGTATAAATCTGGCCTGCCTCAATGTCCGTAACAATGCTCTCAATAATCTGAATGGCCTTTGCAATCATTTCTTTGTCCGTACCGCACACAGAAACGCTGCCGTCATCCTCGATATCGATCTTCACGCCGGTTTCCTCAATAATTTTATTAATCACCTTGCCCTGTTTCCCTACCACGTCACCGATTTTCTGCGGATCAATGGTAATCTGCTCAATCTTGGGCGCATACCTGCTTACTTCCTCCCTGGGCTTTGCAATTGCAGGCTTCATGCAGGTATCCATAATAAACAGTCTGGCCTCCCGGCATCTGGCAATAGCGCCCTCTACAATAGGCCTGGTCAGTCCGTGGATCTTAATATCCATCTGAATCGCCGTAATGCCTTCTGTGGTTCCTGTTACCTTAAAGTCCATATCCCCGAAGAAATCTTCCAGTCCCTGAATGTCCGTCAGAAGCACAAACTCGTCATCCTGCTCCCCGGTCACCAGGCCGCAGGAAATGCCGGCTACCATCTTCTTAATGGGCACGCCTGCCGCCATTAAAGACATGCAAGAAGCACAGGTAGATGCCATGGAAGTAGATCCGTTGGATTCAAATGTCTCTGACACCGTGCGGATAGCATATGGGAAATCCGCCTCCTTTGGCAGCACCGGAATCAGAGCCCTCTCTGCCAATGCGCCGTGGCCGATCTCACGTCTTCCCGGCCCTCTGGAGGGTTTCGTCTCCCCAACAGAGTAAGACGGGAAATTGTAATGATGCATATACCGCTTGCTCACCTCATTCTCGTCAAGCCCGTCCAGCTTCTGCTGCTCAGACAAAGGCGCCAAGGTACACACATTGCAGATCTGGGTCTGGCCTCTGGTAAACATGGCAGAGCCGTGAACTCTGGGAATCAGATCCACTTCTGCAGACAGATGGCGGATCTGAGTCATCTCACGGCCATCAGGACGTTTTCCGTCCTTTAAGATCATCTTCCGCACAGTCTTTTTCTGGTACTGGTACACAGCCTCGGAAAGCAGATCCAGCCACTGCTCATTGTCAGCAAACTTCTGAGAAAGCCTCTCTGTAATGGCACGGATGTTCTCTTCCCTGGTCTGCTTATCATCGGTAAACACCGCTTCTTCCATCTCGGAAGGTGGAACAAGCTCCTTAATAGCGGCAAACAGTTCTTCCGGGATGGCACAGCTGGTATAGGTGTGTTTCTCCTTTCCTACTTCCGCCACAATCTTATCAATAAATGCAATAATCTCCTGGTTTACATCATGGGCCTTGTAAATGGCCTCAATCATCCTGGCCTCCGGAATCTCGTTAGCTCCGGCCTCGATCATGATCACTTTTTCTTTGGTAGATGCCACAGTAAGGTTCAGATCCCCTACTTTCCACTGCTCCTGGGACGGATTCAGGATCAGCTGCCCGTCGATCATCCCTACCTGCGTCATGGCGCAGGGACCGTCAAAAGGAATGTCGGAAATAGATGCGGCAATGGCAGCACCCAGCATAGCCACCAGCTCCGGACGGCATTCCGGATCCACGCTCATAACCATATTGTTTAGCGTAACATCGTTGCGGTAATCTTTTGGAAACAGAGGACGCATGGGACGGTCAATTACGCGGCTGGTAAGGACGGCATTTTCACTGGCCTTGCCTTCCCTTCTGTTGAATCCGCCGGGTATTTTCCCAACGGCATATAATTTCTCCTCATACTCCACGCTTAAAGGGAAGAAGTCAATTCCCTCCCTGGGCTCCTTTGATGCTGTGGCCGTACTTAAGACGGTCGTCTCGCCATAGTGCATAAATGCCGCACCGTTGGCCTGTTTTGCCACCCTGCCGATGTCTACGGTCAGAGTCCTTCCGGCTAAATCCATGGAAAAACTTTTGTACATGGTTAATCTCCTTTTCAATTATACTTTACTGCGGGAAACACCTTTGTGAGAGACAAAGATATACGGCCCCTATATAATTCAGGCAGAAGAAGCCGAAACTACTGAAAAACACACCGCAGGCCCGGATGTGCTTTTCAGCGGTCTCGGAGCAGATCTCCTGCACGAATTTTTTCCTGATATACCAAAGATAGGGTGGAATCCCTTCCACCCTAATCGTCCCGGTATTTATTTTCTAATGCCAAGCTTCTCGATAAGAGCACGATACCCGTCCAAATCAGTTTTCTTCAGATAATCAAGAAGGCCTCGTCTCTGGCCAACCATTTTAAGAAGACCGCGTCTGGAATGATGATCCTTCTGATTCTTCTTTAAATGCTCTGTCAGCTCTGTAATCCTCTCTGTAAGAATCGCAATCTGAACTTCCGGTGAACCTGTGTCTCCAGGCTTTCTTCCATACTTTGCAATAATTTCTGCTTTCTTTTCCTTAGAAATCATGGTAATTCCTCCTGATTTTATTCTGACCGCAGACTAAGTATCCGGTTGGAGTATCCAAAAACTGAGTCCCGGCGTTGTCATACCGGTTAATATTAGCATAATGTCTTTTCCTTGTCAAGATAAGAAAGCCCATATTCTTTGTCCCGCTTAAGCTGTGCCTTCAGTTCTTCCAGGGAATCAAACTTTTGCTCCGGCCGCTCAAAATTTAAAAGCTGCACTTCAATGTTCTTCCCGTACAGATCCTTGTCCAAGCCAAAAATATACGTTTCCACTCCTATGGCAGAGTCCTTTTCCACAGTAGGCTTTTTTCCGATATTGGTAATGCCGCCATAAATTCCTTCCTCTGTCACCACCCTGGACACGTAGACACCAAAAGGAGGCAGGAATTTTTCCGTTGGCGGGATAATGTTTACAGTGGGAAAGCCAAGGACAGGGCCGCCTACATGGTTTCCGTGAACCACTGTCCCATGAATGGCATAAGGCTGGCCTAAAAGTCTGTTAGCCTTTTCTATATGGCCTTTGGCCAATTCTTCTTTAATATAAGTACTGCTGATGTCCCGTTTCTCATCCTGTTCCTTGACAATAACTTCCAGGCCATATCCATATCTTGAAGACAAATCTCTTAAGACTTGGGCATTTCCCGACCTTTTATATCCAAATCCACAGTCAGTCCCTACTACGATTGCTTTCGCATTCATTTTGTTTATGAGGATCTCCCTTACAAATTCCTCGGCAGAAAGATGAACCACTTCGCTGGTAAACGGATATTCTACCAGATAGTCGATTCCCATTTTCGCCATATTGTTTCTCCGCTCCTGGTTGGTGGTTATCACTTTCTGATTTGTTCCGGAAATCCTGGCCACCGGGGCCGTATCAAACGTGAATACCGCCGTCTCGTATCCCTGACGTTCTTTAAATTCCATCATGCGGGATAAAAGCTTTTGATGCCCTTTGTGGCGGCCGTCAAATTTACCGATGGTTACCACTGTGGGAACAGCGATTTTAAAATCAGTTTCGCCCATGAAATACTTCATGCTTTTGTCCTCCAAACAATGCAGCAGGTTCCATGGCAGCGCTGTTTCATTCAGGGTATCTTAAGGTTAAGTCTCAGCAGTTATCAAAAAACATTTTGAAAGGCCTCAGCTGTGCCTTTTCCTTTTCCCACAGGTAGATTCCCATAAACTTCCCTCTGCTGTCATAGATGCGGAAACAAGTCCCATCCTCTACGTTTTCAGAATAAAATTCTTTTATACTGCCCTTATGGGCAAAATCCTCTGTTTCTTTCTTCTCTCCCTCCGGCCCTTCTGCATCCTGCCAAAGCCTTACCTGCTCTGCCTTGAGAGGATTGCCGTTTTGGGAAAGATGATCCCATTTTTGTTCTGTTGCTGCTGACAAATAATGGGAAAACATCGCTTCAATGGAGACAATATGCTCCATTAAGGTTCCCTGGTCCCTCAAAGCTTCTATCTCTGCCAGTGTAAGGCTGTCCTCCAGCTTAAAACGCTCCACTTGGGTTCGGACAAGGCCTTCCATGCATCCGCCGCACCCAAGCCTTGCCCCAATGTCATGGCACAGGGTCCGGATATATGTTCCTTTGGAGCAGCAGACCGTCATATAGGCCTTGGGAAGTTCTATGGATTGAATCTCTATGTTATAGATAAATACCTGCCGAGGCTGGCGTTCCACCGTCTTTCCTGCTCTGGCCAGTTCATATAGTTTTTTTCCGTTAACTTTCAGGGCGGAATACATAGGCGGAATCTGGTCGTATGCACCAACAAATCCCATAACAGCCTGGCGTACCATGTCTTCATTGATCCCGCCGCCTTCTATGGACTGCTCTCTTATGGTCTTCCCCCACACATCCTGAGTGTCTGTTTCCCTTCCCAAAAGCAGCACAGCCTGATAAATCTTCTGCTTTTGGGTCAGCATATCGCACAGCCTGGTGGCCTTTCCCAGACATACCGGAAGCACTCCGCTGGCATCTGGGTCCAAAGTCCCTGTATGGCCGATCTTCTTCTGCCGGAGAATTCCCCGCAGCTTTGCCACTACGTCGTGAGATGTGTAGCCTTTCTCTTTATATACATTGATAACGCCGTCAATCATCACCATTCTCCGCAAGAAGCTGCTTTTCAATATGACCTGACAAATTGTTTACCACGTCATGAATGCTTCCGGACATGGTGCAGCCGGCAGCACGCACATGGCCGCCGCCGCCAAAATAAGCGGCAATGGTACTGACATCCACCACATAATTGGAGCGCATGCTTACCTTATACATATGAGTATCAATCTCATACATGAAAATGGCACATTCCACCCCATCAATGGTCCGCAGATGATCCACAATCCCGTCTAAATCCTTTGGCTCCACGCCGTAAAACTCCATATCCTGGCTTTTCACTACTGTAAAAATGCATTTTCCATCCATAAAGCGGATGCTTTCCATAAGGGCTCTGCCCAGGATCTGGCTTTGGAGATAAGTTTTCTTAAAAAAGCTGCTGTCCACGATTTTCGTAAAATCAATTCCCATGTCCATCAGCTTCCCGGCTATCTCCATGGTCTTTGCCGTAGTGCTGCTGTAGCGGAATACCCCTGTGTCATGAATGATTCCCGTATAAAGGCATTCTGCAATTTCCTTGTCTAAAAATTCCTCCGAAAGCTGCTTATACAGTACTTCTGCCGTGGAGCTGGCTCCTGCCGTAACCACGTTTTCCTGGGCATACCCTGTATTGGTCACATGATGATCCACACAGATGCTCTTTTTTGCGCTTTCCAGGTATGCTGCAAATTCTCCCAGACGTTCTTTATCGCTGCAGTCCAGACAGATACATAAGTCAAATGGCTGGCCGCTGACATCCTCCTGGATTTCATCAAATCCATCCATATAGGAAAACTTATCCGGGAAATTTTTAAGACATACCCGGATACGGGCTTCCGGCTTTCTCTTTTTTGCATATCGGTACATGGCCAGGCAGGACCCCATGCAGTCTCCATCCGGATTAACATGGCCCAAAATTACAACTGACCCTGCCTCATCCAGCATCTGTTCCAGTTTTGTCATATAATCCCTCTCCCCTCTGCCATTTCAAACGGTTGCCTGTTTACATCTCCGGCTCATCCCACCATGCCTCCTGGCCGTCGGTCTCTGCATCGCTGTCAGTTCTCATTCCTTCTGTCACGTCGTTAATAAGCCGTGACATATGAACTCCATACTCAATAGACTGGTCAAGAATAAATTTAAGTTCTGGAGTATTCCGAAGGTTCACCCGCCGTGCCAGTTCCCTGCGGATAAACCCTACCGCCCGCTTAAGCCCGTCCAGCGCATCCTGGGCTTCTTCTTCGCTTCCCAGGACGCTGATGTAGGCTTTACAATACTTCAGATCTGGAGTCACCTCCGTTGACACTACTGTAACCATAGCCTTATTCAGCCTGGGATCTTTCACCTCGGTGCGGATAATCTCACTTAATTCCCTCTGCACCTCCATGTTGATCCTTGTATTCTTTATACTGTTTTTTCGCATAATATCCTTTCTAAAACCTGCATATGTCCGGCAGCGGACGCTCCGCCGCACATGAAAGCCTGGCGGGCGCATTTTGGTCTGCGCTCCGCTTGGGCTGTTGCTGCAGTATGCCGGCAGCACACTGCAACCCTGAATTCATGTCGCCTATTGGGCGGCGGGCACATTTGACATCCCTGAATGCATGCCGCATATTGGGCTGCGGGATTTTCATAATAATCTAGCGCGGCACCTCCACCATGGCATATGCCTCGATCATGTCATCCTCCTGGATGTCATTAAATTTTTCAAACACCAGGCCGCACTCATAGCCTGTGGCTACCTCTTTCACGTCGTCCTTAAAGCGGCGCAGGGAAGCCAAGCCACCCTCAAAGATCTGTTCGCCGTTGCGGGTAATCCGCACAGAGCATCCTCTCTGGAACTTGCCGTCCAATACATAGGAACCTGCGATAGTGCCTACGCCGGAAGCTTTGAATGTCTGACGTACCACAGCATGGCCGATAATCTTTTCCTCAAAGACAGGATCTAGCATACCTTTCATGGCTGCCTCCACATCCTCAATAGCCTGATAGATTACCTTGTAAAGCCGCAGATCCACTTTCTCCTGCTCTGCCACGGACTTGGCTGTTGCATCAGGCCTTACATTAAATCCGATAATAATGGCATTGGATGCAGAAGCCAGGGATACATCCGATTCGTTGATGGCGCCTACGCCGCCGTGAATCACCTTTATCATGACTTCTTCGTTGGACAGCTTTAACAGACTCTGCTTTACTGCCTCCACAGAACCCTGTACATCTGCCTTAACGATAATAGGCAGTTCTTTCACATTGCCTGCCCTAATCTGGCTGAACAGATCATCAAGAGACAGCTTCGCCTTGGTATCCTCAAGCAGCTTGTTCTTGCCTTCGGAAATAAATGTCTCCGCAAAGCTTCTGGCCTCCTTCTCGCTGGCGCTTACCACAAATACCTCGCCTGCATTGGGCACGCCGTTAAGGCCCAATATTTCAACAGGCGTAGACGGCGTTGCCTCTTTCACTCTCCGCCCCTTATCATCCATCATGGCCCGGACTTTGCCGAAACAAGCCCCTGCCGCAATCTTGTCGCCTATACGCAGGGTGCCTTTCTGTACCAGAACCGTAGCCACCGGGCCTTTTCCTTTGTCAAGTTCTGCCTCAATAACAAGCCCTCTTGCCTTCCTGTCCGGATTGGCCTTCAGCTCTTTCACCTCGGAAGCCAGAATAATCATCTCAAGAAGGTCGGAAATCCCCTCTTTGGTGTGTGCTGATACAGGCACGAAAATCGTGCTTCCGCCCCAGTCCTCAGGAATCAGCTCGTATTCGGACAGTTCCTGCTTTACCTTCTCCACATTGGCACTGGGTTTATCAATCTTGTTAATGGCAACAATAATCTCCACTCCTGCCGCCTTGGCATGGTTAATTGCCTCCACGGTCTGAGGCATAACGCCGTCATCCGCTGCCACTACCAAAACAGCAATATCCGTAGACTGGGCGCCTCTCATACGCATAGCCGTAAATGCCTCGTGCCCCGGAGTGTCTAAGAAGGTAATCTTCTCCCCGTTAATCTCCACCACATAGGCACCGATATGCTGAGTAATGCCTCCGGCCTCCTTTGCCGTCACATTAGTCTCCCGAATGGCATCCAGAAGGGAAGTTTTTCCATGGTCAACGTGGCCCATAACGCAGACTACCGGCGGCCGCGCCACCATATCATCCCTGCTTTCTTCCTCTTCCCTTAAAAGCTCCTCGATTACGTCAACCTTTTCTTCCTTCTCGCAGAGAACATCATACTCCATGGCGATCTCTTCCGCCTTCTCGTAATCAATCTCCTGGTTAACAGTAACAATCGTACCTTTTAAGAACAGCTTTTTAATAATGGCTGACGGCTGCAGTTTCATCCTCTCCGCAAGTTCCTTGATGGTCAATACCTCAGGAATGGTAATAACCTTAATCGTCTCCTCCACCTTTTCCACCGTACTCTTCTGCGGCATAATAAATGGATGTTTGGATACCTTGCTCTTTGTTCTCGGTCCGTCTTCCGTCATATTTCTCTTATCATATTTATCGTTTTTATAGGCATTCTTATTGCCTCTGTTGCTCTGCGGCTTTGTTGCAATAGGCGTGTCAAAGGATTTGGAAATATCCTTCTGTCCCGGACGGCCTCCCTGCGCCCGTCCGCCTGGCCCCTGAGGGCGGCCTCCATCTCTTCCCTGGAATCCCCCCGGACGGTTTCCGTCTCTCCCCTGGAATCCGCCTGGACGGCCTCCGTCACGGCTTCCCTGATAGCCGCCTGGACGGTTTCCGTCACGATTATAGCCGCCCGGACGGCCTCCCTGGCCCTGGGGACGGCTCCCCTGATAGCCCTGGGGACGGCCCCCGTCACGGCGTCCCTGGTAGCCGCCTGGGCGGTTTGTATCGCGGCTGCCCTGATAGCCCTGGCCCTGGGGACGGCCTCCGTCACGGCTTCCCTGATAACCGCCTGGACGGCCCCCGTCACGGCTCCCCTGATAGCCCTGGGGACGGCTTCCCTGATAACCGCCCTGACGCACTCCGTCACGGCCGGCCTGAGGACGGCCTCCCTGATAGTTTTGGTTTCTTCCGTCCCGATTGCCCTGGGGACGGTTTCCGTCACGGCTTTGTCCATTCTGCTGGGAACGGTTTGCCGGAGATGTCTGGCCCTGAGAGCGGCTTCCGTCCACAGGCTGATTGTGGCCTGTCTGGCCTGACTGTACCTGGGTATTCTGAGTGCGGCCTGACTGCAGCTGTCTGCTCTGAACCGGCTGCCCCTGGCCTGCCCCTGTCTGGGAAGACTGGCCTTGCCCTGCACTCTCCTGAGGCCCTGGGGTCTGAACCGGCTGCCCCTGGCCTGCCCCTGCCTGGGACATCTGGCCCTGGCTCCCATTACCCTGCGTGCGCACCGGCTCTGCTGCCTGTCCCTGTGCCGTATTTCCCTGCACACGCACCGCCTGAACCGGCTGACTCTGTGCTGCATTTCCTTGAGGACGCACGGTCTGAACCGGCTGGCTCTGGCCTTCCGCCGTTTGAGACGGCTGGCCTGCCCCTGCCTGGGGACGGGTCTGAACCGGCTGGCCCTGTGTTGTGCCTCCCTGGGAACGAGGCGGCTGGCCTTGGCCTCCCGGTGCATTCGGACGTATTGTTTTTAAAGCCTGCCCCTGAGAACGGTTTCCCTGAAAAGCCTGGTTCTGGCCTCTGGCTCCTTCGCGCACCGGCTGGCCCTGGCTCCGGTTTCCTCCCTGTCCAGGCCTTGATCCTGCGTTTCTCATGGTCTGGGAATTCTGAGGCCGGTATACTGCCGTAATCTTTTTCTTAGGAGATTCAGCCTGAGACCCAGTTCCGGCAGACGGTGCCGGCTGCCTGGCAGTTCCCGATTCCGATGAAGGTGCAGGCTTTGGCGCAGGCTGCCCAGCCCCTGCAGGCGTCCCCGTTCCCACCGCCTTTTTTACCATCTGCATATAGTCTTCGCTGATATTTGACGAATGGGTTATCTCTATATTATTCTTCCTTAAAATATCCAATACCTCTCTGCTGGTTTTTCCCAGTTCCTTTGCGAATTCACTGACTCTCATACTTACTACCTCCGTTGATATTCATTTGTTTTACCATTGCCCCTGCGAATCCTTCATCCAATACAGCCAGAGATGCCCGCATCTCTTTGCCCATGTAATGACCCAATTCGTCCTTTTTACCAAAAATCCAGATTGGAACCTGATAGTAAGTACACATATTGGCAAACTTTTTCCTGGTGTTGTCGGAAGCCTCCTCCGAAACGATCACCATATATGCCTTCCCGCTCTTTACCGCTCTCTCTGTGGAGAACTCGCCACTGACGGTCTTTCCCGCCTTTGTGGCCAACCCGATCAGGTTCAGAACCCGTTTTCTACTGTCCGACAAGCTGTTCCATCTCCTTCTCCAGAGTTTCGTACACTTCTTTCGGAACCGGTATTTTAAAGGAGCGGTCCAGCCCCCGGCTTTTAACGGCCTTTTTCAGGCATTCCCGGGAAGGACAGATATAAGCGCCTCTCCCATTCTTTCTGCCGGTGGCATCCAGGACAATTCCCTCACCTTCCGTCTTCAGAATACGAATCATCTCTTTTTTACTTTTCATTTCTCCACAGCCAATACATTGGCGAAGGGGTACCTTTTTTGTACTCACTGACTTCTCTCACTTCCATTCTAATCTGAATTTCCGTCTCCGTCCTTTTCGGTGCGGGACGCTTATTCCGGTATTATGTCATCCTGGTAATCCTTCTGGTAGTCGTTCTGATCCAAAGTCCCGCTGTCCTCCTCATAAGGTTCTCCATAATCTTCTTGAAATTCGCTTTCCTCATAGGAAGCCCCATAGCTGTCCTGGTAATCCTCTCCGTAATGTTCCTCATATCCATAATCATTTTCATAAGTGCCGAAGCTGTCTTCTTCTGTCCCGTACTGAATTTCCATCTCTTCAAACAGCCCCAGTTCCTTGGCCTGAGTCTCACTCTTAATATCGATTTTAAATCCTGTAAGTTTGGCAGACAGCCTTGCATTCTGCCCTTCCTTGCCAATGGCCAGGGAAAGCTGGTTATCTGGCACAATAACCTGTGCCTCCCTGGCCTCTTCGTCAGCCACCACGCAGATTACTTTTGCAGGACTTAATGCATTTTCAATAAGGTAAGCCGGAGTATCGTCCCAGTTAATAATGTCAATCTTCTCTCCCCGCAGTTCACTGACAATGGCGTTTACCCTTGCTCCGTTAAGGCCTACGCAGGCGCCCACCGGATCTACATTGGAATCGTTGGATTTGACTGCTATCTTCGTTCTGGAGCCTGCCTCCCTGGCAATGGACTTGATCTCCACGGTTCCGTCCCTGACCTCGGCTACCTCCAGTTCAAACAGCCTTTTCACCAGATCCGGGTGAGTCCTGGATACGGAAATCCTCGGTCCCTTTGGAGTATCCTTTACCTCAAGCACATACACCTTGATTCTCTCCGTAGGCTGAAAGATCTCCCCCTTTACCTGTTCCGATTCATTTAAAATGGCGTCTACCTTACCCAGGTTTATGCTGACATTCCTCTTCAGATACCGCTGAACCACGCCCTGGACAATATCCTTTTCCTTGGAATACCACCCCTCATAGAGAGACTTTCTTTCCTCTTCCCGGATTTTCTGGAGGATTACATTTTTGGCATTCTGGGTTGCAATCCTTCCGAATGATTTCGATTCAACCGGAATCTGCACAATATCGCCGATATCATATCTGGGAGCCATCATTTTGGCTTCGGAAAGGCTGATCTGCAGCAGCGGATCATCCACCTGTTCCACCACTTCCTTTTCTGCCAGCACTGCAAAATCACAGGTATCAGGGTTAATATTAACCTTGATGTTATCTGCTTTTCCGAAATGGTTCTTGCAGGCAGTGATCAGAGAATTCTCAATAGCCTCCAGCATAACTGTCTTGCTGATATTTTTCTCCTTTTCCAGAATCTCCAGCGCTTCTAACAGTTCTTTATTCATTTCATCTATCCTCCAACTATAAACTTTGTCGTGGGAACCACGGCCTGCCCCTGTCAGGGGCCTGTATTATGGGATGCCCCGCAGGCAAAGGGTAAACGCTGCCGCACAAAACACGCCTGCCCCTGTTAGGGACCAACATATGAAATACTCCCAAAGGAAAGAGTATCCCCTGCTGTTTCAGACATGTCTTTAGAAATCCAGCGCTAAACGTATCAGCGCAATTTCTGAGCGTCCGAACGTTATCCTGCTTTCGTCTTCCAGTCCGATTGTCACCGTATCCTTATCATACTCTGTCAGAGTCCCAGTAAAATCTTTCTGTTTTTCCCGGGCCCGGTAAAGCTTTACATCCACCAGCTTTCCTTTTTCTCTGGCAAAATCTTTTTCTTTTTTTAACGGCCTTCCCAGTCCCGGGGAGCTGACCTCCAAAATATAGCTGTCACTGATAAAATCTTCCCTGTCCAGCCAGTCGCTTAAAATCCTGCTGATAGTCTCACAGTCATCAATGGCGATTCCGCCTTCCTTATCAATATAGGCTCTGAGATACCAGTTGCTTCCTTCCTTTACGTACTCCACATCTACCAGTTCAAATTGATGTTCCTTCATCAGCGGAAGCAAAAAAGCTTCCGTTTTGGACTCATAAGTTTCTCTTTTTGTCATGCTTCCATCACCTCCTCTGCCGCTTCTGCTGTGACTGCCGTCAGGAGATGCATCTTCCCCCCTCACAGCGAAAGAGTGGACTTTCGCCCACTCCTTATTAGTCATCGTATCATGTTATCGTATGTAGTATAGCACTGCAATATTACATTTGCAAGCACTTTTTCTCTGTTTTTTCCTATTAAAATTTGGTGTATTGTTTAGTGAGCAAAAAAGCGGTCCCCCATCCGGAACCGCCTTCCAATCTTCAAATCTGCAGTCTGCCAACTTAAGCGATCTTCTCCTTTGCCAGTTGCGCCAGTTTCGCGAAGCCCTCCGCGTCATTAATAGCCATGTCGGACAGCACCTTGCGGTTCATCTCCACACCGGCCAGCTTTAAGCCGTACATAAACTTGCTGTAGGACAATCCGTTGATACGGGCAGCCGCGTTGATGCGGGCGATCCACAGCTGTCTGAACTGTCTCTTTCTCTGCTTTCTTCCGGCGTAAGCGCTTGCCAGCGCTCTCATCACGGACTGCTTGGCCACTCTGTACTGTTTGGAACGGGCGCCTCTGTAGCCCTTTGCCAGTTTTAAAACTCTATTATGTCTCTTTTTAGCGTTCATGCCGCCTTTCACTCTTGCCATGGTTCTTCCTCCTTTTGGATAATCGAAATCTTATAAATATGGTAAAATCTTCTTCATTACCTTTGCGTTTGTTGCGTCAGTAATGATATCTTTTCTAAGATTTCTCTTCCTCTTGGTAGACTTCTTAGTTAAGATGTGAGACTTGTAAGCTTTATTTCTTACTAACTTTCCTGTTCCGGTTTTTTTGAAACGCTTCGCAGCCGCTCTGCTTGTTTTCATTTTAGGCATTGTAATTTCCTCCTTGATAGTTGTTGGCTGCCCCTCCTCATACTGGCCGGGAGGGCAGCATATCTTTCTATTTTAACGTTTTGCAGTTAAAAACATCACCATGCTTCTTCCCTCAACCTTTGACGGCTTGTCAACCACGGCAATATCCGACAAAGCCTGGGCCAAATCGTCCAGAATGTGCCTGGATTTTGACATGTGCGCCATCTCACGACCTCTGAAGCGCAGCGTCACCTTCACCTTGTCACCCTTCTCCAGAAACTTCCGTGCTGCGCTGGTTTTGGTGTTCAGATCATTCGTATCAATGTTGGGAGATAAACGTACTTCCTTTATCTCGATGACCTTCTGCTTCTTCTTAGCTTCTTTTTCTTTTCTCGCCTGCTCATAACGGTACTTGCCGTAATCGATGATCTTGCAAACCGGCGGCTTTGCCGTAGGAGCAATCTTTACCAGATCCAGTTCCGCTTCTCTGGCAAGCTGCATGGCTTCTCTGGAAGACATAATGCCAAGCTGTTCCCCATTCTCGCCGATCAGCCGGACCTCCTTATCCCTGATCTGTTCGTTAATCATTAACTCGCTAATTGTCGTGCACCTCCATGTGTGATGTGTTTATGGGAATATACAATAAAAAAGCAGCCAGAAAAAATTTCTACCCACCTATCCAAAAACACAGCACTCCCTGCTATGTATCTCAAATATAAACCCGGGTCACTTGCTCGTGCCAAGGTGAGGTGGATATACCTGCTTTCCTGTTGGCTGCTTCCGCAACCTGGTTAATTATACTACACTTTTTTACATTTGTCAATTGGTTTTTTGTAAAATACCAAGGGATTATACAGCTGGACTGTTTTTTATAAAAATGTCTTTGTCCCCACCCACACCTCCCTCTGAAACATTACATATTATAATCAGGAGAGCATGCCGATACAAACAGGTCACATTCCTGGGCGGCAAACCGCAAAACATAAATTCTTTATAAGGAGGCATTAATCTATGGCAAACAGGCAATCCACTCCCGGAGAAATCTTTTCAGAACTTTTAGAGGACGGCGCACCGGAAGCCCTGGCCTGGGTTACCGGAAGCGCAGCGGTTCCCACCTTAAGCGGCCTTGTAAAATTCTATAACACTCCCTATGGCGGCACTTTAGTAGAGGCGGAGCTTTTCGGCCTTCCAGGCCAGGCTCAGCCCGGCAGTTCCCAATTCTATGCCATGCACATCCATGAAAACGGGGATTGCAGCAACAATTTCCAAAATACAGGAGGGCACTTTAACCCAGCAGGAGTTCCGCACCCTCAGCATGCAGGAGATTTGCTCCCTCTGTTTTCCAACCAGGGATATGCCTGGATCGCTTTCTACGATAAACGGTTTCTGATTCCTGAGATTCTGGGTAAATCCGTGGTCATCCATCAGATGAACGATGACTTCCACAGTCAGCCAGCCGGCAATTCCGGTGAAAAGATCGGGTGCGGCGTAATCCGTCTGGCCAACCGCAAAGATCAAAAAAACCTGGACCGGTGAAAAAACTGACACTTATTATGAGTATTCGGAAATCCGGCAGCCTTCCGAAAAAAATTTCTTTAGCAAAGGAAATTCATAAAAAATTTACATTTCAAACAAATATTATTCACATTTAGGGAATATACTATCTCTTGTAAACAGGTGATACACCTTTTTCAAAACTTTTTCATACTCTAGCCGACAGATGTCCCCCGTCTGTCGGCCCTCCCTATTTACAGGGATTTTTTTATGTTTAAAAGTATTTTTATTCCAGGCAATTTACATTTTCTGCATCTGTCCCTTTCAGAAAACCGGTTACAAGATTTTCCCGAAACAGTCTCCCTGCTTCCTTCAGGCTTATTCCCATAATTTCCGACACTGTTTCCATAGTCGCCGTAAGCGCTGCTGCAGTGCACCCTGTCCCTTCTTTCCATAGTTCTGCTCCCAAGCTGCGCCTTGGATCTTTTACAAGTTCAGACCTGTTTTGACAGGCTTTTCGTCCTTCCTCATAAGCCCATTTCACTGCTTCCAGCCCATCCGTTTCCACCAAAAGCCGATTCCTGGGAACCTTCCTCACCACATTTGCTACTGCCTGATTCCACCACACATCAGGCCCTACAGAGAAATAGCATTCCTGGCTTAAATATTTTTCCAGATGATTTTCGCAGGAATACCAATGGATCAAATATCGGTTAGGGTACTCTCCGATAATGCGGGCAATGTTCTCCTCCTGCCCCTTTGTGTGGAGGATTACCGGCTTGTTCTGACGGCAGGCCATAGAAAGCTGCCGCCGAAACACATCCTCCTGCAAATCCAGCGGCACACTGCACCAGACGCTGTCCATCCCCACCTCTCCGATTACGGCGCACCGCTTCATCCACTCCTCCATGCTTTCCATTCCCCACTCTGCAGCATACCATGGATGCACCCCGCAGGTAGGGATCAGATGCCTTCCTCCATATGAAAATAATTTTTGCGCTTCCAGGGGGGTGGAAGCACATACCAGACTTACAATCCCTCTATTCTCCCTTTCCTGCCTCTCACGCTCTGTTCCCATATGTGCATGAGCGTCACTGAAAATTATCGTTTTTTCCATGAATCCTCCGACTCTCCCCATATCTGATTCCGCCAGGAAATATTCTGCAAAACAGAAGCCCTTCAGATATCCTCTGGAAGATTACGCAAAACACACCGCAGATTAATTCTGAAAAGTGCAAAAACCGGACAGCCTGTCTTCAGTTTTTTCCCATAATCAGCCTATGAATTTCTCTCCTCAGCTCTCCCTGTCCGTAAAGCCACTCTCTGTCCCTCTGCTTCTCTTCTATGACAATCTCTCCTGTAATCCTGGCAGGCGACTCATTAAGAATAAGAATCCTGTCCGAAAGAAAAATGGCCTCGTCCATGTCGTGTGTTACCAAAACCACCGTCTTGTTAAGCCTTTTGCGCATATGCACCAGCCAGTCCTGCATTTCTCCTCTGGTGATCACATCCAGTGCTCCGAAGGGCTCATCCAAAAGCAGAATATCCGCCTGGCACAAAGCTGTCCTTAAAAACGCTGCCCGCTGCCTCATGCCTCCTGACAGTTCTGACGGATACCTGTCCTCATATCCTGCAAGACCGAACAAAGAGAAATTTCCCCTTGCCTCCCGGCGCACCTCCTCCAAAGAGCCATGGATATATCCGTACAGACATACATTTTCAAGGATTGTTTTCCAGGGAAATAAAAGATCGTTCTGCGGCATGTAGGCAAACAGCTCCGTAACCCCGTGAATCTGCCTGTTATCCACTATGATCTGCCCCTGTTGGGGTATCAGCACTCCTGTCAGAATCTTCAATATGGTAGACTTGCCGCTTCCTGAAGGTCCCAAAAGGCTTACAAACTCCCCTTGTTTCACCGAAAAATCCATATGATCCAAAATCTTCTTATTTTCATAAGAAAATACCAGCCCATTAACCCTTAGCTTCATCTCTCACCTCATAAAATCAATAACCACCGAAAACCATAAATGGCTGCTGCTGTTTCCTTTCCTGTATCCCAGCCCCTTCCAGTTCCCTGCAGACGGCTCACTCGTACTGCCCTGCAGAAACTGCAGGCGCTGAATTCACTGGAATCTCCGCAAGGCTGCTATGTATTGCATAACTATTGAATCTTTCCTCTAAGATACGGCAGCATTTTATACTGATACAGCCGTATGAGCCCGTTCATACACAGGCTTAAGAAAATAATCACTGCCACACAGGCAAACACCTTGTCCAGCATGTAGCCGTTCTTTACCCGCAAAAGATAATATCCCAGCCCCTTTTGGGCTCCGATCCACTCGCCCACCACTGCTCCGCTTATGCTGTAGGTGGCAGCTACCTTAAGGCCTGAAAGCAACGCCGGGACAGAAGCCGGTATTTTTACCAGCCTGTAAGCCATCCATTTTCCCGCCCCGTAGGAACGCACTAAATTCACATATTCTTCATCTACCTGAGCCAGCCCGTCAGAAAAACTGACTGCCACTGGAAAGAAGCACATCAGCACCACTGTCAGAATCTTAGGCCCTATGCCAAAACCCATATAGATAATAAGAATCGGCGCCATGACGATCATGGGAACTGTCTGGGTCACCACTAAAATCGGATAAATTCCCCGGCGCATGAAAGGGAAGCAGTCCATAACCACCCCCAGGATTACTGCCAGGCCTAAAGAAATTCCAATACCTGTCAGCGCCTCTGCCACCGTGATCCCCCCGTGGACTGCCAGGGTGCCTCTCTCCTCAAACAAAGCCCTCAGCACCTGAACCGGCGAGGGCAGCACATACATAGGAATATGAAAGCCAAGGACAGCTGCCTCCCATAAAATTAAAGCCGCACCCATAAACACTGCCGGCATCAGGTTCTTTCCATATCTTCTCACCATTTCTCTGCTGCTCCCTTCTTTACTTCCTGCCGCTGCAACATAAGGCTTCTCACAAGGCCCCCTTTTCCCTGGTCGCTGCCCCAAACACTGCATATCCAACAGCAAACAGCGCTGCCAGCATTCCGACTCCAATACTTGGATTCCCAGTCAGCTGAGTGATCACCCCCACCAAAGCCGTGCCCAGGAAAGATGCCCCCTTCCCGCAGATATCAAAGATCCCAAAAAACTCCCCTGATTTTTCCGGCGGGATAATCCCCGCAAAGTACGATCTGGATAATGCCTGTATTCCGCCCTGGAACATTCCCACACTGACTGCCAAAAGCCAGAACTCCCACTGCTTATCAAGCTGAACGGCAAACAGGGCAATGCAGAAATAAGCTGCAATGCAAACTTTAATAAGGAAAGTGTTCTTATACCTTTTCGCTGCTCTGCCAAACAAAAGCGCACATGGAAACGCTACAATCTGGGTCACCAGAAGTGCCAGCAAAAGTCCCTGGGTATCCAGTCCAATGGCGCTGCCATAGGCTGTAGCCATCTCAATAATGGTGTAGACCCCATCAATATAGAAGAAAAAGGCCAGCAAGAACAAAACGATTTTCCGTTCCTTTTTCATATCCTGCAAAACCTTAAAAAGCCTGCCAAAGCTTTCTTTTACCACATGTTTCTGCTTTGCCACCCCGTGTTTCTGCTTATAATGCCGCAGAAGCGGAAGAGTCACTGTAAACCACCATCCTGCATTTAAAATAAATGCAATTCCCATTGCTGCCTGCATGGTAATTCCTATGGCCTCATTTCCCAGTACAAACACCAGACTGACAATAAAGGGCACACAGCTTCCGATATATCCCCAGGCATATCCCTGGGCTGATATCTGATCCATCCGTTCCGGCACCGTCACATCGGAAAGCATGGCGTCATAGAATATCAGGCTGGCGGAATATCCCACCTTTGCAATAACATAAACAGCCAAAAACAGCGTCCACGGCACCGGCAGCGCCAAAGCTGCGCATCCTATGACACCCACCATCATGCAGACAGTAAAAATCGGTTTCTTATATCCGTCTGTATCCGCCACGGTTCCCAGAACCGGACCCAGAAATGCCACTAAAAGAGTGGATGCTGAAGCCCCATACCCCCAGTAAGCCAGCGCATCCACCTCCGATACGCCGCCTACCCCTGTCAAATAATTGAAATAAATAGGCAGAATAGTGGAAACCAGCAGCATAAAAGCAGAGTTCCCCACATCATAAAGAATCCAATATTTCTCCAGTTTTGTCATATTCTCCTCCATATCCCTTAGGCCTTTCTTTGGCCTTTATGTGCTTCCAAGCCTCACCTGCGACTTATTTATTGAAATAATTTTTATCAGACATTTTCTGCAGTATCTATATTTTATGCAGAAACATAAAATTCAACCGTATTAACGTCTTTTTTAAGCTGGCTGTATTTCAATACAATTATATAGGAATATGCTGTAAAAAGATACTCCTTAATTTAAATTCATCCATTGCCCTCCTCCTTCTGCCTTGCTATTTTTTCCAACTCATGCTAATATACATAGAAACAGCCGGCAATGGAAATAGAAAGGCATAAAATCATGATTTCTCTTCTGGTACAAAGCAAACGAATTTTCGATAAATACAAAAAAGACGAGGTAACGGTCTATGCCGCCCAGGCCTCGTTCTTTATCGTCATATCCTTTTTTCCGTTTATTATGCTTCTGCTTACCTTGATCCAGTTTATTCCAGCCATTAACAAGTCGGATCTTTTAGAGCTTTTGGTATCCGTCATGCCGGATATGCTGGACTCTCTGGTAGTAGGCATTGTAGATGAACTTTACACAAAATCTCCGGCCACTGTTGTATCTTTAAGCGCCATTATGGCCATTTGGTCTGCATCACGGGGAATGATGGGGATTGAAAGGGGATTAAACCGAGTATATGAAAGCCCTCAGTCCGGCGGTTACATTATCCGGCGGCTGATCTGCTCCGGCTACACAGTGCTTTTTGTAGTTGCCTGCATAGCCAGCCTGCTGCTGCTGGTGCTGGGAACTGCCCTTCAAAGGCTGATTCTCCAGGTATTCCCCCTGATCTCAGGCTTTACCCGGTATGTTATCAGCCTCCGCTCCTTCTTGGCCCTGGCAGTTTTAGTCATCGTATTTACAGGACTTTACACCCTGGTTCCCGTCCGCCGCCACAGCTTAAGAAGCCAGCTTCCCGGAGCGCTTTTCTCTACCTTGGGATGGATCGTGTTTTCCGGCCTGTTTTCCATTTATTTCAGTAACTTCAGCAATTATTCCTATATGTACGGCAGCCTGACAGCTGTAGTCGTACTGATGCTTTGGCTGTATATCTGCATCTGCATCCTTCTGATTGGGGCGGAGCTGAATTATCATCTGGACCGGTACACATATGACGAGCCTTTCTGATATTCGGCAAACTCTAAAGAGGCTGCTGCTCTTAAAACCATGCAGCAGCCCCTTTTAATACTCCCCTCAAATAGCAATCAAAAATTTCTGTCTGCACATCTTACGAAAGCTGATCCAACACCCATTCTGCGTCATCTGTCGTTTTCAGTGTCTCTAAAAGCGCCGGATCTTCCAAAAGCGTACACAGCTTGCTTAAAAGATCCAGGTGTTCATCTCCGATTCCCGCAATGCCGAACACCAGCTGGGCCTTCTCCGCCCCGAAATCAACTCCTTTTGGATACTGGAAACACACGATCCCCGTTTTCTTCACAGTCCCCTTAGCCTGCGTCGTTCCATGGGGAATTGCCACGCCCATGCCGATGTATGTGGATACCAGTTTTTCTCTCTCCTGCATGGCATCAATATATGTGGCATCCACATAGCCCAGTTTCACCAGCATCTCTCCGGCAGCCTGGATAGCCTCTTCCTTAGTCACAGGCTTTTGCCCCAGATGGATGCCTTCCCGTATAATCACCTGCCTTTTAATAGGTACGTCTGGAATCACAATATCCGTATTCTCCCCTGCAGGCGCTGCTGGGGCATCACCAGTACTTAACTGTACATATAAGGCATCCAAAGCAGGGTCTGCAAGGAAATTGCCGATGGTAATAAGCTGGGCTCCAGGCGCAGACTTCCGCGCCCTGTCAGCCAAAGTCGTCTGCACAACAGCAATATCGCAGTCTGCAGGAATATTGTCCACAGAGGTATTGGTAACTGTAATATCTGGACGTCCGGCCTTAATTCGGTTGCGGAATTTAGTGGCTCCCATAGCGGAGGACCCCATCCCCGCATCGCAGGCAAAGACTATCTTCCTAATCTCTGTTGACTTCTCAATGGTGCCTGGCACTGCTGCCTGCCCCTTTGCCTGAGCCTTTCTGGCCGCCAGCTCATTCTGTGCCTCCTCCAGGCTCTTGCTTCCGGCCATCCGCACAAATACTGATGCAATGGCAAAGGAAATTCCCCCCGACATGGCAATTCCCATAAGCACCTTAAGCATATCCTGTCCCGGCGTCATCATCATGTAGGCAATCACCGACCCCGGCGAAGCCGGCCCCACCAGCCCGCATCCAGTCATATTATACCAGAAAACAGCTGCAATATTTCCAATAATAGGAGCCACGATAATCAGAGGGTTCATGAGAATATACGGAAAATAAATCTCGTGGATACCGCCCAGCAGGTGGATGATCACTGCTCCAGGAGCAGAATCCTTTGTGGCCTTATCTTTGCAGAAGAACATATAAGCAAGAAGCACGCCGAGTCCCGGACCTGGGTTAGGCTCCAGCATATACATAATAGACTTTCCCGTCTCAGCCGCCTGTGCCGTAGCAATCGGGGTAAAAATTCCATGGTTAATGGCATTGTTTAAAAACAGCACCTTTGCAGGCTCAATAAACACTGCAGCCAGAGGCAGCAGTTCATTCTGAACTAATACATTAACTCCTGCCGACAGAATCTGTAAAATACCGCTCATAGCCGGACCGATAATCACATATCCCAGCATTGCAAGGAGCATTCCGATGATTCCTGCGGAAAAATTGTTAATCAGCATCTCAAAGCCTGCCGGCATATGGCCGTCCATAGCCTTGTCAAATTTGCTGATGCAGTATCCCGCCAAGGGGCCCATAGCCATGGCTGCCATCAGCATGGTAATTTCCGTGTTGCTCATGATGGCGCCTATAACCGCAATGGCGCCTACTACCCGGCCTCTGTCTCCGCCTATCATCCTGCCGCCGGTCGATGCAATCAAAATCGGGATCAGATAGGTAAGCATAGGGCCTACCATGCTGTTAAATCCCTTATTCGGTATCCATCCCGTATCAATAAACAATGCGGCAAGAAAACCAAAGGCAATCAGCGCACCAATATTAGGCATAACCATTGCCGACAAAAATTTTCCAAATTTTTGTACACTATTTTTCAAAATAACCCTCCTCACATTGGCAGAGCAATGGAGAACTGACCCGTTTTATGAGGTTTATTATCTGAAGCTTTACATAACTGTCACCTGGAATCTGCGGCACTCTTCCAGAAACTCCTCTGGCAGATTTCCGTCAGAAACCACCACGTCCACTTTTTCCAGGCCGCAGATGCAAAACGTGCTCTTCATCCCGATTTTAGAGGAATCCATAAGCACAATGGTCTGCTCCGACTGTTTTATGGCAGTCATTTTCAAAATTGCTTCCTCATTACTTCCACAGGTAAAACCTGCAGAGGAACTGTATCCTGTTACCCCAAGAAATGTCTGGCTGAAATTCACCCGCTCCAGCTCTTTCACCGCCAATATGCCGTACACGCTCTGGCTGTACCGATTCAGCCTTCCTCCTGGCAGCATTACCGAAGGGTTTGAAAGGTTGGCAAGCTCCGTTGCGCAGCTTAATCCTGTGGTATAGATCAGATTAGACTGGTCAGGAAACTGGCGGGCCATCAAAGTAGCCGTACTTCCGGAATCTAAAAAAACTGTAGTATCCCTGCGGATCAGGGACACGGCTTTCTCCGCCACCTTCTGCTTTGCCGGTATGTTGCGGACAGAACGGTTGCTTAAATAGTCGTCTGTCCCGATGACCACCTGGACGGACTTAGCACCTCCATGGATGCGCACAATCTTCTTAGCCTCATCCAAAAGCTTTAGATCCGTCCGCAGCGTCATCTCTGACACATTGGGAAACGCCTTTTTCAGCTGGGAAAACGTAACAGTTCCGTTTTCATTGATCAGTTCAACAATGGTATTTCTGCGTGTTTCCATAGAATCCAAAATTTACCTCCCGTCTGTGTCAAAACCCACAGACGGGATTCTGACACGGTATTATTTTTCTATAAAATTAGCCAGCAGGTACTCCTCGGCTTCAGGGCACCACAGTCCCTGATGGGCATCCACGATGTCCGCCAGTGCCGTCAGACGGCCGTCACCAGTTTCTTCGCCCTTAGCCCTTAAGTCAGTCAGCGCTGTCAGAGGCATGGAAAGCCAGGTATAGATCAGCTTCTTTCCTCCTGGAATCTTCGGCAGGTTTAACGTGGTATCTGCCACTGCATCTAATCCGCCGATATGAGTCACCATAACTGCCGGGTTAATGCGCTTTGCTGCAGTCAATTCCAGGGATTCAATCATGTCCGCAGTGTTGCCTCCTGTGGTTCCCATAACATGAGTGGAGTTATAGTGTACATCATAAAAGTTAATGGTTGCGCTGAACTTATTGTCCGTAGGGCCTGCGAAAAAGTTAAGGCATCCGTCCCGTCCCAAAATGTCGCTGGACTGCTTGATCACTGCTGCCACTGGGGCATAGCAGAGAACATCATCATACCCTGTGCCGCCGGAAATCTTCATAAGCTCTGCCACTGGGTCTTCATATTTGCCTGTGTTTACGAAATGAACCTGAATTCCTTGCTTTGCGTACTCTGCAGGCGAAAACAGCTGGGCAGCCCGATCAAGGCGATCCTGATCCAGATCCGTAACCACTACCAATGAAGGACGGACGTCCCGATGAAGGGCATATGTAAGGGCTCCCAGTCCCATAGGGCCGGCTCCTGCCATAATAGCCAGTTTGCCGTTCTCCCGAATGCCCATCTGGTGGGTGTAAACTCCCATCTGAGTATGATATGCGGCGTTAAATGCTCCGATACTGCAGGACATCGGTTCTGCCAGAGATGCCTCATAATAGGCTCTTCCTTTATACTCCAGAAGGCATCCCAGCTCCATAACCTCCGCCGGAATAATGCAGTAAGTGGCATCTCCTCCGAAAAATTCGTAGGAATATCCGGGACTCCACATGGTTCCTTTATAATTCAGTGCAGGCTGCAGCGTAAACTTCATACCTGGCTTAAAGGTATCCTGATGGTTCTTTCCCACCTTCACAATGTCTCCTGCAAACTCATGACCCATAATAGCCGGATGCTCTGCCACATCATCGTGAACACGTTTATGCTTCTCCCCCAAAATGGCACACTTGTAAGTCGACATGCAGATACTGTCAGAAACCACCTTTACCAAAATCTCGTCATCCGTAATCTCCGGAAGTTCAAATTCCTCCAGTCTTAAATCATTTGCCCCATGCAGTCTAACACCTTTTGCTTTCATTTTAAAACTCCTTTCTTATCATAACTTATAATTAATTGTTTTTGCAACAGTTACTTCTCTTGAAATACCACTTTGGGAATCAGATCCTTTATTACCTGGTATTCTGCCGCCTGAGTTCCGCTGCACATTACATTAGCCGCTCCCGTTGCCGTAGACAGCCGAACCGTCTCCTCCAGGCTCATGCCTGACTCCTCGGCAAATGCCAAAGCTGCAACCACGCTGTCTCCCGCTCCCACAGTACTGCCGACAGGCACTTTCAGTCCTTCTGCATAGATGGTAATATCTTTTGTCACATACAGCGCTCCCGCAGCACCCATGGATACCACTACTTTCTCTACTTTGTTTTCCTCCATCAGCTTCAGGGCCGCCTTTTTCAGCTCCTGGGGAGTCTCAAGGGTTGTGTCAAACAGCCGGGAAAGTTCGTGATGATTGGGCTTAATCAAATACGGCGACTCCTTAAGGCCTTCCATTAGCAGTTCCCCATCTGCATCCAGGATGGTCTTAGCTCCTGCTTCTCTGCAGCATTTTACCCATGTTCCATATGTATTTTTCGGTGCTCCTATAGGCAGGCTTCCTGACAAAACCACAATGTCATCCTTTTTAAGCTTTGCCAGAAGTTCCTTTAAAAGAGTGTTCAAAAGCTCTTCTGTAACCGTAAGCCCCGGCTCATTGATGTCTGTATTCGTGTGTTTTGTTTTGTCCACAACTTTCAGGTTGGTACGAGTCTCCCCGTCTGCAAAGCAGAAGAAAGTCTCCAGCCCCATATCTTCCAGCGCAGACATAATAGCCTGCCCTGTTGTGCCGCCGAGAATTCCTGTCGCTGTGCTCGTTCCTCCCAGCTTTCCAATTACTTTGGAGACATTGATCCCCTTTCCTCCTGGATCTGTCCTCATGGCAGTGATGCGGTTCACACTGTCAATGGTAAATGACGGAATCTCTACCGTCTTATCCAGAGCCGGATTAAGCGTTACTGTGTAAATCATAATTCCCTCACTTTCTTTTTGTTGATTTAACAGTTTATATTTTTGTTTCAACATTTATAATGCTATAATAACAGGTAATTTTCCGTTTGTCAACTGTTATTTCAAAAGTTTAGTTGTTATTTCAACAACAAAGAGCCAAATAAGCCGGACTCGTGCGTCCAAGTGCGCTTACAGCAGCCAGTTTCCGTATGTGTATTGCCCACAGCCTGAAGAGGGTTTTGGCTTTATATGACGCAATCTTCTGCAATAAAAAAGGACCCGGCCTAAACCGAGTCCTTCCATACTGTCTCCATGCTTTAACAGGGAATCTGTTCTATTGTTATATCCTGCTTCCGCAGCAGCTATTTCCTTCTTTCTCAAACATCTCCAAAACCACTGCCAGCGAGGCTGCGATTTTAACAGCTTTCCTGGCAAACTGCTCCTCCGGATACTTCATATCTGGCACACAGATCACTGGAATACCTGCAGCATAGGCTGCACTTATCCCTGCCTCCGAGTCTTCCAAAACAAGGGCCTCCTGCGGCTTTGCCTGCACTTTTTCGCAGGCTTTCAAAAAGACTTCCGGGTCAGGCTTCCCGTTTTTTACCTCGTCACCGCAAACAGAGCCATCAAAATATTCTGTCAGCCCTGCCATATTAAGAATCCTGTCCACCCTGCTGCGGCCGCTGGAGGTAGCTACCACCGTCTTATAATTGTTAGCCTTCAAATATTGCAGCAGCTCTCTTAATCCCTCTTTCACCGGAACCCCATCTCTCACAAACACATCATCCATATAGTTATGTACCTTTTCCAGCACCTCTTCCATGGGAAATGATTTTCCGTATTTATCCCAAAACATCTGGAATACCTCCGGCAGAGTATGGCCCAAAACTTTTTTATAGAATTCCTCCTCCATAACAAGCCCCATTTTCCCGCATTCAGCCTTGTATCCTTCAAAGGTAACCCTTTCACTGTCAATCATCAAACCATCCATATCAAAGATTACTGCTTTTATCATACCATGATTCCCTTCCTTTATGCCTTCTCAAACCCGGCCTTCTTCAGAAACTTTTCAAAGGATTTCCTTCCCTCGTCTGTACATTTATATACGCCGGAATCCTCCAGTACCCGCTCAAATACCAGCCCTACCTCTGCCTTCAGAATTTCCTGCACATTCTCCCTGGTCACATTCTCATATTTGGGAAGGAATTCTTTCACCCACTGCTCATGTTTTGCAATGGCTTCATTGTCTCCCACAGCCTTCCCTTCCACAATATATTCCCCAAGAAGGGCCAGTTCCTCTTTTAGTCTGGAAGGCAGCACTGCCAGTCCCATTACCTCAATCAGCCCGATATTCTCTTTCTTAATATGGTGCAGCTCCTGATGAGGATGGTATACGCCCAGCGGAAATTCCTCTGTAGTAATATTATTCCTCAGCACCAGATCCAGTTCAAAGAACTCCCCGTTTTTCCTGGCAATCGGCGTAATAGTATTGTGAGGTTCCCCATCGGTCTCGGCAAAAATAAATGCATCCTCATCCGTATACCCTCTCCAGGCTTTCAGAATCACCTCTCCCAGATCCACCAGTCTATCGCTGTCTTTTGCCCTGAGACGGATCACTGACATGGGCCAGTATACGATCCCTGCCTCCACATCCTCATAGCCCTTCATCTTAAATTTCTTCTTCATAGGCGCCTTGGCCATAGCAAATGTATAATGTCCTCCCTGGAAATGGTCATGGCTTAAAATAGAACCGCCTACAATAGGCAGATCCGCATTGGAACCCAGGAAATAATGGGGGAACAATTCTACAAAATCGAACAGCTTAATAAAGGTAGCCCTCTCAATCTTCATGGGAACATGTTTCCCGTTAAAGACAATACAGTGCTCATTATAATACACATAGGGAGAATACTGGAATCCCCAGGCATTATCATTGATGGTAATGGGAATGATCCGGTGATTATTCCTGGCCGGATGATTGGCACGGCCTGCATACCCTATATTTTCCATACACAGCAGGCATTTAGGGTATCCGCTCTGCTTGGCAAGCTTGGCAGCGGCAATGGCCTTTGGATCTTTCTCCGGCTTTGATAAATTGATGGTAATATCCAAATCGCCGTACTTTGACCGGGCCACCCATTTTATATCCTTGCATACTCGGTATCTGCGTATATAGTCTGAATCCTGGCTTAATTTATAAAAATAATCCGTAGCAGCCTTTGGGGAATCCTGATACTTTTTCCAGAAAGCATGTACCACCTCCACTGGCCTCGGCATAAGACAATTCATAAGCCTTGTATCGAAAAGATCACGATAAGTAATGCTGTCATCCGGCATAACCCCGGTTTCATGGGCATAATCCAGCAATTCCTTCAGCACCTCTTCCAGCGCCACCGGCCTTTTTACATTCTCCGGCTCCTCATAGTCATCCATATGCAGCACATCCAAAATCTGATTGGTAGCATAGATCCTGTCTACCTCTGTGATCAAACATGTGTCCAACCCATACTGCACCAGTTTGCCAATCGCTTCGTATACCATCTTATTACCTCCCAATTTGTCATGATTGCCTTTTTGGCAGATGCCGTGTTCTTCTGCAAAAGCCAAATTCCCGTTAAATGTCCGTTATATTCATTATAATACATTCCAGGCAAAAAAAACATAGATGTTCTATTACTTTTGTTATTTTTTAGCAGCTCTATGTTACTGCTTTCTGGTCAATGCAGTTTCGTCAAACTGGTTCCGCTTTTGCCTAAGAAAGCCATGGATCGTCTGGATGAATTCATCTCTCACATTTTATTTACAAATTTTCGTATCCGCTCGGTCACCAGTCCCCCTAAAAGCCCAATGACTCCTCCGGGTGTTTGACAGTTTGATAATGAAAAAAGTACTCTTAGGCCCTGTAAAGCCTATATTTTTTTGTCAAAATTTTTGTTTTATTCTATAGCAATATTTGGCAATTTATGGTATAATGGTTCCAGGG